>CBIHRX010000092.1:0-21019 GCA_966212555.1 uncultured Massilia sp.
TCAATTCGAGCAACCCGAACAGCGCCGAACTGTCGATGGCGTTCACGGCCGACAGTACGAGCACGAGGTGGCGCGCGTCGTGGTACGCGGCCAGTTCTTCCTCGATGCGCTCGCTGACCGCTTCGATGTTCCCGAAGAACAGGCCCGCATCCACGCGCAGCAGCAGCACGTTCGGGTCCGTCTCGGCCGAGTACCGGTCGATATTGCGGAAATGCTCCGTGTGCGGAATCCGGCCCAGCACCGCGATGTGCGGCCGGCTCTCGCGCCAGATCATCGTCCCCAGCGACAGCAGCAGCCCCAGCACGACGCCCGCCTCCACCCCGAGCAGCAGGACGCCGCCGGCTGTCGCCAGGAGCGCGAGCGCGTCGGCGCGGTCGTAGTCCCACGCCGTGCGCAAGGTCGACCAGTCCAGCAGGCCGAGGACGGCGACGATGATCGTGGCGGCGAGCACGGGCAGCGGCAGCAGCGCGAGCCAGCCGGTGGGCAGCACGAGCGCGCCGGCCAGCAGCAGCGCCGTGACGACGCCGGCCAGCTGGGTGCGCGCGCCGGCCGCGAAGTTCACGGCGGAGCGCGACAGGCTGCCCGTCACGGGAAAGCCCACCGACAGCGCGCTGCCGACGTTGGCCAGGCCGAGCCCGACGAGCTCGCGGTTCGTGTGCAGCTTTTCCGCGCGCTTCAGCGCCAGCGTCTGCGCGCCGGACATCGCGATCAGGAAGCTCATGAAGCCGATCAGCAGGGACGGCTTCAGCAGCGCTTGCCAATGCGCGGCGGACGTCGCCGGCATCAGGCCCGGCAGCCCGGCCGGCACGGCGCCGATCACTTGCACGCCCATGCGGTCGAGGCGCAACGCGGCCACGAGCGCGATGCCGCCGAGGACGAGCGCCATCGGCGCCAGCCGCGCGGCGATGTCGGCCGCGCCGCCCGGCATGCCGAGCCCGCGCAGCAAGGGCGCCAGCCAGCGCCGCGCGAACAGCAGCAGCGCCATGCTGCCGAGGCCCAGCGCGGCGCTCGGGACGTGCACGTGCGGCAGGGACCCGCCCAGCAGGGTGCGCACCTGCCCCAGCGAGATCACGACGGCGGAGCCCAGCGTAAAGCCGCTCATCACGGGACGCGAGAAGAAGTTGGCGAGATAGCCCACGCGCAGCAGGCCGCACGCGAGCAGCACGATGCCCGACACCAGCGCCAGCTGCGCCGCCAGCATGCCGTACAGCGCGCTGCCGGGCGAGGCGAGCGGCGCCAGCGCGGACGCCGTCATCAGCGAGATGATGGCCATCGGCCCGACGGATTGCGTGGAACTCGTGCCGAACACGGCGTACAGCAGCGGCGGCACGATGCTGGCGTACAGGCCCGCGACGGGCGGCAGGCCGGCGACGAGCGCGTACGCCATGCCCTGCGGGATCATCATCATGGCCACGACGATGCCGGCGCCCACGTCGCCGGCGAGATCGCCGCGGCGGTACGCCCGCAGCCAGCCGAGCAGGCGCGGGGCGGTCGTTACCGTGCCGCTCACTGCATCGCCAGTTCGACGCAGTTGCGGCCCGCCCGCTTGGCGCGCGCGAGGGCGGCGTCGGTGCGCTGCGTCAGCGAATCGCCGCTCTCCTGCTCGCCCAGCTGGGCCACGCCGAGGCTCACGGTCACGTGGTCGCAGCCGGGTATCGCGGCCTGCTCGATCGCCACGCGCACCTTTTCCGCCATCCTGAGGCCGTCGACGGCGCTCGTGTGCGGGGCGATGATGTGGAATTCCTCGCCGCCCGAGCGCACGAGGATGTCGCTCGCGCGCAGCACGGCGCGGGTCGTGTCGGCCACGGTGCGCAGCGCCACGTCGCCGACGGGATAGCCGTACGTGTCGTTGACGGCCTTGAAACGGTCGATGTCGAACGACAGCAGCGCGAGCGGCACGCGGTAGCGGCGGGCGCGCTTGATCTCTTTTTCCAGCAATTCCTCGCCGTGGCGGCGGTTCGCCACGCCGGTCAGCGCGTCCGTCGTCGAGATGTACGTGAGGCGCGCCAGCAGGTGTTCGTTTTCCTGGCCGATGGCGACGAGGCGCAGGCCGAAGGCGGCCAGGCGCGTCACGTCGCGCAGCGTGGCCCACTCGTCCGGCGTGAATGTGCGCGCGGCGCCGAACAGCACCGACAGCGCGCCGCGCGGCGTGCCGGGACCGTCGGCGGGAATCGGCAGGCCCAGCGCCATCGCGACGCCATGCGCGCGCAAGCCTTCCGCCAGGGCCGGTTCGCCCGATTGTTCCGGGACCTCGATCAGCGCGGCCGCCCCGCCCGCGGCGGCCAGCAGGCCGGGGAACGCGTGGCGCAGCGGCGCCTGCAGCAGCCGGTCCGTGCGCTGCAGCAGCGCGCCGAGCAGCAGGCCTTCGGGCCCCTGTTGCGCTTCCAACTGGAGATCGTTGCCGTCCTTGAGCAGGAACACGCCCGCGTGCAGCACGCCGGGCCAGGCGCACAGGGCGGCGCACAGGGCTTCCGACAATGTATGCGCATCCTCGGCCTCGTCCAGCGCGGCTTGCACGCGCGCGCGCAAATCCAGCAACGTGCGCAGGCCGGCCGCGCCGGTAGACGGCGCCGCCGGCTGCGCCAGGCAGGTGCTCACGGCGGCACGCAGCGCGGCAGGATCGAGCGGCGTGACGGCATAGTGCACGGGGCCGTGCGCCATCAGCGCGGGCAGCCAGGCGGCGCCGGCGAAGGGACACAGCAGCAGCACCGGCGCGCCGGCGCGGCGGGCGACGAGGTCGCCGAGCGCGTCTGCGTCGATGCTGGGTTCGAAACGGTCGAGGTCGATCACGAGCAGGTCCGGCTGCGCGCGCGCCAGCAGGCTCGCGGCGACGTCGGCACTGTCGGCCAGGTGCAGGCGCGCGAACAGGGAGGCGCAGGCGTCCCCGAATTCGGCGCGCCGCTGCGCCATCGGACTCAGGTAAATCGCGGTCTGCTCTAGCATGAATCACCTCTGGAATACTTTGTTACGCTAACAAGTTTGCCACAAAGCACCTGTAACGCCTAGCAAATGCTCGCAATGTGTGGAAGCGCACCGTCAGCACCCTGCCCGCGCGGGAATACTGGCGGAATCATGCACAAGGAGAGCACCATGGCAATACAGGACGACGCAGCGAACAAGCAGAAGGCCATCCAGAACCGCCAGGACCAGGCCGACGCGAGCATGCAGAAGGGCGACCAGGGCAGCGGCGGCGGCGCGGCACAGACGGGCATCCAGCAGCCGAGCGGCGACTTCCCCGCCCAGCACCTGGCCAAGCCGGGCATCGAAGCCCAGATGGAGCTGAAGCCGAAGTTCATGGCCGAGCACTACAAGGGCAGCGGCAAGCTGGCGGGCCAGGTCGCCATCGTGACCGGCGGCGACTCCGGCATCGGCCGCGCCGTCGCGATCCTGTTCGCGCGCGAAGGCGCCGACGTCGCCATCCTGTACCTGAACGAACACGAGGACGCGGCCGAGACGCAGCGCCTGATCGAGGCCGAAGGCACGAAATGCGTGACGGTCGCGGGCGACGTGAAGGACATGGAATTCTGCCAGCAGGCCGTCGACCAGATCGTCGCCAAGTGGGGCCGCCTGGACGTCCTCGTCAACAATGCCGCGTTCCAGGAACATGCCGAGTCGCTGCTCGACCTGACGGAAGACCGCTTCGACGAAACGATGCGCACGAACATCTACGGCTACTTCCACATGGCGAAGGCGTGCCTGCCCTACATGAAGCGCGGCGCGGCCATCATCAACACGGGTTCCGTGACGGGCTTGAAGGGATCGAAGAAGCTGCTCGACTACTCGACGACCAAGGGCGCCATCCACGCGTTCACGATGTCGCTCGCCGCGAACCTGCTGGACCAGGGCATCCGCGTGAACGCCGTCGCGCCGGGCCCCGTGTGGACGCCGCTGAACCCGGCCGACCAGTCGCCGGAAGACATCACCAAGTTCGGCCAGAGCACGACGTTCGGCCGTCCCGCCCAGCCGGAAGAGCTGTCGCCGGCGTACGTCTACCTCGCATCGAACGTGTGTTCCGGCTACGTCACCGGCGTCGTGCTGCCGATCACGGGGTCGGTGGGCGAATAATCTTCAAGGAGAGCTCCCATGGCACGCAGCATGTGGAAAGGGGCAATCAGCTTCGGGCTGGTGCACATCCCGGTCGAGATGTATCCGGCGGCGAGCGACCAGGGGCTCGACCTGACGATGCTCGACCGGCGCGACTTCGCGCCGATCGGCTTCAAGCGCTACAACAAGGCGACCGGCAAGGAAGTGTCCTGGGACGACATCGTCAAGGGCTACGAGTACAGCGACGGCGAATACGTCGTGCTGACCGACGAAGACCTGCGCCGCGCCAACCCAGAGGCGACGCAGACGATCGACATCCTCGCGTTCGTGAACGCCGAGCAGGTCCCGCTGGTCTACTACGAACAGCCCTACTATCTCGCGCCCGGCAAGGGCGGCGACAAGGTCTATGCGCTGCTGCGCGAGACCCTGCGCGACGTCGGCAAGATCGGCATCGCGAACGTCGTCATCCGCGTCAAGCAGCACCTGGCCGCCCTCGTCTGCGTGGGCGACACCATCGTGCTGAACACCTTGCGCTATCCGGACGAGATCCGTCCCACCGACGAGCTGAAGATCCCGGATGCGGACTCGAAGGCCGCGCAGGTCACGGAGAAGGAACTGCAGATGGCGAGGGCGCTCGTCGAGGGGATGAGCGAGAAGTGGAAGCCGCAGCAGTACCACGACACCTATCGCGAAGACGTGATGGCGCTGATCAAGAAGAAGGTCGCGGCCAACCAGACCAAGACCCTCACCGAACCTGAGCCGGAGGAAGAGAAGCCGGCCAAGTCGAACGTCATCGACCTCGTCTCGCTGCTGCAGGCCAGCCTGGGCAAGAAACCCGCCAAAGCCGCCGCGGCGGACGACGACGACGACGACGAACCGCCGCCGCGCAAGTCGAAAAAGCCGGCGCGCGACGAGGACGAGGACGAGACGCCACCTCCGCGCGCGCGCAAGGCGCCGGCGCATGCCGCCACGCACGCGAGCGCGAAGCGCACGACGGCCGCCAAGTCGACGGCGACGAAAACAGCGGCGAAGACGGCGGCCAAAAAGACTGCCGCCAAGGCCGCGGCGAAACCTGCGGCGAAAGCGGCGCCTGCCCGGCGCAGGAAGGCCGCCTGAGTGGATCTCGATACGCTTCTGGACCTGCTGCAATGGCCCGCGATGGCGGTCACGCTGGTGGCCGCCTTCCTCGTCGGCGCCCGTCATGCGAAGAAGCGCGTGATCGGGTTCTGGACCTTCATCCTCAGTAACGTGTTGTGGATCGTGTGGGGCGTACACGACGAGGCGTGGGCGCTGATCGCGCTGCAGGTCGGCCTCGCCCTCATGAACATCCGCGCGATCTTCCGCAATGAGCGGGGGGATCCGAGGGACGAGAAGATTGCCTAGCACGTCGTTCCCGCGGCAGCGGGAACCCATACTGAGTATCCAGAGTCGCGCCATCGAATACGTCTAAGTGTGGCAGGCACTGTGATTTCAGCGGCTCAGCATGGGTTCCCGCGTGCGCGGGAACGACGTTATTTTTTCTCCGCCTTGAACCCCAGCGCCTTCATCGCCTTGGTCAGCGTGACCGCACTCTTGTCGTAGTCCGCCCACGGCGCATTGCCCTCGTCCAGCCGCGTGTGCGCGGTCTTGACGGTCCAGTGGCTGCCCGACTTCAGCTTCGGCAGTTCTTCCCAGCGCACCGGCACGGAGATGCCCAGCCCGGGACGCGCGCGCGCCGACCACGCGGCCACCGTCGTCGCGCCGCGGCCGTTGCGCAGGTAGTCGATGAAGATGCGGCCCACGCGGTTCTTCGCGCCGCTCTTGGCGGAGAAACGGTCCGGGATCGTCTTCGCGAGGTGCGTCACGATCGCGCGCGAGAAATCCTTCACGGTGTCCCAGTCCAGCTTGGGCTTCAGCGGCACGACCACGTGCAGGCCCTTGCCGCCGCTCGTCTTGAGGAACGGGTTCAGTCCCAGCTCCTGCAGGAAGGCGCGCACCAGCTGGGCCGCTTCCTGCACCTTGGGCCACGCCACGCCCTCGCCCGGGTCGAGGTCGAACACCATGCGGTCCGGCGTGTCGTAGTGTTTCGACGTCGCGTTCTGGCTGTGGATCTCGACGACGTTCCACTGCGCGCTGGACAAGAGGCCTTCGATCGTCGCGATTTCCGTCATGCGCGGGTGGTCCGGGTCGAGCGCCTGGTCCATCTGCGCGACGCCCGGCATCTTCGCGGTGTCGACGACGTGCTTCTGGAAGAACAGCTCCTTGCCCACACCATCGGGCGCGCGCACGAGCGACACGGGGCGGCCCTTCAGGTGTTCCATCATCAGTTCGCCGACGAGCGCGTAATAGCGCACCATCTCGACCTTCGTGACGCCGCTCTCCGCATCCATCACGCGGTCGCCGTGCGTGACCTTGAACGTGGCGGGCAGGTTGCCCGGCAGCCCGGTCTCTTCCGTCTTTTTCGACGCGCGCTTGCGGGCCGGTTTCGTCTCTTCCATGGGTGCCTCCTGCATGTGCTTCGGCAGCTCGCGCACGACGCTCTTCGCCGGCTTGTCCTTGCGCAGGCCCTGGAACACGGGGTGGCGGATGGAGTCGGTGGCCGTCCATTCCGAGAAGCTGACTTCCGCGACGAGCTCCGGCTTCACCCAGTGGTTCGTCCGTCCCGGCACGGCGCGCGGCGGGAACGGATTGCTGTCCGTCTCGATCGCTTCGAGCACCTCGCGCATGTGGCGCAGCGACGCGCCATTGAACCCGCTGCCGCAATTGCCCGCGTAGCGCAGCACGCCGTCCTTGTCGTAGTAACCCAGCAGCAGCGAGCCGATGCCCGTGCGCGCGCCGTTCGGATCGGTATAGCCGCCGATGACGAATTCCTGGCGCTGGCCGCATTTCAGCTTGATCCACTCGGGCGAACGGCGCGTGACGTAGCGCGAATCCTTGCGCTTGCCGATCACGCCTTCCAGCCCGATCTGGCACGCGGCCACGACGAGCTGCGCCGGATCGGTCCCGAATTCGGCGGAGAAGCGCACCGTGTCCGACGCGCGCGCCGTCAACAGCTCCTGCAGCAGCGGACGGCGCTCGTCCAGCCGCACGTCGCGCAGGTCGTAGCCTTTAAAATATGGGATGTCGAACACGAAGTAGACGATTTGCGCGCTGTTCGAGCCGTCGAACGCCAGCTGCAGCAGGTTGAAATTCGGCTTGCCGTTCTCGTCGTGGACGACGATCTCGCCGTCGTACCAGCCGTCCGGCAACTTCATCCGGCGGATTTCCTGTTGCAGCGGTTTCAGTTTATCGGTCCAGTCGTTGCCGTTGCGGGTGACGAGGCGGACGTCCTTGCCCTGCACGCGCGTGACCATGCGGTAGCCGTCGAACTTGATCTCGTAGATGTAATTCTCCGGATCGGCGGGCGGGCCGTCGACGAGGGTCGCCAGTTCCGGCGTCAGCGTTTCCGGCAGGTCGGCCTTGACGGCGCCGTCGGGCATCGCGCCGCGCCTTGGTTTCGCGGCCGCTTTGCGGGCCGGCGCTTCGGCCTTCAGTTCCTTCACCTTCACGTCGGCGCCATGCTCCGGCATCGGCAGGTCCTTGACGCTGTCGGGGAATTCATCGACGACGGAAAATTCGCCGGCGGGCTTCGCGTACTCGTCGTTTTCCTTGATGAGGAGCCACGGCTCCTGCTTGTCGTCCTCGTGGCCGCGCAGGCGCACGAGCACCCAGCGTCCGTGCATCTTGTGGCCGTGCATCTCGAACTTGATCTCGCCCTTCTTGTAGCCCTGGCGCGGGTCGCCGACGGGTTCCCAGGTACCTTTATCCCAGATGATGACCTTGCCCGCGCCGTACTGGTGCGGCGGGATGGTGCCTTCGAAGTCGGAATACGAGATGGGATGGTCTTCCACGTGCACGGCCATGCGGCGGTCGTGGGTGTCGTAGCTGGGGCCTTTCGGTACGGCCCAGCTCTTCATGACGCCGTCCAGTTCCAGACGGAAATCGTAATGCAGGCGGGAAGCCCAGTGTTTCTGGATCACGAAGGTGAGGAGGCCTGCGCTGGCCTCCCCGCCCTCTTCGGGCTCGGCCGTGATCTTGAAGTCGCGCTTGGCCTTGTACAGCTTTAACGGGTCGGGCATGGCATCACCTCTGCAGTGTGTGCCTTAGTATGGGCAATAGCTGCAGACGCGACTGTTCGCCAGATAACGCTATGTGAGGCGCGTGGGCTCGGGGAGCCCACCCTACCGGCATGTTATTTGCGCTCGGCGGCGGTCTTGTCGCGCGCGGCGCGGAACTCCGAATCCTTCGACCAGTTCGGCCACGCCGCCGAATCGGCCAGGTCGCGGCCCACCGAATACAGGACGCCGAGGTCGCGCGCCATGCCCGTGAACGGCCACGCTGCGCTCCACTCGTCGGCCGGCTGGTGGTACGCGACCGACACGTATTTCTCCTCGGCCGCCTTGCCCGCGGCGACGCCGCCCTGCTCCCAGTCCTCGCCCGACCCGAACGAGACCGCCGGGACGCCGTGCTTGGCGAACGGGAAGTGGTCGGAACGGAAGAAGTGGCCCGCTTCCGGTTTCGGATCGGCCGAGTAGCGGATGCCGTTCTGCCTGGCCTTCGCGACCAGCTGGTCGAGCAGGTCGAGCTTGGCGCTGCCGGAGATCGTGAAGTCGCGCGACGGGCCGTACGGGCTCAGCGCGTCCATGTTGATCACGCCCACGGTCTTGCCCAGCGGGTAGACCGGATTGTTCGCGTAGTATTCCGAACCCAGCAGGCCCTTCTCTTCCGCCGTCACGGCCAGGAACACGACGCTGCGCTGCGGCGCCGGGGCCATGGCGTAGGCGCGGCCCAGTTCCAGCAGCGCGGCGATGCCGGTGGCGTTGTCGACGGCGCCGTTGTAGATCTTGTCGCCCTTCGCGTCCGGCAGGCCGACGCCCAGGTGGTCCCAGTGGCCGCTGTAGATCACGACCTGGTCCGGATGCGCGCTGCCCGGACGTACGGCCAGCACGTTCTTCGACGTGATGACCTTGGCGTCGACGGCGTAGTGCGCGGACATCGTCACGCCCTTCAGCTCGACCGGCTTGAAGGTGCGGGCCTGCGCCTGCTTCTTCAGCTTGTCGAAGTCGAGGCCGGCGCGCTTGAACAGGTCGACGGCAACGTCGCGCTGGATCCACGCTTCCACCGGCGCGTGCGCTTCGAGCGGGTTCTTGCGCACGATGTCGTACTGGACGTTCGTGTTCGAATTCTTCACGGTGGCCCAGCCGTACGATGCGGGCGCCGTCTCGTGGACGATCAGCGTGCCCAGCGCGCCGCGGCGCGCCAGTTCCTCGTATTTATACGTCCAGCGGCCGTAGTACGTCATGGCCTTGCCGCCGAAGTCGCCCTTGCCCGTCTCGAAGTCCGGGTCGTTGATCAGCACGACGGCCAGCTTGCCCTTCAGGTCCTGGCCCTTGAAGTCGTCCCACTTGCGTTCCGGCGCCGTCACGCCATAGCCGACGAAGACGAGCGGCGCGTTCTTGAACTCGACGCTCTTCGCGCCCGTCATCGCGGCGCGCATGGCGACTTCGTTACCCTGCGTGAAGGCTTTCGTCGTGCCGCCGGCCGTCACGGACACGGCGACCGGGCCCTCGATCTCGAAGCGGCCCAGCGGGACGTCCTGCGTCCAGCCGCGCTTGCCGTCGACGAGGTCGCCGCCCGGCTGCAGGCCGGCCTGCTTGAACTGTTCGATGATGTAGTTGACGGTCTTCGTCTCGCCGGCCGTGTTCGGGCCGCGGCCTTCGAACTCGTCGGACGACAGGACTTTGACGTCCTGCGACAGGTGCTGCGGATCGATGTGGACGGCGTCCGCGGCATGGGCGGCCAGCGTCGCGGTGGCGAGCGCGATGGCGGTCAGGGTGGTCTGGAGGGTGGTAGGTAGTCTCACGAGCGGTCTCTTGGGCGTCGAATTGTTTGATGGGCACGGATAGTGCCGCCAAAGTATCGTTGGAATGATTTCCACTGTCAAACATCGCGCGGGCAAAGGAATTTCCGTACGTACACTTGTAACGGGATGTAAAGCACCGTCAACCGCCTACCGCGCGGTCGCGTTTCTGGCCCAGTAGCACCCATCAACGACACCTGAAGGAAACAACGCCATGAGCAAAATCGTCGCTACCCTGATCGCAGGCCTGTTCGCCACCTCGGTGTACGCCCAGACCACCACGCCGGCCACGACGACCACGCCGGCCGCGAGCAAGGCGGAAGTCAAGGCCGACAAGAAAGCCGCGAAGGCCGAAGCCAAGGAAGAAAAGGCCGACGTGAAAGCCGACGCGAAGCTGGAGAAGAAAGCCGCCGAAGCGAATGCGGACGTCGCCGTCGCCAAGGCCGACGCCGCGAAGACCAAGGCCAAAGCACACAAGAAAGCCGCCAAAGCCAAGGCGGAAGCCGCAGCCGACAAGGCCGAGGCACACGCAGACCAGAAAGCCGACGCCGCCAGGTAATTCCGGCAGCGCGCACCGGCTCAAGCCCCTCCATCCTCCGAAGACAGGGTTCGCCCTGTCTTTTTTTCGTCCGCGTTCTACAATGGCTGTCCCTCTTTTATTGCGACCGCCATGCACGATATCGTCTTTTTGGACCGCGACAGCCTCATCGCCAACATCCGCAAGCCATCCTTCGAGCACCGCTGGCGCGACTACCCCGCCACGGACGCGAACGAAGTCGTCGAACGCCTGCGCGGCGCCACGATCGCCATCACGAACAAGGTGCCGCTGCGCGCCGACGCGATCGCGCAACTGCCGGACCTGAAGATGATCGCCGTGGCCGCCACGGGCACCGACAACGTGGACCTGGCCGCCTGCCGCGCGCGGGGCATCGTCGTATCGAACATCCGCAACTACTCGCTCGTGTCGGTGCCGGAGCACTGCTTTGCGCTGATCCTCGCCGTGCGCCGCAACCTGCGCGCATACGTCGCGGACGTCGAGGCGGGCAAGTGGGAACAGTCGACCCGGTTCTGCCTGCTCGACCACCCGATCGGCGACCTGGCCGGCAGCCGCCTCGGCATCGTGGGCTATGGCGCGCTGGGGCGCCGCGTGGCCCAGATCGCGCGCGCCTTCGGCATGGAAGTCGCCGTCGCGTCGCGCTCGCCCGTGCCCGACGCCGACGTCGTGCAGCTGCCGCTGGACGAGTTGCTGGCCACGTCGGACGTCGTCAGCCTGCACCTGCCGCTGACGGACCAGACCCGCCACATGATCGGCGAACGCGAGCTCGCCTCGATGAAGAAGAGCGCCATCCTGATCAACACGGCGCGCGGCGGCCTCGTCGACGAGGCGGCGCTGGCGCGGGCGCTCGGCGACGGGACGATCGCCGGGGCCGGATTCGACGTCCTGAGCAAGGAGCCGCCCGTGCCCGACAACCCCCTGCTGCGCCTGCGCCTGCCGAACTTCGTGCTGACGCCGCACGTGGCGTGGGCCAGCGGCGGGGCGATGCAGACGCTGGCCGACATGCTGGTCGATAACCTGGAAGCGTGGGTGGCCGGGAAGCCGGCCAACGTGGTTTAACTCTCCGCCCGGAGCGGCAGCTCGATGACGAACACCGTGCCGTGCCCGGGCCGGCTCTCGACCCGGATCGTCCCCTGCAGCAGCGTGGTCACGAGGTTGTAGGCGATGTTGAGGCCCAGGCCCGTGCCGCCCTGCCCCATCCGCGTCGTGAAGAACGGATCGAAGATGCGCGACAGGTGCGCCGGCGCGATGCCGACGCCGTCGTCGGAAAACTCGATGCGCACGCGGTCGCCGTCCAGCGGCCGGGCGTGGATGCGCATGTGGCCGCCCGGCGCGTCGAACGCGTGCAGCAGCGCGTTGTTGATGAAGTTGATGACGACCTGGCCGAACGGGCCGGGATAGCTGTCCATCGCGATGCCGGCCGGGACATCCAGGTCGAGCGTGTGGCCGGCGCGGCGCACCTGGTTCATCATCGTGGCCGCGATCTCGTGGCAGGCCTGGCCCAGGTCGAAGCGGCGGCGCTGCGTACTGGCCTGGTCCACCGACACCTGTTTAAAACTGTTCACGAGGTCCGCCGCGCCGTGCAGGCTGCGCACGATCAGGCTCGCCGCTTCCCGCGCCGCCGCGATCCACGTCTCGAGGTCCGATTTCTTCAGCGCGTTGCTGGTGAACCGGTCGGCCAGCGCGTTCGTCTTTTCTTCCAGCGTGCTGGCCATCAGCAGGCTGTTGCCGATCGGTGTATTCAGTTCGTGCGCGACACCCGCGACGAGGGAGCCGAGCGACGCGAGCTTTTCGCGCGCCGCCAGCTGGGCCTGGGTTTCCTTCAGCTGGCGGTAGGCATCCGCATTGTCCAGCGCGACGCCGACGTAGGACGCGAGGGTGCTCAGCATGTCGAGCTGCACGTTCTGGTACGCGCCCGGCCGGCCACTCTGCACCGTGATCACGCCCAGCACGCGGCTGCCGACCAGGATCGGCACGAACATCAGCGAACGCGGCGAGGACGGCGTCTCGGCGTCCGCACTGGCGGCATCGGCACCCGGCACACCGTGCACGAGGCCCGCGAACCGGACGTAGTCGCGCGCCAGGTCGCCGATGAGAATTTCCTCGCCCGTCACCCGGCAGTATTCGCCGAGGCCGTGCACGCGCGCGGGGAAGCGCCCCGCGTCAAGCACGCGGCGGCCGTCGGCGACGACGTACGGATACGCGATCGGACCGCCCTCGCGCGCCAGGCCGATCGCGAACAGCGGGGCGTCCATCAACTGGCGCACCTGGCCGAACACGTTGGCCATGATGGCTTCGCCGTCCAGGTTCGCGGTAAGCTCGCGCCCGATGTCGGACAGGAGCGCGATGTTGCGGCGCGCCTGCTCCACCGCTTCCTTCTGCGCTTCCGCTTCCTGCTTGCGCTTTTCCGCCTGTTCCTTCTGCAGCACCAGCTCCGCCGTGCGCGCGCCGACCTGGCGCTCCAGGCGCGCCTTCTGCTGCACGAGCACGCGCACGCGCAGCCGGTACAGCGCGACGGCGCCGGCCGCCAGCATGCTCGCCGCGGCCAGGCGGAACCACCACGTCATCCAGAACGGCGGCGGGATCGAGATCGCCAGCGTCGCCGGGCGCTCGCTCCACACGCCGTCCTTGTTGGCGGCCTTCACTTCGAACACGTACTCGCCCGGATCGAGGTTCGTGTAGGTGGCGAAGCGCTTGCGGGCGTCCGTCTCGGTCCAGTCCTGGTCGAAGCCGAGCAGCCGGTACGCGTAGCGGTTCGCCTGCGGATCGGCGTAGTGCAGTGCGGCGAATTCCAGCGTGAACACGGAGTCGCGATGGCTCAGGCGGATGTCGCGCAGGCGGTCGACGGCGACGGGCAGCGCGCGCGGCCGGTTGAACACGAGGAAGTCGGTGATGACGACGGTGGGCGGAAACGGGTTGTCGTGGATGTCTTCCGGCAGGAACGACGTCATGCCGTCGATGCCGCCGAAATGCAGCTCGCCGTCCGCGCCGCGCGCGGCCGAGCCGACGAAGTACGAGCCGTCCGTCAAGCCGTCCTTCGCGGTGTAGTTCTTGTAGCGCCCCGTCTCCGGGTCGACGCGGGTCAGGCCGACGGTCGTGCTGACCCAGATCCGGCCGCTGCCGTCTTCGAGGATGCCGCCGATCGGCACCTGCTCGCGCGTGGGCGCGACGGGAAACCTGCGGAACGCCGTCTTGCCGCCGGGTTGCCGCTCCATGCGGTGCAGGCCGCCCGCCGTGCCGACCCACAGGTCGCCGCGCGCGGACTCGTACAGGTAGTAGACGCGGTTGTGGCCCAGGCTCGCGGGATCGCGCGGGTCGTGGCGGAAGTGCGTGAACGTGTTGGTCGCGCGGTCGTAGCGGTCGAGGCCATTCTCGGTGCCGATCCAGATCGTGCCGGCGCGGTCCTCGAGCACGGCGAAACCGTAGTTCTCGCCCAGGCTGGCCGGATCTTGCGGGTCGTGACGCCAGCCGCGCAGCGTGCCGTCCGGCGCCAGCATGAACAGGCCGCCGCGCGTGACGATCCACAGTGCGCCGGCGCGGTCGAGCGTGAGCGCCTGGACCCAGCTGGCGCCCGCTGCGCTGCCCAGCGCGACGGGCGTAAAACGGCCCGTCGCCGGATCGCGCCACGACAGGCCGCCGGGCGAGCCCACCCACAACCGGCCGCGTCCCGGCAGCACGCTGCCGACCGTGTCGTCCGGCAGGCTGGAAGGGTCGCGCGGATCGTGGCGCAGCGTGTCGACGCGGCCGCTGTCCGGATCGAGGTGAAGGATGCCGCCGCCGGTCGTGCCCAGCCACAGGCGCCCGTCGGCGCCGACCGCAATGCTGCGGATCTTGCGCGCGCTGCGCGGGTGCGCCCCCTGGCCCGGCAACAGCGCCAAAAGGGCGAAGCCGCCGCTGGCCAAGTCCGCCCGGCTGACGCCACCGTACATCGTGCCGGCCCAGAGCGTGCCCGTGCGGTCGACCCAGATCGACATGACGCGGTTGTCGGACAGCGTGTGGCGGTCGAGCGGCTGGCTGGTGTAGCCGATGAAGCGCCCGGTCGTGGGATCGCGCCATTTGAGGCCGTCGAGTTCCGTGCCCACCCACAGCGTGTTGCCCTGGTCGTGGTACAGCGACTGCACGCGGCCGTCGTTCATGCCTTCCTCGGCACCCAGGTGGTGGCGCTGCGGCGGGCCCTGGCCGATGCCCCACGCTTCCAGGCCGGCGTCGGTGCCGACCCACAGCGTGTCGCGCGGCCCCATCGACAACGCGGTCACGGCATTGCGCTTGCCGCTGCCGGATTCGATGTCGTAGTGCTCGAAGCGGGCGGCGCCCGCCGGCAGGTGGTCGAGACCGACGCCGGTGCCGATCCACAGGCCGCCGCGCGGATCGAGTGCGAGGGCCGTCACGCGGTCGTCGCGCAGGCTGCCGGGATCCCGGCCGTCGTGGCGCAGCGTGCGCAGCGCGCCCGTCGCCGGATCGACATGCACGATGCCGTCGCTGGTGCCCACCCACAGGCCGCCGGCGCCATCGCCGATGATCGTGGTGACCGCACTGTTGCGCGCATTGCGGTCGGGGGCGGCCAGCAGCGGCAGGCGGATGAACTTCCGGGTCGCGGGGTCGAACCGCACGAGCCCGCCGCGCGTACCGAACCACAGCCGGTTGCGGCCATCCTCGTACGCGGCCTGGACATAGTTGTCGACCAGGCTGGCCGGGTCGTTGGGGTCGTTGCGGAAGACCTGGTTGCGGTAGCCGTCGAAGCGGTTCAGGCCCGCCTGCGTGCCGAACCACATGAAGCCGTCGTGGTCCTGCAGGATGGCGAGGACGGACTCCTGCGACAGCCCCTCCTCCAGGCCGATGCGCTCGAAACGGAGGCTGCGCGGTCCGGCAGCCTGCGCCTGCAAGCCGACGCAGGCCAGCAGCAGGCCGCACAGCAGGCGCAGCAGCGCGTGTTTGACGGACGGGAGGGTTTCGGGTTTCCAGGACACGGGCCTAATCTACCAGAACCCCTGAAAATGTTGAAAGAAATTAAGACTTCCTCATTCGTCATGCCACTGCTATAATGCGTGCATCGGGCGGCTGTAGCTCAGCTGGATAGAGTACTTGGCTACGAACCAAGGGGTCGTGGGTTCGATTCCTGCCAGCCGCACCAAGTGATATGGAAGGCCAGATCGCGAGATCTGGCCTTTTTCCATTGCTCGGCTCCATTTGCTCGCTTCCATTTGCTGCTCCACATTCCACCATGTCCGGTCAGCTCATCATCCGCCCCCTCGATCCCCGGGACCTCGCCGGCTGGCGCCCCCTATGGGACGGCTATAACGCCTTCTACGGCCGCAGCGGTCCCACCGCCCTGCCCGAATCCATCACGCAAGTCACCTGGGAGCGGTTCTTCGATCCGGCCGAGCCCGTCAACGCGCTGGTCGCCGAGGCATCCGGCCGCATCGTCGGTCTCGCGCACTACGTCTTCCATCGCAGCACGACACGGCTGCACGACGTTTGTTACCTGCAAGACCTGTTCACCGCGCCTGACGCGCGCGGGCTCGGCGTCGGCCGGCAATTGATCGAGGGCGTCTACGACAAGGCGCGCGCGGCCGGCAGTTCACGCGTGTACTGGCAGACGCACACGGACAATGCGGCGGGACGCGCGCTGTACGACAAGGTCGCCCGGCACCTGGGCTTCATCGTCTATGCGCACGAGTTGTAAGCGCTTTGCCGAACACGCTTTGCCAGACAGGAAACCGCTGCTATAATGCGTGCCTCGGGCGGCTGTAGCTCAGCTGGATAGAGTACTTGGCTACGAACCAAGGGGTCGTGGGTTCGATTCCTGCCAGCCGCACCAACTCATACGAAAGGCCAGATCGCAAGATCTGGCCTTTTTCATTTCTCGTTCCCCTCTTCCTCATCCGGCTGCACGGCCCCGACCCGGATACCCCGCCGCGCGAGCGCTTCGCGCAGCAGGAATTCGATCTCCGCGTTCACGCTGCGCAGATCGTTGGCGGCCAACCGCTGCAGCTGCTCCCATAACGCGGGATCGATCCGCAGCGGATAGGACTTCTTTCCGGGACTTGCCATCGACGCGCCGCCTCAGTTGTACAGGGTGCCGGCATTGATGATGGGCTGCGCGTCGCGGTCGGAGCACAGCACGACCAGCAGATTGCTGACCATCGACGCCTTGCGTTCCGCGTCCAGCTCGACGATCTCGCGCTCGGCCAGGCCCTTCAGCGCGTCTTCCACCATCGTGACGGCGCCATGCACGATGCGGGCACGGGCGCTGATGATCGCCTGCGCCTGCTGGCGGCGCAGCATCACCTGGGCGATCTCGGGGGCATAGGCCAGGTGCGTCAGCTTCGCATCCAGCGTTTCCACGCCCGCCGCCTCGAAACGCGCCGTCAGTTCCGCGCTGAGCGCATGGCCGATTTCCGCCGCGCCGCCGCGCAGGGTCGTTTCGCCCGGCGCGAGGTCCTCGCCTTCATCGTAGGCGTATTGCGCGGCCAGGTGGCGCAGCGCCGCCTCCGCCTGCACGCTCACGTAGCGCTCGAAATCGTCGACCTCGAACAGCGCCTGCGCCGTATCGCGCACGCGCCACACGACGGCGGCGGCCAGTTCGACCGGATTGCCCCGCTTGTCGTTGACCTTCAGCGTCGACATGTTGAGGTTGCGCGCCCGCACCGTCAGCTTGCGCTTGCGGTACAGCGGGAACGCCCAGCGCAGGCCCTCGCCGCGGTCCGTGCCCACGTAGCGGCCGAACAGCGTCAGCACGGCGGTTTCGTTCGGCTGCAGCATGTACGGCCCCGCGAACACGAACACCCCGGCAAGGACGAGCACGGCGCCGGCCAGCGCCGCCCCGCCCGCCATGCCGCCCAGGATGGACAGGTGGACCAGCCAGGCGCCTGCCAGGATGGCGAGCATGCCGCCGGCCAGGGCCAGGTAGCCATTCATCGAAGACATCGGTATTTCCTGACGAGTGTGTGCAGACATGCCGGGTTCCATGAGGTTATATGAAAGTGATATCACTTTAGGATCACCTTTCTCGTTTGTCAAGCATGCGATTTTGTCATTCGGCACAGGGCTGCTATAATGCGTGCCTCGGGCGGCTGTAGCTCAGCTGGATAGAGTACTTGGCTACGAACCAAGGGGTCGTGGGTTCGATTCCTGCCAGCCGCGCCAACTTTTCACGATGAATGGCTCATGAAACGCATTGCGGATCATGGGCCATTTTTCTTGCATGCCTTTCGGCACCCGCCGCTTTCACCTTTTCCGTTTTCATCTTTTCAGGCTCTGCCGCCTCGTTCAGTACCCTAACGCAATACTCCTGGCGCCTGGCGTCCGCGCTCGTCCGCATGTCTCCGAAATGAAATTTCTAATGGAATCGATTTATTTTAAAAGATCATTCTGACTTTCCGTACGTCAGTTGATTGAAATCAATATTTTCTGTCGAATAATTTTACACTGCCCTTTTTTAACTAAAAGTTTCTAAACTTATCCCGACGTAAACACAGTAATACGGGTTCCTTGGCACGTTTATTGCGCCATTCATTGGTGCATTACCCGTTTATCCAAACCAGGGAGAAATCATGCTAAACACAAAACTCGTAAAAGCGACTGCAGCCTGCGTCATTCTTTTCGCCGCGCGAGGCGCATATGCGGATGTTCAATCATGCACGGGATCTTCGCCTGCCTACGATATCTCCGGCAAAGTCAGTAATACCAGTAATTGCGCAATCCTGAAGCCGATCGACGCCAACCAGAACGACAATCTTGCCCTGATCAACTCCACCGGTTTCTTCGGCATTACGGACTGGCTGCTGGGCGGCAAGTACGACAATATGGACGGTTCGGGCGGCACCGATACGTCGGCACTGTTCAACTTCACGGGCAACAACCAGTCAGGGCAGTACATCTATGCCGGCGGCACGCCGGCGCCGTCGGACGTGATGCTGGTCTTTAAGGACGGCGAGAATACGAACCTGGTGGCCTACCTGCTGAAGCAACCCTACGGCGGCACGTATTCGTCACCGTTCACGGACCCGCCGTTCCCGCTTCCCGGCAGGTCGACCCTCCACGACATCTCCCACATTACCGTCTACTACAGAAATGGCGACGACGGCTCGGGGGATCCGACGGGAGACGTTCCGGAACCGGCCACGCTCGCACTCATTGGCCTTGGCATGCTCGGCATTAGTAAAATGCGGCGCAAAAGCTGATTGCTGATTGCGGCATTCCTCGCTCATTTTTAAAGCCCACTCTGCGGTGGGCTTTTTTTATTCCGATTCCATAAGAGCCGGTTAATTTAACTACAAGTCATTTTCGAATCCAAGCGTTTCGTTTTTTCCGAGTTTATTCGATCTCGCCGAATCGATTGACATCATTATCACAGCCGTTTCAATCCCGATAATGAACTGTTGCGGATCCGCAATTAAGTCCGATGCAGTCAACATTTTATTTCCAACTAGCAGTACATTTTCTTCGGGAAAGAGTTATGATTTCCCGAAACAGCTGAACGCTGCTTATTGAAAAGGGCAAAGCCCGCGAAAGCGGGTGACGCAAAGTCAACGGTCTAACGAGCTTCGGCTCCACGACGGCAGGACTGCCAGAAGCCGGCTTTCGATACAGGCTCCCACCTGTCGCGACAGAGCGCCGCTGCGCACGATCCTGCATATTTTTAACTCAAGGATTCGTACGCGATGAAATCCGCTCCCTCCTCCCTCCGCCTGCTCTCGCTGCTCGTCACGAGCACGCTTTCCATTGTTGCCGCACAGTCCGCCCTCGCCGCGCCAGATGCCGGCTACGCGCGCGGCCGCATCCTGATCGAGGCGCGTCCAGGCCTGTCGGATGCCGCGCTGGACCGCCTCCTCAAGGAACACGGCGGCAAGCGCCGCAAGATCGGCCAGAGCCGCCTGCAGATCGTCGACCTGCCGGCCAACGCGTCGGAAGTGGCCGTCGTCGCGAAACTGGCGCACCGCCCGGAGCTGAAGTTCGCGGAACTCGACCGCATCGTGCCGGCCACGCTGGCCGTCACCGACCCGTATGCCGGCAGCGAGTGGCACCTGAACAAGATCGGCGCGGCGAGCGCCTGGGACAGCTCCCTCGGCGGCGGCGTGACGGTCGCCGTGCTGGACTCGGGCGTCAACGTCAACCACCCGGACCTCAAGGACCGCATCGTCCCCGGCTACAACATTTACAGCGGCAACACGGATGTGACGGACGTGTGCGGACACGGCACCGCCGTCGCCGGCACGGCCGCCGCCACCAGCAACAACGCGACCGGCGTGGCCGGCATCGCGGGCGCGGCCGCCATCATGCCGCTGCGCATCGCGTACACGGACAGCACCGGTTGCCACGCCTACTTCAGCACGATCGCGAGCGGCCTCACCTATGCGGCCGACCATGGCGCGCGGATCGCGAACATCAGCTACAGCGGCGTCGCGGGCAGCTCGTCGATCCTGAGCGCGGCGCGCTACATGAAGAGCAAGGGCGGTCTCGTGTTCGTTTCCGCCGGCAATAACAACGTCGACGAAAACGTGACGCCCGACCCGGCGCTCGTCGTCGTCTCGGCCACCGACAGCAACGACGCCAAGGCCAGCTTCTCGAGCTGGGGCAGCTTCGTCACCATCGCGGCGCCGGGCACGAACATCTGGACGACAAACAATTCCCTCGGCTATTCGGCGTGGAACGGCACGTCGTTCTCCGCCCCGCTGACGGCCGGCGTCGCCGCACTGATGATGGCGGCCCGCCCCGAGCTGGGCGGCGACACGATCCAGTCGCTGCTGTACTCGACGGCCGTGGACCTCGGCGCGGCGGGCCGCGACCCCGTGTTCGGCTATGGCCGCGTGGACGCCGCCGCCGCGCTGCGCGCCACCGTGGCGTACCAGCCGCCGGTGGATACGACGGCCCCGCTCGCTTCGATCGCCGCGCCGCTGGCGAGCAGCTCGGTGTCCGGCCTCGTCGGCGTCGCCGTCAATGCCGGCGACAACGTGGGCGTCGCGCGCGTCGACCTGACGGTCAACGGCACCGTGGTCGCCACCGACACCGCCGCGCCGTACAGCTTCAGCTGGGACTCCACCGGCGTCGCCAACGGCATGGCCAGCCTGGTCGCCGTCGCCTATGACGCCGCGGGCAACGCCGGCCAGTCCGCCGCCGTCGCCGTCAACGTCGCCAACAGCGTGACGACGGTCGTCAAGGACACGACGCCGCCGGTCGTCGCGATCGGCAATCCGGTGGCGGGTGCGGTGAGCGGCAACGTCGCGGTCTCGGTCAACGCGTCGGACGACGCGGGCGCCGCCGGCATCAAGACCGTGCTCGTCATCGACGGCCAGACGAAGGCCCAGGGCACGGGCGGTACGCTCGGCTATAACTGGAACACGCGCAAGGTCGCTGCGGGCCAGCACACGATCACGGCAACGGCGCGCGATGCGGCGGGCAATACGAGCAGCACATCGGTCGTCGTGACCACGAAGTGAGGGCGCATTTGCCAAAAGGAAAAAGTCGGCTATAATGCCGGCCTCGGGCGGCTGTAGCTCAGCTGGATAGAGTACTTGGCTACGAACCAAGGGGTCGTGGGT
>CBIHRX010000093.1:0-20947 GCA_966212555.1 uncultured Massilia sp.
GCTATTTCGAGAACGACAAGGTGTCGCTGCGCCTCGTCGCGAACTACCGCAGCGAGTACGTGAACAGCTCCACGGCGCCGGCGCCGACGGCCAACAGCCAGGGCCTGTACAGCGTCAACGGCGTATTGATGCCGACCGCGCCCACGATGGCCGCGCCGATCACGACGCTGGCCTTCAACGCCAGCGTCAACCTCACGTCCAACCTGCTGCTCACGTTCGACGCGACGAACCTGACCAACGTGAAGCGCGCCTACTACCGCTACAGCGAGGAGGAGCAGCAGAAGCTGGACGTCAGCGGCCGCCAGTTCTACGTGAACCTGAAATATCGTTTCTGACGTCATCGTCGGCAAGCGCAAGGGGGCCGCGGCCCCCTTTTTTATTGCATTTTTCGACGTCACGTAGGCCTGTCTGAAGGTGGCCTGTAGGACTGGAACTCATGGGGACGCACAGTGTGCGGCAACTAACGGTTGCTACCCGCGTGGACTCGATACGATGGAGGCGTCGAGTGAGGCCCCAGCGATCTTCCGCAGGCGGTCAACCACCTCGACAGGTCAGCCGGTCGCCTCGAGGACCGGCACCAATTTCGAAGCCGGCGGCATGGCGCGATCATCGATCCGCGAGCGCGCCGGCTTCAACGGAAGCGGAGGTTGCCATGACCACGACGACGACGAACCACCCCCCCAAGCATCTCGTGCGCGAGTACCTCGAGCGGCGTTCGAAAGACACGAAACCGCCGCCGACGCCGGAAGAAATCCGGCGCCAGCTTGGCTGGGGGATGCTGATGCCGTCGGACGACCGGATCGGCGCCTCTCGCTCCTGAGCCCAGTTTCACCGTCACCGAACAGGAGAAGCATCATGACCGCCAAGATCGGCAGCAAACACGTCGCCCAGCACCGCGGCAAGAAAGAGCGCGAGGAGATCCACAAGATGAACGTCGCGCGCGAAGCCCTCAAGATTGCCGCTGCCCGCGCGAGGTACCGCAACCAGCAGAAGGGGCAGCGTCCGCAAGCCGCGGCCTGATCCATCCGCTTCCGGAGGCCCGCCATGGCGACATGGCGGGCCTTTTGCTGTTCGCCGACCGCGTCGCCATTCACCGGCATGGCGCCGCCACTGGCCGAAAAGCGCTTCCACCCGACCGCCGGTCTCCGTTATCGTGTCGTCATTCGATCAAGACGGAGGAAACATGAATAGCGAAGCTTCCTACCACCTGCGGCGCCAGGTGTTGTGGGGCCTGGTCCTGGTGGGACTGGGCGTGGCCTTCCTGCTGGACCAGATGGATGTGTTCGACATCCGCTCGCTGTGGCATTATGCGCCGCTGCTGCTGGTCGTGGTGGGCATCAACCAGACCATCGGCTACCCGAGCGCGCGCGAATTCTCCAACGGCCTGTGGACCGTGTTCATCGGCCTGTGGCTGTTCGCCGTGCTCGAGGGCCTGTGGGGCCTCACCTTCGGCAACAGCTGGCCCCTGTTCATCATCATCAGCGGCATCACGATGGCGATCCGGCCGATCGCCGAGCGCCGCTTCGGCCGGAAGGGAGGAGACGGCCATGGAAAATAACACGAACCGCGCGTCGAGCCAGGTCGTGCTGGGCCTGCTCGTCGTGGGCATGGGCGTCCTGTTCCTGCTCGATAACCTGGACATCCTGAACTTCCGCCACGCGATCGGCTTCTGGCCGCTCGCGTTCATCGTGGGCGGCTGCGCCGCGCTGTTCGGCAACGGCGCGCGCAGCGGCCGCAGCGGCAATTACATGGGCGGCGTGCTGATCGCGATCGGCCTCCTGATGATCGTCAGCCGCATGGGATATTTTTACATCAGCTGGGGCACGCTGTGGCCGCTCGTGATGATCGCACTCGGCGGCCTTGTGCTGTACCGCTCGCTGGGCCCCGGACGGGTGGCGCGCGAAAGCATCGTGGCCGGGGCGGGCCCGGACAACGTCGTCGACATCGTCGCCGTGCTGGGCGGCTTCGAGCGCCGCGTCAGCGCGCAGGACTTTCGCGGCGGCGAGATCACCGCCGTGATGGGCGGCTGCGCGCTCGACCTGCGCGACGCGTCCATCGTCAAGGAAGCCGTGATCAACGTCTTCACGATCTGGGGCGGCATCAACATCAAGGTACCGCCCGACTGGACCGTCGTCCTGAACGGCACGCCCGTGATGGGCGGCTTCGCGGAAAAGACGGCGCGGCCGCCCGACGCCAGCAAGCGCCTCGTCATCACCGGCTACGCCATCATGGGCGGCGTGGAAGTGCGTAACTAAGGGCGCGGCCAGTGCACGGCATCTTCGCGAGCTGGCGCGCGACGGCGCTCTACCTGCTGGCCTGGCTGATGCTGGGCCTGCTGCTGGCGGCCATGCTGGCCGTCAGCGGCGCGGGCTGGGGCGCGAGCGTGCTGTTCGCCGTGCCGCTGGCGTACTGGTACGCGTATGCGGCGGGCTTTTCCGCCTACTACGTGTGCCGCGCCTACCCGCTGGGAAGGCGCGGTCCGCTTGCCATCGCCGCCGGCGTCGGCATGACGGCCGCCTGCGTGTCCGGGCTGTGGTGCGGCATGGGCGCGGTCTGGAACAGCCTCCTGGCCGCGCTGGCGCCGGACGCGTACGTGCCCGTCGCGAGCGGCCCCGTGCTGGCCTCGATGTTCGGCCTCGGCCTGATCCTGTACGGTCTTGCGGCCGCCGTGAACTACCTGTTGATCGAGACGGAACGCGTACGCCAGCTCGAGACGCAGCGCCTGGAGATGAAGCTGATGGCCCAGGACGCCGAACTGCGCATGCTGCGCGCGCAGGTCGATCCGCACTTCCTGTTCAACAGCCTGAATTCGGTCAGCGCGCTGACGTCGCTCGACCCCGCCGCCGCGCGTGCGATGACCGTGCAGCTGGCCGAGTTCTTCCGCCACACGCTGGGCCTGCGCGCCGACCGCAAGGTGACGCTCGACCAGGAACTGCAGCTGGTGCGCCATTTCGTCGCCATCGAGCAGGTGCGCTACGGAGACCGGCTGCGTTTCGAGGCCGCCATCGATCCCGCCGCCGGACACTGTCTGCTGGCGCCGATGCTGCTGCAGCCGCTCGTGGAAAACGCGATCAAGCACGGCATCGGCCAGATGATCACCCCGGGCCTCGTACGCATCGAGGCGGCGCGTACCGGATCGATCCTGCGCATCCGCGTGGAGAACGACGTCGATCCCGACAGCGTCGATGGCGCGGGTGCCGCACGCGGCACCGGCCTGGGCCTCGTCAACGTGCGCCAGCGCCTCGCGGCGGACCATGGGCATGAAGCGAGCGCGCACTGGACGCGGCGCGACGGCCGCTTCGTCGTGGAGCTGGCACTGCCGGCCATCACGACTAACGAACCGCAACCCGAGCTTGAAAGGACCTGACGCATGCGCGTGATCATCGTGGACGACGAACCCCTGGCGCGCGCCGTGCTGCGCGAGCATCTCGGCGCACATGCCGACGTGGAGATCGTCGGCGAGTGCGCCAACGGCTTCGAGGCCGTGAAGGCGATCGCGGAGCTGGCGCCCGACCTCGTGTTCCTCGACATCCAGATGCCCAAGCTGGACGGCTTCGAAGTCGTCGAGCTGGCCGGCGCGAAGACGCACTACGTGTTCGTCACCGCCTACGACCAGTTCGCACTGCGCGCCTTCGACGTCCATGCGCTGGACTACCTCCTGAAGCCATTCACGCGCGAGCGTCTCGCGCAGGCGCTGGCGCATGCGCGCGAGCGCCTCGCCGCGCCCGCGACCCAGGGAGAGGATGCGATGCGCGCGCTCGTGAGCGAGGCGCAGGCGCGCCACCAGCCGCTCGAACGCATCCTGATCCGCGATGGTGCGCGCGTGCAGGTGATTCCCGTCGCGCGCATCGACTACATCGAGGCCCAGGACGATTACGTGGCCATTTGCTCGGAAGGCCGGCAGTGGCTGAAAAACCAGCGCATGGCCGAACTGGAAAACCAGCTGGATCCGCAGGCCTTCCTGCGCGTGCACCGTTCCTACATCGTCAACCTGGGCACCATCGCGCGGATCGAGCCGACGGGCAAGGACGGTCACTGCGCCGTGCTGAAGTCGGGGGCGCGCATTCCCATCAGCCGCAGCGGCTACCAGAAGGTCCGGGACCTGATGCGCTAAGCGGCCTTGTCGACGTGCCACCAGGCCGGCAACAGGGCCCGCACTTCGGGCCGCGCGAAGCGGTCGTCGATCAGCCAGACGACGCCGCGGTCCTGCTCCGTGCGGATCACGCGGCCGGCCGCCTGCACCACCTTCTGCATGCCGGGATAGAGATAGGTGTAGTCGTAGCCCGCGCCGAACATCGACTGCATGCGCCGGCGCAGCTGCTCGTTGACGGGGTTCACCTGCGGCAGGCCGAGCGTCGCGACGAAGGCGCCGATGAGGCGCTCGCCCGGCAGGTCGACGCCTTCGCCGAACGAGCCGCCCAGCACCGCGAAGCCGATGCCGCGGCCGCCCGCGACGAAGCGCGCGAGGAAATCCGCCCGTTCCGGCTCGCTCATGCGGCGCGCCTGGCGCCACACGGGAACGTCCGGATGGTCGCGCTCGAACCGGTCCGCCACCTGCTGCAGGTAGTCGAAGCTGGAAAAGAACGCGAGGTAGTTGCCGGGCCGCGCGTGGTACTGGTCCGCCATCAGGGCCGCGATCGGCGCGAGCGAGCCGGCGCGCGCCTGGTAGCGGGTCGAGATGTCGTGCGCGACGTGCACGTCCAGCTGGCTCGCGGTGAACGGGGAATCGACGTCGATCCACGCCGTGTCCTCGGGCATCCCGAGCAGGTCGGCGAAATAATGCCAGGGGCTGAGGGTCGCGGAGAACAGCGTCGTCGAATGGGCGTACGCGAAGCGCGGGCCGAGGAACGGGGCGGGGACGACGTTGCGGATGCAGAGTGTCGTGTTGCGTTCGTCTTCGCGCGTGACGTCGAACAGCGAGTGCTCGCCGAACGACTCCGCGAGGCGGACGAACTGCAGCGCGCCGAAATAGAACTCCTGCACTTCCGGGTCGAGCGGGACCGGAAACGTCGCCATGTGCTCCGTGACCGCGCTGGCCGCGCCCTGCAGCGCGTTCAGGAATTTGTCGGGCAGGCCGTCCAGCACCTGGTAGGGCAGGGGCGCCGACTTGCTCACGTCCGTCCACGCGCGCTTGACCTTGTCGAGCGCCTTGTGCAGCGGGTGCGGCGCGACGGCCCGCGCCGCGCGCAGGTCGGCGCGCTGCAGCGTCGCCGTGTACATCGACCGCGCCCGCGCCACCAGGTTATGCGCCTCGTCGGCCAGCACGCTGACCTTCCAACCCCGCTCGAGCGCCAGCGCGTACAGCATCGCACCGCCATCGAACCAGTAGTTGTAATCGCCCACGACGACGTCGCTCCAGCGCACCATCTCGCTGCCCAGGTAGTACGGGCAGACGTCGTGCGCGAGGCCGATCTCGCGCAAGGTGGCGCGGTCGAGCATGTCTGCATTCGCCGCCGCCTCGCGCGCGGCCGGCAGACGGTCGTAGAAGCCCTGGGCGAGGGGGCACGAATCGCCATGGCAGGCTTTATCCGGGTGCTCGCAGGCCTTGTCGCGTGCGCTCAGTTCGAGCACGCGCAGCGGCAGCGTGCCGCCCGCGCGGAGCGTCGCCGCGGCATCCAGCGCCAACTGGCGTCCCGGCGTCTTCGCGGCCAGGAAAAACACCTTGTCGAGACCCTGGCCGGGGGCCGCCTTCAGCACCGGGAACAAGGTGCCGACGGTCTTCCCGATACCGGTCGGCGCCTGCGCCAGCAGGCTGCGCTTGCTCGAATTCGCACGGAAGATGGCTTCGGCAAGCTGGCGTTGGCCCGGACGGAAATCGGCATGGGGAAAGCGCAGCGCCGTCAACGCGGCGTCGCGCGCGCCGCGGTGCGCGAGTTCGCGCTCGGCCCAGGCGACGAAGCGGCGGCACTGGTCTTCGAACAGCGCGGCGAGGTCGGCGCGCGTGCGGGTTTCGCGCAGCACGGTCTCCTGCTGGGTGCCGATGTCGAAGTAGACGAGCGCCAGGTTGACGTCGTCCATGCCCAGTTCCGCGCACATCAGGTGCCCGTACACGCGCAACTGGGCCCAGGCCAGGCGCAGGTGGTTGTCGGGGATGCGGGCGAACTGGCCGCGGTACGTCTTGACCTCTTCGATCAGGTTTTTGTCGGGGTCGTAGCCGTCGGCCCGTCCGCGCACGTGCAGCGGGCCCCAGTCGCCCGCGAGCGTCACTTCGCTGCGGTAGTTGTCGTCGCGGCGGGAGGCCACGACGGCATGGCCCGCGATGCCTTCCTGCGCCGTGGGCGACGGCGTGAAGCGCAGGTCGAGGTCGCCCTGCTTGGCCGTGAATTCGCACAGGGCGCGCACGGACACGACGTAGCGTGCGCTGTTGCTCCCATCACTCATGCCGCCGCTTGTTCCCATTGCAGGTAGCACACCGTGATCGGCATGCCGTGTTCGGCGCAGTAATCGATCCAGCGCAGCTGGTTGTCCTGCAGGCGGTCGCCCGGGCCCTTCACCTCGATCATGTTGTAGCGCTGTTCGCCGGGCCAGAACTGGATCAGGTCGGGAAAGCCCGTGCGGTTTTCCTTCACGTCCTGCAGGATGCGGCGGAACCACAGTTTCAGGTGCGCGGCCGGGATGCAGTCCAGCGCCAGTTCGATGATGCCGCGCTCGAGCCAGTCCCACGCGACGAACGGCGATTGCAGGCCCGCTTTCTCTTCGTACGTCGCGAGCATGGCGGCGCGGTGGCGGCCGTCGTCCAGCAGCGCGAGGCAGGCATCGAAATCGTCCTTGCGGCGCTGGTAGAAGTCGGCGGCGAACAGGTCGGCCGGGCCGCGGTGGAACGGGTGGAAGAAGGCGCCCGGAATGGCCGCGAAGATGGCGCGCCAGCACAACAGGCCGAACAGCGTGTTGGCCAGCGTGTTCTCGACGTAGAACACGGGCGCGTCGGCGCGCGCCAGATGCTCGAGCACGACGCCTTCCACGCGCCATTCGCCGCCCGGCAGGGGCAGGTTCAGGTCGAGCCGCGCGGCCGGCGTCGCGCGGCGCGGAGGACTCTTCGGATGGCCCAGCTTGCGCGCCAGGCGCGGGCCGAGACGCAGCAGGTGCTGGCGCTCCGCTTCGCTTTCCGGGGCCTGCCGCGCCGTGTCGAACAGGGCATAGGCGTCGTCGAATTTTTCCTGCTTTTCCAGCACGCGGATCGCGCGCCCGCGCGCCCCCGGATAGCGGCACGCCGCGTACACGGCATGGGCGTTGTCCCAATCGCGCTCTTTTTCGAGCAGTTGGCCCAGCTGGAACAGGAGACGCTCGCGCCGGCTCTCGAGCCAGTCGTTGCCGAACGCGTGGCGGGGCAGGTCGGCAAGGATTTCCAGCGCCGGTTCGCCCGCATAGTAGCGCTCCTTGCAGGCGTGCAGCTGCAGGTAGTGGTCGATGTCCTGGCGGGCCCGGAAGCCGCGCGACGCCGGCGCGAATTCGACGCGCTCGTAGCGGAACAGGCCCAGGTCGGACAGCACGAACTCCGTCCAGTCCTGCGCGAGGTTGCCGAAGAAGATGAGGCGCAGGCGGTCGCACAGCGGTTGCACGAGCAGGCGCAGCGCGAGGTCGTCGCAAGCCGGATGCCAGTGCGAGAACGGGCGGTCCGCCTCGTGCGCGGGATCGGTGCGCAGTGCTTCGAGCTGGTCGGCCTTGCGCGCGCTCTTCTGCGCACCCGTCAGGCCGAACGCCTCGGCCAGCTCCGGCTTGGCCAGCAGGCCGAACAATTCGTCGAGCGCCAGGACGGGATCGGACTCGATCCAGCCGCTGGGCAGCAGGGCTTCCGCAGCCGCACGCGGGCAGCCGATCTCCGCGTAGTTGAGCTTGCTGGCCCGGAACAGGGTGCCCTTGCGCATCACCATC
Organism: uncultured Massilia sp.; assembly: GCA_966212555.1. GTDB lineage: Bacteria > Pseudomonadota > Gammaproteobacteria > Burkholderiales > Burkholderiaceae_D > Telluria. The sequence goes on from CBIHRX010000093.1 coordinate 7,873, forward strand.
CGCACGAACAGGGCGCGGGCCGCTTGCGGCAATTGTGGGAAGGCGGCGATGAACGCGTGTTCCTCGTCGATGAGGAGGTCGGCGTAGCGCTCGGCGATCCAGTCCAGCACGCGCTGGAAGTTATCCAGATAATAAAACTCGTTTTCCAGGACTTTGATCATCGTCATACCGTACCAACTGTACTTTTGTACAGTATAGCGGTGCCGGCGACGATGGCCCAGCAGTTTTGGTGTCGTTATGGCTTGTGGCGTGGTTTTCCAGGCATGCCGCCCTATTGTCGGGGCGGCATGCGCGGGCCACATGGCTTGCCGGCGCACGCCGCCGTTCCCGCCCCATCGGCCGCCTCGTCACGGGGGCCGGTGTGCTGCAGGATGGCCGAGATCAGGGCGACGTCCGTATCGACCGTGGTGGACGGCGGCGTTGCCCTGGAGGCGCCGGCGGCCCGCTTCTGGCGCGGCGGTGCCGGGTCGACATGGGCGAGCGCCTGGGACGACGTCGTCCGGGATTCCGTCGTCCGGGTCCCCGGTCGCGGCGGCGTGGATGGAACGGTCGGCGTCGCGGGGTGCATGAGCGGATGGCGCGGCGGGGCCGGCGTCCTCACCGCGCCGGCCGGTGCATGCCCAAGCACGTCGGATGCCGCCATCGCCGGTGCGGGTTGCGGCAGATCGATGATGACGGCACCGAGGGTGGGGCCGGCGGGCGAGGCGACCATGTCCGGCACCGGCACGGAGACGGGACTGTCCACGGCCGGAGCAGCGCGCATGCTCGGCACGTCCACGGCCAGCCTGTCGCGTGCGTCGCCGGCCTCCCGGCTGTCCGGGGCAGCGCGCGTGGATTGCGCGGCCAGCGTCGGCTGAGTCGGCTGCGCGGATGCCTGCGCCGCGCCGGGCGTGCCCGTGTCGCGCGCCGGCGTCGCGCCGCGGACGAGCCAGGCGAGAGCGACGAGCAGGGCGCACGCCAGCACGCCGGCCGCGCCGTACCGGACGACGGCCGGCAGGGCGAGGAGGCGCCGTCCGGGCGCCTGGCCGTCGAGCATGGCAAGGATGTTGAGTTCGCCGGTCGCCCGGCGCGACGACGACATCAGGTTGGGACGTCTGGAGCCGGGTTGATTTTCATCTGTAGGGCGCACCGCGTTACTCCTAAGATTGGAAAACTAATTCCAATTAGAAACAAACCGGAGAAGCCGATGCTGATCTTCCTCGCATTCTTGTACTTTTGCCTGGCCTGCGGCGTCATCTGGCTGGCCCTGTTTCCCGGTGGGCGGGCGTCGGTTCTGCAGATGCTCGGCATGCTGCAACGCCGCCTGCAATGGCGCGTCGGGGGCTGGCAGCGCAGCGGGAATGCCACGCTGCAGGCGTCGTGGTCGGGCGCGCGTGGCGTGTTGTACGACGGCCGCAGGTTGCTGCGCCGGCACTGGGCCTGGTTCGCCGTCGGCTTGCCGCTCGTGGCAATTCCGCCGCTGCTCGCGTTGTTGATGCGCAAGCCGGACATGCTGCCCGACTACGAGCCCGTCGAGACCGTCGTCGACGCCCAGGTGGCCGCGCTGCTCAAGGGCGAGCAACTGGTGCCGCCAGCCGCGTTGCCGCCGCTCGCGTTCGGCACGCGCGAAGTGGAACTCGTGCGGCCGATGCTGGTGGACGCCAGCCGCAACTGGGGGCTGCTGCGGCCGGAGTACAGCCAGCGCCTGCTGTTGGTGTTCAAGATCATGAAGGAGAAATACGGTTACGAGATGGCCCTGCTGGAGGGCTACCGCAGCCCGGCCCGCCAGGACATGCTGGCCGGCATGGGTTCGCAGGTGACGAACGCACGCGCATTCCAGAGCTGGCACCAGTACGGGCTGGCGGCCGACTGCGCGTTCTGGCGGGACGGGAAGCTCGTGATTTCGGAAAAAGACCCCTGGGCTATGCGTGGTTACCAGCTCTACGGCGAGGTTGCCGAATCGCTGGGCCTGACCTGGGGCGGACGCTGGACGATGAAGGACTTCGGTCATGCGGAGCTGCGCATGCGCGGGGTGATGCGGCGCTGATGCCGGACGGTTTCCGGAGCGTTGTCTCACCTCAAATTTTCGACAAGGAAATAGTGCAGTATTGCCGATGGTATTCACCAACCTTCCGAGCAAACATGATGGCCCGACTCTGGCAGTTCCTCATCGACAGACGTGTTTTGGCCGTGATCGGCATCGGCGTCATTGCGGCGTTCGTGCTGCTGGGCGCGGAATCCCCCGACGTGGCCCTCATCTGGGCCGCGCTGCTTGGCCTGCTCCTGCTGTGCGCGGGCGGCATCGCCTGGCTTGTCCGTGCCTGGCTGCGCAAGCGCGCGGCCAGCCGGCTGGGCGAGGCGATCCTGACCGGCGCGGAGACCGACGGCAAGGCCCAGTCGGCGCGCAACGACGCCGCCGTGCTGCGCAAGGGCATGCTGGAAGCCATCAACACGATCAAGACTTCCAAGCTGGGCCTGACGCGCGGCGCCGCGGCACTGTACGAGCTGCCGTGGTACATGATCATCGGGAACCCGGCGGCGGGGAAGAGCAGCGCGATCAAGCATTCCGGGCTGACGTTCCCGATCCCCGGCAGCAAGGCCGTGCAGGGCGTCGGTGGCACGCGCAACTGCGACTGGTTCTTCACGACGGATGGCATCCTGCTCGACACGGCCGGGCGCTATTCCGTCTTCGAGGCGGACCGCGCCGAGTGGTTCAGCTTCCTCGACCTGCTGCGCAAGCACCGGTCCCGCGCGCCGATCAACGGCATCCTGGTCGCCGTCAGCGTCGCCGAGCTGGCAGGCGGCAGTCCGGAGACGTCGATCGAGCTCGCCAAGAGCCTGCGCACGCGCGTGCAGGAGCTGACCGAAAGGCTGGGCGTCCACGCGCCCGTGTACGTGATGTTCACGAAGGCCGACCTGATCGCCGGCTTCGCCGATTTCTTCCACGATTGCGAGCGGACGGAGCGCGAACGCGTCTGGGGCGCAACCCTGCGCTACAACCGGCGCAGCACGCCGCAGGACGTGCTGGCGTTCTTCGACCAGCATTTCGACGAATTGCACGACGGTCTCAAGGAGATGAGCCTGGCCAGCATGGCGGGCAACCGCAGTACCGCGCTGCGTCCCGGGGTGTTCACGTTCCCCCTCGAATTCGCCGCGCTCAAGCCCCAGTTGCGCGCCTTCCTCGCCACCCTGTTCGAGGAAAACACGTGGCAATTCAAGCCCGTGTTCCGCGGCTTTTATTTCACCAGCGCCTTGCAGGAGGGCAGTGTGGAGAACCAGTCGGCACGGCGCGTCGCGGGACGGTTCGACCTGCAGCTGCGTCCGTTCGGCGAGAAAACCGGCGAGGATACCGCGCCCGGCACGGAGCAGTCCGGCTTTTTCCTGCTGCAGCTGTTCCGCAAGGTGATCTTCGCCGACCGCGACCTGGTCAAGCGCTATACGAGCCCGGCCGCCACACGCATGAAGATCGGTGCCTTCTTCACCGCCACCGTGCTGCTCGGCTGTGCGCTGGGTGGCTGGAGCTGGTCGTACATGGGGAACCGGCAGCTGGTCGCGAACGTCAAGGCCGACCTGGACAAGGTCATGAGGCTGCAGGCCGGCCGGACCGACCTGCAGGCGCGGCTGGAGGGGCTCGACATCCTGCAGGACCGTATCGAGCAGCTCGATAAATACCGCGAGGATCGACCCTGGGCGCTCGCGTTCGGCCTGTACCAGGGCGAGGCGCTGGAGCGCAAGCTGCGCGACGAATATTTCGCCGGCGTGCGCGAAGTCATGGTGCAGCCGGTGGCGGGTGCGCTGGAAAACCTGCTGACGGAGATGAACGCGAACGCGTCGCAGCTCGACCCGAACGTGCGCGCGACGCCGGCCGCCAAGCCCGGCCAGCCCTACCAGGACGTATCGGCCACGAACGTCGGCGACGCCTACAATGCACTCAAGACTTACCTGATGCTGGCCGACAAGAGCCATGCCGAGCCCGGCCATCTGAACGACCAGCTGACGCGGTTCTGGCGCGGCTGGCTCGAAGCGAACCGGGGCACCATGCCGCGCGAGCAAATGATCCGCAGCGCCGAGCGCCAGCTGACCTTCGTGCTGGCGCATATCGACGACCAGGCGTGGCCCCAGATCACGCCCAAGCTCAGCCTGCTGGATACCGCCCGCGAGAACCTGCGCCGCGTCGTGCGGGGTACGCCCGCGCGCGAGCGCGTGTATGCCGACATCCGCACCCGCGCGTCGACGCGTTTTCCCGGCGTGACGGTGGCGCGTATCGTCGGCGAACAGGACCAGGCACTGGTCGTCGGCAGTTACGCCGTCAGCGGCGCCTATACCCGCGGCGCCTGGGAAAAATTCGTCCAGGGTGCGATCCGCGAAGCGTCGACCCGGGAACTGCAGAGCAGCGACTGGGTCCTCAAGAGCGTCGCCAAGGACGACCTCACGCTGGAGGGCAGCCCGGAGCAGATCCAGAAAGCCCTGGTCGAGATGTACAAGGCCGACTATGCGCGCGAGTGGAGCAAGTTCGTGCAGGGTGTGACGATCGCCGACCTCAACGGCTTCGACGCCAGCGTGCAGGCGATGAACCGCCTCGGCGATCCGCTGACGTCGCCGCTGGCCAAGGTGCTCAAGACCGTCCACGAACAGACGGCCTGGGATGATCCCACGCAGGCCCGCGTCGATACCGTCAAGCTCAAGCGCGGTCTTACGGGCTGGTTCCGCGAAGTGGTGTTGCGGCAGGCGCCGAGTGAAGCGCGCCAGGTCGCCGATGCGATGGGTCCGCTGCCGGTCGGCGGCGTGCAGGCGGCCGGCCCCGTCGGGCGCGAGTTCGCCGGCGTCGCGCGCCTGGTCGGCGTCAAGGAAAAAGATGCGTCGCTGATGACGGGGTACCTCGATGCGTTGTCGAAGCTGCGCAGCCGCCTGAACCAGCTCAAGAACCAGGGCGACCCCGGTCCCGGCGCCAAGCAGCTCATGCAACAGACGCTGGAGGGCAATGGCTCCGAACTGGCCGACGCGTTGAAATACGTGGACGAGCAGATGCTGACGGGGATGACGGACACGCAGAAGCAGATGCTGCGCCCGCTCCTCGTGCGTCCGCTCGTGCAGACCTTCGCGATGATCGTGCTGCCTTCGGAATCGGAGATCAACAAGACGTGGCAGGCGCAGGTCGTGGAACCGTTCCAGAAGTCGCTGGCCGCCAAGTATCCGTTCGCGCCGTCGGCCCAGATCCAGGCCACGCCGGCCGAGATCGGCCAGGTGTTCGGGCCGGACGGCGTCGTCGCCAAATTCGTGGGCACGACGATGGGGCCGCTGGTCGTGCGCCGCGGCGACGTGCTCAGCAGCCGTACGTGGGCCGACATCGGCATCACGCTGGCGCCGCAGGCGGTCAGCGGGTTCCCGGGCTGGGTGGCACCGTTGTCGGCCAACGGCGTGGCGGCCGGCGGCGGCCCGCAGACCGTGTTCCAGCTGCTGCCGCTGACTGCGCCCGGCATCACCGAATACACGATCGAGATCGACGGCCAGCAGCTGCGCTACCGGAATACGCCGCCGGCCTGGGTCAACATGGTGCATCCTGGCCCGCAGGGCAGCAGCGGCGCGAAGATCAGCGCCGTCGCGTTCGATGGCCGCACGGTCGAACTGTTCAACGAACCGGGCGAATTCGGCCTGCAGAAGATGATCGAGGCGGCCACGAAAAAACGCCTGGATGCGGGCACGCACGAATTGCGCTGGAGTGCCGGCAATGTCTCGGTGGCCGTCAACCTGAAGCGCGTCAGCAGCACGGACACGTCCGCCGGCGATGCCCAGGCCAGCCGGGGCTTCCGCGGCCTGCGCCTGCCTGACGCGATCGTCGGCCGCGCCGGTGCGGCCGGTGCCGCCGGCACGGGCCCCGCGCTGGCAGGAGCGACGCCATGAACCGCCCCCTGAACCGTGCCGCCCAGCGTGCGCCCGCTGTCGGCCGCATCGGCTATTTCGGCAAGATCCCGGCGCACGGCGACTTCGTCAAGCTGGCCGACGACCAGCCCGTGATCGGCATGCTGGACGACTGGATCGCGCAGGTCATGACACGGCTGCCGTCCGACGCGCGCTGGAAGCTGAATTACGATGCGATGCCGCCGGCCAGCTTTGCGTTCGTAGGGCCCGACCGGCGCCATGCCGTCGCCGGCCACCTCGTCGCCAGCCACGACCGCTCGGGGCGCCGCTTTCCGTTCCTGATGATGCGCACCGTCGACGTGCCCGATCCCGCCGGTTTCGTCGCGCGCTGCCCGCTTGCCTTCGCGCCGTTGTGGGATTACCTCGAGGGCATGGCACCGCAGGTGCTGGGCAGCAGCGACCCGAGCGCCTACCTGCAGGCGATCGCGGACGCCCCCGTGGCGCTGGGCGAACACGACGCCGCGCTGGCCAGCTATCTCGCCTTGTCCACCGTCGGCGAACTGACGGCGCAACTGGCGCTGGAAGCCAACCGGATGATTCTCGGGCTCGGCCTGCTGTTGCAGCCCGTGATGCACAGCCGTCCCGCCAGCCTGCACAAGAGCCTCGTGCTGCCGCTGCCGTGTGCGGGCACGCAGCGCTATGCGGCGGCCGCCTTCTGGCTGGAACTGGTGCTGCCGTTCATCCGGCGCAGCGGCTTCGACCTCGTGCTGTTCCTCACCCGCGTGCGCGAGCGTCCGGCGCTGGTGGTCGGTTTCGGCGGGGCGGCGGCCGGCACGCTCCATGCGCTGATCGATCCGATCGTGGCGGCCGACCAGCAAGTGCACCTCGAAGACAATGCGTGGATCGACGAACAGCTCGGCCTGGACGTCGACGTGCGCGCACTGGCCAGCTACCTCGAGCAGCCGGCGCTGCCCCTGCGTCTCGCCCACGAACTGTTCCTGAAAACCTTCATCGGAGCCGCACCGTGATGCCGAAGAGACTCATTCTTTATGCCGCGCTGGCGTGCGTACCCGTCGCCGTGCAGGCGCAAGCGCAAGCCCAGCCCCAGGCCCAAGCCCAGGCCACTGCGCCCATCGTCGTGTCCGGCACAGTCGCCGACGACGCGAGCAAGGCCGCGCTGCTGGCCCGCCTGCGCGCCGTGTACGGTGCGGACCGGATCGTCGACCAGCTCGCAGTCGGCCGGGTCTCGATGCCGGCGAATTGGAACGACCATGTCTCCAGGCTGATCGGCCCGAACCTGAAGCTGATCAGCCGTGGCCAGCTGCAGGTCGACGGTACGAACGTCAGCCTGCGCGGCGACGTCGCCAGCGACGCCCAGCGTACGCAGATCGCAAGCGACATCGCGCTCGCGCTCGATCCCGGCTACACGGTCAACAACGGCCTGCGTGTCGCGGCCTCGGAGCAGGGCATGCTGGATGCGGCGCTGGCCAACCGCATCATCGAATTCGAATCGGGCCAGGCCACGCTGACGGATTCCGGCAAGGCCATCCTCGACCAGATGAGCGTGGCGCTGCTGCGCTTGAAGGAAAAGCGCGTCGAAGTCATCGGCCATACGGACAACGCCGGCTCGCGTGCGGGCAACCTGTCGCTCAGCCAGGCGCGGGCGGAGGCCGTCAAGGCCTACGTCGTCGGACGCGGCGTAAAGCCCGACATGGTCGCCGTGTCCGGCGAAGGTCCCGACCGTCCTGTCGCCGACAACCGTACGCCGGAAGGCAGGGCCCGGAACCGGCGCATCGAGTTCAAGGTCGTCCAGTAATTGTCACCTGCCACGCCTTGTCCCGGTTGCCGCGCCCACGAGGCCGGCAACCGGGAGCAAGTGCACGACGTCAAGGCAGCGTGATCGTCACATTGGCCGACCGCGGCGGCAGCTTGACGAGGTCGTTGTAACTGGCGAGCGCGCGATCCGTTTCGCGCCCCAGCGCGCTGCGGTAACCGAGATAGGCACCCAGGCCGGCCAGCGCGAATACGCCGCACAGGACCCACAGCGACGTATCGCTGCCGAGCTTGTGGACGACCTGGTCGGGCCGCTCCGCGTGCGGTGCGAACGTGCGGCTCTTGCCGCGCATGCGGGCGATCTCGTCGCCCAGGCGCGCCGTCAGGTAGTTCAGCTTGTCGCGGCCGTCCAGGGCGAAGCGGCCCTGGAAGCCGAGCAGCAGGCACAGGTGATAGACCTCGAGCGCCTGCAGGTGCGCGCTGCCCTTGGCGCGCAAGTCTTCCAAGCGCTGGAAGAAATGTTCGCCGGCCAGTTGGTCGCCGAACAGGCGCAATTGCAGCGGGCGGGTCTCCCAGGCTTCGCGGATGGCGTAGTCGGAGCCGAGGATGATCTCGTCGACGGCCGCGCAGAACGCGTATTTCGCGGCCGTCACGTCGTCCGCGGGAATGCCCAGCGACTTGGCGCTGCGGTCGACTTCGCCGAGGAAGCCCGTCATGCGGTCGGCGAAGGCGGCCTGGTCCTGCGGGCCGCAACCGGTCTTGAGAAGGAACAGGGCGTAGAAACCCTCGACCATCAGGTCGACGAGGGAGGCGGGGGCGGTGCCGGCGGCACCGCGTGGGGAGGGCGCGGCGCGCCGTTCGACGGGATGGTTCATGCTGCGATCGCAATCAGTTCGAGTTTGAGGTCACGGATACCGTTCGGGACGTAGATCGAGATGGCCTGGGCCTTGAGCATGCTGTCGTACAGCACGCCGCGGTTGTCGAGCACGAAATACACCATGTCCGGCCGCACGGGCAGCGCGCTGGGCACCTGGGCCGCATGCGTCAGCTTCACGCCGGGCATGGCGGTCAGCACGAGCTTGTCGACGTCTTCGGGCGCGCCGATCTTGAAGCGCAGCGGGACGATGTCGACGAGCTGCAGCGCCGGCAGGTCGGCGGACACGCCGAGGTACAGGGTCGTCTGGACATTGATCTTGCCGGAGTCGAGCGCACCCAGGTGATACGAGGGACGGTCGTGCGACAGCGCGATCGCGAAATAGCGCGACGAAATCACGGTGTCGAGCAGCTCGCGCAGGATCCCGTCCAGGCGGGCGAAGGCCGGTCCGGGATCCTGGTGCGCATAGGTCGGCAAGTCTTCCAGCCGGGCCGTGCGCGAAAACGTCATCAGCCCGCCGGCCAGCGCCAGGAGCTCCTGGAACAGGCGTTCCGGATGCAGTTCCCGGTGGGCGAGGTAATGGGTCAGCGCCGCATAGCCGGTGCTGACCGTGTGCAGCAGCCAGAACGACGCGACGTCGCCGCCGCGCAGTTCCACGACGTGCCGGCCCGGTTCGCGGTAATGGCCGTACAGCGCGTTCACCTTGGCCAGCAGTTTTTCCATCAGGCGCACGAGGCGCGCATGGAGGCCGGAGGCGCCGGCGATCGACAGGCTGGGCGGCGTGAACGCCTGGTCGATCTCGAAACCGCCCGTCGCCACGCGCTGCAGGCGCACGAGCGGAAAGCTGTCGTAGGCGTCGAGCGCGTCCAGTTCGGACACGAGGCGCACCGTGCGGGTCAGGTAGGCCACGGGGGCCGGGGCGGCCTGGCTGAACAGGTCCTGGGTGTCGTGCTCGCGCTGGCCGAAGCGCGCATCCGGCCGTGTCGCACCGCGCTCGGCGCAGTTGTCGCCATGCGGTTTCAGCACGGGCAGGGCGGCGTGGAAACAAATCGTCTGGACGTCGGGCGGCAGCTCGTCCAGGCGGACTTGCGGCGGCAGCGGATCCTGGTCCGGGGCGCGCACGAGATCGCCGTCCGGGAAGATCAGCGCGAGCTCGGTCACGCGCAGCGTGTCGGCCTTGAGCGCATCGGTATCGATGGCAAGCCTGCGCACGCCCCAGCAATAAGGGTGCAGGGCACTGGCCGTCTCGTTCAGGCGCGCTTCATGGTAGCGGTCCTGTTGCTGGAAGTGCTGGGGACGCAGGAACAACCCTTCGCCCCATAAAACCTTAGCCGGCATGTTCATGAGCCTCCCTTCGCAAATCTCTAGCTTGCTGGAAACTTTGCGGCGCTTATTGACAGTGGACAAGAGACAAAGGCTTGATGGCATTGCCCGCCGACAGCGCGCAGGCGTGCAGGCCGACGGTCACGCCGGTGCCTTCCGCCGCCGCCGCCGGGATGACGGCACGCCAGGCATTGCCCGCCGGGGCGTGGAACAAGGCGACGATGCCGAGCCAGGGCGTATCGCGGGCGAGCCGGTCGTTGACGTCGAGGCGCTGGCCCGGCACGAGGGTGACTTCCCTGACCTCGACGAGGTCGGCGCCGAGGGTGTCGCGCTCCGCCTGCGGCGACAGGAACGCGGCATAGGGCGCCTGGTCGAACGCGCCGCGCTGGCGCAGCTTGTAGATCTTGACCAGCAGTGCCAGCGACTGGCCGCGCGCGTCGACGTTCAGGCGCGGCGCCGCATGCAGGTGCACGACGACGTTGCGCGGAGGCTGCTGCGACTCCGGCACGGGCGCGGGCTTGCGCAATCCGGGGACGCCGCCGGCACAACCGCCGAGCAGACAGGCCAGGCCCACCACCATCCATGATCGTTTCATCGACGCTCCTTGCATTTGGAAAAGAGACCAGGGAGATTTAACGGCATCGCGCGCCATGCGCCCTGAGCAGGCGCAACCGCGTCTTCGACCAGGCGCAATGAGGCGGCAAAGCTGCGTTGATGACACGCAATTCTTCCCGGAAATCGTTCACCAATAATGGCGTCTGATTTCAACCGGGAGAGCCAGATGACCTTCGAACGCCTGATGCCGCTTGCGGCGGTGCCCATCACATGTGTCATGTTGTTGTCGGCCTGCGCCAGTACCGCGCCGGCAGCGAGTCACGCCCCCAAGGCGGCGCCGACGATGGCGAGCGCGATGGCCGAAGCGGACACTGCCGTGCTCGCAGGCCAGAACGACAAGGCGTACGCGATCCTGAAGAACGCCGGCACGACCTTCCCGACCGACAAGACGCCGTGGGTGCGCATGGCCCAGATGCATTTCGACAGCACGAATTACGGCGAGGCGATCGTCGACGCGCTGGAAGCCCTCGAGCGCGACCCGGACGATACGCTGGCCAACAGCATCGTCGCCGTCAGCGGCCTGCGCGTGACGAGCAAGGCGTTGTCCGACCTGAGCCAGAAGAACAACCTCACCGGCAACGTGCGCACGGAGGCGCAGGACCTGGCGAAGCTGCTGCGCTCGAGCCTCAACGAAGATGTGCTGGTCCCGAACAGCCGTCCGGCCGCCGCGCGCGTGAAGGAGACGGTCAAGAAGGCCGTCGGTGCCGCGTCCACCGCCCGTTCCACCGCATCGAGCGATCCGTTCGGCGCACTCAAATAATCCGTCCACAGCCCACTGGAGTCGACATGGCAAAGAATGAAAGCGTGCAGAAACGCCTGCAGAAGGTGCGCGCGCCGCGCGTGCAGATGACGTACGACGTCGAGATCGGCGACACGATCGAAAACAAGGAACTGCCGTTCGTCGTCGGCGTGCTGGGCGACTTCGGCTCGGATCCCGACGCTCCAAAGAAGCGCCTCAAGGACCGCAACTTCGTCAACGTCGACGCCGACAATTTCGACGAAGTGCTGGGCGGCGTGGCCCCCGCGACGAGCTTCCGGGTGGAGAACCACCTGTCGCCGGAAGGCGGCGAATTCGCCGTGCAGCTGCAGTTCAAGCAGATGGACGACTTCCGCCCGGAAGCCGTCGTGCAGCAGGTGGCGCCGTTGAAGGGCCTGCTGGAAGCGCGCGGCAAGCTGGCCGACCTGCGCAACAAGCTGGCCGGCAACGACAAATTGGAAGACCTGCTCAGCGACGTGCTGTCGAACACGGAAAAACTCGGCAGTCTCCGCAAAGGCGGCAAGGGCGGCAAGGAGGAAGCATGAGCGCGATCCTCGATACGGCGAACGCGGCACCGGCGGCGGCCCCTGAACTGGACATGTCCCTGCTCGACCAGATCGTCGAACAGAGCCGGGTGGCGAAGTCGAGCAGCGAACACGAACGGGCGCGCGACATCATCTCCGAGCTCGTGAGCCAGGTGATGGAAGGCACGATGGTCGTGTCGACGAATCTGTCGGCCACGATCGATGCGCGCCTGGCGGAGCTGGACCGGATGATCTCGGCCCAGCTGTCCGCGATCATGCACGCGCCGGAATTCCAGAAGCTGGAACGCAGCTGGACCGGGCTGCACTACCTCGTCAAGAACACGGCCACGAGCAACGGCCTGCAGGTGCGCATGCTCAATGCGAGCAAGCGCGAGTTGGTGAAGGATTTCCAGTCGGCGCTGGAATTCGACCAGAGCACGCTGTTCAAGAAAGTCTACGAAGAAGAATTCGGCAGCTTCGGCGGTGCGCCGTACGGCACCCTGATCGGCGATTTCGAGATCACGCGCCAGCCCGAGGACATCTATTTTCTCGAGCAGATGTCGCACGTGGCCGCCGCGAGCCATGCGCCGTTCATCACGTCGGCCGGGCCGGAACTGTTCGGCATCGAGAGCTTCGGCGACCTGGGCAAGCCGCGCGACCTGGCCAAGGTGTTCGACACGGTCGAATACGCGAAATGGAAGGCGTTCCGCGAGTCGGAAGATGCGCGCTACGTCGGCCTCACGTTGCCGCGCTTCCTGGGCCGGCTGCCGTACAACCCGGCCGACGGAGCCGCCACGGAAGGTTTTAATTATGTCGAGGACGTCGACGGCACCGACCACCAGAAATACCTGTGGTGTAACGCGGCCTACGCGTTCGCGACCAAGCTGACGAAGGCCTTCGAGGATTACGGCTGGTGCGCCGCGATCCGCGGCGTCGAAGGCGGCGGTCTCGTCGAGAACCTGCCGACGCACACGTTCAAGACGGACGAGGGCGAGATCGCGCTGAAATGCCCGACCGAGCTGGCGATCACGGACCGGCGCGAAAAGGAGTTGTCGGACCTGGGCTTCATCTCGCTCGTGCACTGCAAGAACACGTCGTACGCCGCGTTCTTCGGCGCGCAGTCGGCGCAGAAGGCGCGCAAGTACGCGAACGAGGCGGCCAATGCAAATGCGCTGCTGTCGTCGCAGCTGCAATACATCTTCGCCGTGTCGCGCATCGCGCACTACATGAAGGCCATGATGCGCGACAAGATCGGCAGCTTCGCCGCCGCGTCGAACGTCGAGGATTATCTGAACCGCTGGCTGACGCAATACGTTCTCCTGGACGACAACGCGAGCCAGGAACAGAAGGCGCAATTCCCGCTGCGCGAAG
>CBIHRX010000094.1:0-20923 GCA_966212555.1 uncultured Massilia sp.
TCGACAAATGCGCCATGTACGAGGACGACTGTAGGCTTCTCCGCGCTGGAGACTGGCGCGGCACCGCCCGATGCCGCCGCCCCGCCCATCGCCGCTGCGAGGATTGCCTTTTTCGCGAAATTTTTCATGATGTTTCCTTCCATGGTTGGGCCGACCAAAACGCCGGCACGAGGTGAACGAAGTGCGATGCATGCACTTTACTTAGGAAACATCTCAGGATAAATTGAGAAATTGGCTCAACATTCGAAACAAATAAGATCAAATGGACAGACTGACGTGCATGCAGATTTTCGTGAAAGCCGTGGAACGCGGCTCGCTGACTGCGGCAGCCGAGGAACTCGACATCTCGTCGCAACTGGCGGGCAAGCAGATGCGCGCGCTGGAGCAAAGCCTGGGAATCAAACTGTTGAATCGCACCACGCGCCGGCAAAGCCTCACTGATGGCGGCCGCGTGTTTTATGAGCGGGCCAAGAACATCCTCGCCGAAATGGAAGCGGCTGAAGCGCTGATCGCGGAGACGCGGGCGGTGCCCCGGGGCCAGCTTCGGATCAGTGCGCCAATCACCTTCGGCAGCCGCGCACTGGCGCCGGCGATAGCGGAATTCCTGAGCCAGAACCCGGAGGTCTCGGTCGAGCTGCGCCTGACGAATCGAACTGTCGATCTGGTCGACGAAGGTTACGATCTCGCGTTCCGAACCGGTGCCCTTCCCGATAGCGGGCTGATGGCAAGAAGACTCGCACCCCATGAGCTTGTGCTTTGCGCTACGCCTGCCTATCTTGCAGCCCGAGGGAAGCCGCAGCATCCAGAAGACTTACGGCAACATGAATGCCTGATATTTGCCCATACATCCATGCGTACGGAGTGGGCATTCGACGGCCCTGATGGACGCGTGTCCGTGCCGATTTCTGGAAGATTCGCTACCGACAGCGGGGAAGCGCTACGCGCAGCAGCGATCGCCAGCCAAGGAATTATCCTTCAGCCTCGCGAGCTGTTGAGGGATGAGATCACCACGGGACGCCTGGTTACATTACTGCCAAACTATGAACCCATTGCTCGGCCTCTCCATGCAATCTACGCCCCTGACCGGCGCATGACACCAAAGCTGCGCAGCTTCCTGGACTTCGCGATTCAGAAATTTGGAACCGATTTGCACGAGAACCGCACCGCGCCGGCGTCCGCCGGTGTGACGACTTAAAGCCGCGCCAGCCGCGCCCCATCGACCCGCAGCGACGCGCCGTCGACGAACTTGGCCTCGTCCGTGAGGAGGAACGCGATGGCGGCGGCGAGGTCCTCGGGCGCGCCCACGTCGGCCTTGTCGATCACTTCGACGCCGGCCTTCACGTTCGGGTTGTCCCACAACATGGGCGTGTCGACGGCGCCGGGCAGCACGGCATTCACGCGGATGCCCTTGGCCTTGCCTTCCAGCGCCGCCGAGCGCGTGAGCGACAGCAGCGCCGCCTTAGCGGCCGCATACGGTGCGACGAGGGGTTCCGTCTCGACGGCATGCACGCTGGAGACGTTGACGATGGCCCCGCCCCGGCGCATGCGCAGGAACGCCTGCTTCGTGTAGAAGAATGCGCCCAGCAGGTCGACGTCGAGGATGCCGCGCCAGTCCTGCTCCGTCTGTTCTTCGATCGGCTTGAACAGCATCGTGCCGGCGTTGTTGACGACATAGTCCCAGCCGCCGAACTGCGCGATCGTGGCGTCGACGGCGGCGCCGACCTGGTCTTCGCGCGACACGTCGCAGGCGATGGCGGCCATGCGCGCGGGATCGAACTCGCGCCCCAGCTCGGCGCGGACGGCGTCGAGACGGTCCAGGTGCAGGCCCGCCAGCATCACGCGGGCCCCGTCCTGCAGCAGGCGCCGCACGGTGGCCCGGCCGATGCCGCCGGATGCGCCGGTGACGATGGCGACGCGCTGGTCGAAACCCATAGTTCCCTCCTGTGCATGTCCTGGATCCGGGACGACGATACCACGGGCGGCCGGATGGGCGGCGCATCGGTCATAATTGCGGTCGCCGCCACCCATCGCCCAGGACACCCATGTTCGAGATCAGCCAGCTCCGCTGCTTCGTCGCCGTTGCCGAGGAATTGCATTTCAGCCGCGCGGCGGAGCGCCTGAACATGACGCAGCCCCCGCTGAGCCGGCAGATCCGCCTGCTGGAACACCACGTCGGCGCCCAGCTCCTGGAGCGCACCAGCCGCACGGTCAGGCTCACGGCCGCCGGCAAGGCCTTTTTTCCGGAAGCGGCACGCATCCTCAGGATCGCGGAGGAAGCGATGTTTACCGCGCGCCGGGCCGCGAAGGGCGAACAGGGCAGCCTCGCCATCGGCTTCACGTCGGCGTCCGGCTACAGCCTGCTGCCGGAAGTCGTGCGCCGCCTGCGCGAGCGCTCGCCGGGCGTGTCGCTGACGTTGAAGGAACTCGTCAGCACCGTGCAGGTGGAAGCGCTGAACGCGGGCGAGCTGGACCTGGGCCTGATGCGGCCACACCCCGTCAGCGGCGACCTGGACAGCCAGCTGATCGCGACGGAAGCCCTGATGCTGGCCATCCACGAGCGCGACGCCGACCAGTGGCCCCAGGAACCCGCACTGGCCGACCTGCACGGCCGCCCGTTCGTCATGTATTCGCCATACGAGGCGCGGCCCTTCTACCAGATGCTGAGCGAGCGCTTCGCCCTTGCCGGCGTCGTGCCGGACGTCGTCGAGCACATCGGGCAGGTGCACACGATGCTGGCGCTGGTCCGCGCGGGCATCGGCGCCGCCCTCATCGCCGAAGGGGCCGCCCGCCTGAAATTCGACGGCATCGTCATGCGCCGGATGGCCACCGCACCCGTCGATACGGTGTGCACCTATCGCCGCGACAACGAGAATCCCGTGCTGCAATTGTTCCTGCACGATGTCCTGCCCACGTTTCGCGCTTAACCGATTCAATTCTTGAATGCTTAACATCAGTCTTTGGTTTGATCTTGAATCGATCAAGGCATATGATCGTTTGCAGAACATGAGCCACCTGGACGATCGATTCGGGTAGCATCGGAGACATTTTTCACTGCGGTCGGCCGGCCAGGTAACAGCATGTCTCTCTTCTTCAACCAGAAACGGAAGAGACAATGAATCAAGCACCCACCATCAAGGCGGCCGCCGCGGCAGGCACCCGGACCCGCACCCGCTGGCTGATCCTCGCGATGCTGTTCGCGGTCACGACCGTCAACTATGCCGACCGCGCGACGATCTCGATCGCGGGCCCGGACATCAAGAAGGAACTGGGCCTGTCGGCCGTGCAGATGGGCTTCGTCTTCTCGGCGTTCGCGTGGTCCTACGTCGTCGCCCAGCTGCCCGGCGGCTGGCTGCTGGACCGCTTCGGCTCCCGGATCACCTATTTCTTCAGCATCTTCCTGTGGTCGACGTTCACGCTGTTCACCGGTGCCGTGGGCTTCGTCGCTGGCGGCACGGCCGTCGCGCTGCTGTTCACCCTGCGCCTGCTCGTCGGTGCCGCCGAGGCGCCCTCGTTCCCCGGCAACAGCCGTATCGCGTCCGCCTGGTTCCCCACGCACGAACGGGGCCTCGCGGCCGCCGTGTTCAACTCGGCCCAGTATTTCGCCACCGTCCTGTTCGCGCCGATCATGGGCTGGCTCGTGCACGGCTACGGCTGGCACAGCGTGTTCTACGTGATGGGCGCGCTGGGCATCGGCATGGCCTTCCTGTGGCTGAAGACGATCCACGGCCCGAAGGACCATCCATCGATCGGCAAGGCCGAACTGGCCTACATCCAGGAAGGCGGCGCGCTCGTCGACCTGGAGAACGGGAACCGCACCGCCCAGCCCAGCCAGGTGGACACCCTTGCCTGCATCAAGGAATTGCTGGGCAACCGCATGCTGCTGGGCGTCTACGTCGGGCAATACTGCATCACGACGCTGACCTATTTCTTCCTCACGTGGTTTCCCGTCTACCTCGTGCAGGAACGGCACATGACGATCCTGAAGGCCGGTTTCGTCGCGTCGCTGCCCGCCATCGCCGGCTTCCTGGGCGGCATCGCGGGCGGCTGGATGTCCGACCGGCTCGCGAAGGCCGGCCACTCGCTGTCCGTGTCGCGCAAGGTGCCGATCGTCGCCGGCATGCTGATGTCGATGAGCATGATCGCCTGTAACTACATCGAGGCCGACGCCCTCGTCGTCGCCGTGATGTCGCTCGCGTTCTTCGGCAAGGGCGTCGGTGCGCTGGGCTGGGCCGTCGTGTCCGACACGTCGCCGAAGGAAGCGGGCGGCCTGTCCGGCGCCCTGTTCAACACCTTCGGCAACACGGCCGGCATCACGACGCCGATCGCCATCGGCTACATCGTCGACGCGACCGGCTCGTTCGCCGGCGCCCTGGTCTACGTCGGCGCCAACGCGGCCCTGGCCATCGCCTGCTACCTGTTCGTCGTCGGCGACATCAAGCGCGTCAAGCTCGTGAAGTCCCTGAATAACGCATAATCCGTCCGCTCAACCCAACACCTACAACACCATGACTACCATCGTAACAAGCGCCCCCGTCGTCACCGAACTGCGCGTCGTCCCCGTCGCCGGCCAGGACAGCATGCTGCTGAACCTCTCCGGCGCGCATGGCCCCTGGTTCACCCGCAACATCGTGATCCTCAAGGACAGCGCGGGCAACACGGGCCTCGGCGAGGTGCCGGGCGGCGAGAAGATCCGCCAGACCATCGAAGACGCGCGCCCCCTCGTCGTCGGCAAGACGCTGGGCGAGTACAACAACATCCTGAACGCCATGCGGCTCGCCTTCGCCGACAGGGATTCCAGCGGCCGCGGACAGCAGACGTTCGACCTGCGCACGACCATCCACGCCGTGACGGCCGTGGAATCCGCCCTGCTCGACCTGCTGGGCCAGTTCATGGGCGTGCCGGTCGCCGCGCTGCTGGGCGAAGGCATGCAGCGCAACGCCGTCGAGATGCTGGGCTATCTGTTCTACGTGGGCGACCGCACGAAAACCGACCTCGCCTACCGCAGCGAGCCGGATGCCGGCGACGCCTGGCTGCGCCTGCGCAACGAGGAAGCGCTGACGCCGGACGCCGTCGTGCGCCTGTGCGAGGCCGCGCGCGAGCGCTACGGCTTCAACGACTTCAAGCTGAAGGGCGGCGTGCTGTCGGCGGACGAAGAGATGGATGCGATCGTCGCGATGCACGAGCGCTTCCCGGACGCGCGCATCACGCTCGACCCGAACGGCGCGTGGTCGCTGCAGGAAGCGATCCGCGTGTGCCGCGACAAGCACGGCATCCTCGCGTACGCGGAAGACCCGTGCGGCGCCGAGAACGGCTTCTCGGGCCGCGAAGTGATGGCGGAATTCCGCCGCGCCACCGGGCTGCCGACCGCGACCAACATGATCGCGACGGACTGGCGCCAGATGGCCCACTCGATCCAGCTGCAATCCGTCGACATCCCGCTCGCGGATCCGCACTTCTGGACGATGCAGGGCTCCGTGCGCGTAGCGCAGCTGTGCCAGATGTTCGGCCTGACGTGGGGCTCGCACTCGAACAACCACTTCGACATCTCGCTCGCCATGTTCACGCACGTGGGCGCGGCGGCGCCGGGCAAGGTCACGGCGATCGACACGCACTGGATCTGGCAGGACGGCCAGCGCCTGACGAAGGAACCGCTGAAGATCGAGGGCGGCCTCGTGCACGTGCCGGCGAAACCCGGCCTCGGCATCGAGCTGGACGAGGCGGAGCTGGAGAAAGCGCACCAGGCCTACAAGAACATGGGCCTGGGCGCGCGCGACGACGCCGTCGCCATGCAATTCCTGATCCCAGGCTGGAAGTTCGACAACAAGCGCCCCTGCCTCGTGCGCTGATTGACGAACCGGCAGGCCCTACGCGACGTAGGGCTTGCCGTTGACGACGACGTTCTCCACCACCGACTTGCCCGCGTCTTTCACCTGCAGTCGCTCGTCGGTTAGTTGCACATCGAAATTCCGCAGTACGATCCCGCCGATGTCGGTCTGGCCCGGGTTCGGCGCGACGATGCCGAAGGCGCCGAACCGCCCGCGGATGCCGTCCAGCACGAGGCCGCGCACGACCGAGTGCGGCGGCGCCTCGCCCTTCAGGTCGAAGTACTGGCTCCACGGCCGGACCGCCACGATCTCGCCCTTGCGTGACTCCAGCACGAGGTCGCGGAACGCGATGTCTTCGTAGCGCTGGGGCGTGTCCGGC
Organism: uncultured Massilia sp.; assembly: GCA_966212555.1. Lineage (GTDB taxonomy): Bacteria > Pseudomonadota > Gammaproteobacteria > Burkholderiales > Burkholderiaceae_D > Telluria. The sequence continues at coordinate 6,205 of CBIHRX010000094.1, forward strand.
CGCAGCTTCAGGTGCGCGATGGCGCCCACGTCCTGCACGCGGCAGTGTTCCACGACGACGTCGCGCACGACGGTCGCCTCGCTCCCGCACGTGAACAGCGCATGGCCGCGCCGGAACACGCAGTTGCGCACGCGGATCCGTTCCGTCGGCGGACTGTCCCTGTCCTCGAGCGCATGCGGGCCCTTCGTGCCCTTCGCGGCGATGCAGTCGTCCGTCACGGAGAAACGGCAGCCGTCGACGAGCACGTCCTGGCAACTGTCGATGTCGATGCCGTCCGTGCTGGGCGCCTGCTTGTAGTCGTCCGGCACCTCGAAGGCGGCGTTCCTGACGACCACATCGCGGCAGCGGTACAGGTGCAGGTTCCAGAACTGCGAATCCTTGAACGTGATGCCGTCGACGGTCACGCCGCGCGAGCCTTCGATGACGGCCAGCCGGGCGCGCGCCACGTCCAGGTTGCGGAAATTGCCCTTGTCCTTCGCTGCATTGCGCAGCCTCCAGAACCGGTCCCAGATGGGGCGGCCGGCGCCGTCGAACGTGCCTTCGCCCGTGATCGACAGGCCGTCGCAGCCGGACGCGTTGACCAGGCCCGGATTGAACCGCTCTTCGAAGTGACCTTCGATGCGCGTACGCTGGACGGGAAAATGCCGCATATCCGTCGAGCAGCGCAGCACGGCGCCCTTGTCGAGGTGCAGGTGGACGCGCGGCTTGAGGAACAGCGCGCCGCTGACGAACACGCCCGCGGGCACGACGACGGTGCCGCCGCCCTGCCCGGCCAGACGGTCGATGGCGGCCTGGACGGCGCGCGTATTGACCGTGGCGCCGTCGGCGACGGCACCGGTGTCGACGATGGACAGGCGCGGGCGCCCCGGCGCGGCATGGCTCCAGAGCGGAACGGTCAACAACGAGAGGGCGAAACGGCGGCGCGAGGCGGAAGGAGGCAATGGCATGGTGGTCCGGATCGTGGTCAGAGCCGGTTCATGCTAAAGCAGCCGCGCCGTTTGCGCGGATCAATTCGCTGATCGATTCACCCGAACAGCGATTTGAATGCCCACACGATCGTTTTGGCGACGAACTGCGCGAACGGCAGGGCCAGCACGACCAGCAGGACGATCTGCGCCACGCGCAGGACGGGCTCGAACGCATGCCAGTCGCGGTGGATGTGCGGCATGTGGAAATGCGGGCGGTGGATGTGCGACAGGTGCAGATGCGCTTTTACGCGGCCGGGTTGCATTCCGAATTTCATCGTTGTCTCCGCTATATGTATATGCAATTCGAGCATATGCTGATGCGGCGCGCTCTGCCGATGATTTTTTAGATCGCGCGGCGGTACGACATTGACAGAATCAATTTGCCGTTCCGCCGGCCTGAACTATCCTTAAAAGTTCAGCCTAGAAGCGATACGCCACGTTCGCCAGCACGGCCGGCGAATGCGTCGAATCGTCCGTCTGCGACGCGCCGCCGTGCGAACGCCAGGCCACCGTGACGCCGGCCGTCCACGCATCGCGCGCATAGCGCAGGCCGATGCCGCCGCCGCCGAGGGAACGGTGATTGTCCAGCGTGGTCCACGGCGACTTGTTCAAGGTGACGCGGCCCGCGTCGTAGAACAGGTAAGGCACGACGGCCCCCACCGCATAGCGCACTTCCGTCTGCGCCACCCAACCCATGTCGCCATAGCCTTCGCCGTTCGGATACGCGCGCACACCGTTCACGCCGCCCAGGCCCAGCTTTTCCGACGAATCGAGGTTGTGTCCCGTCCACTGGGCCGACACGCGTGCGTACACGTCCATGCGATCGTTCAGCGACTGGATGCGCGCCAGGTCCAGATTGAACCGGTTGAAGCTGCCCGCCGAACGGGCACTGGCGGCGTCGATGGCCTGCGTGTCGCCGTTCATGTCCAGCTTGCCGCGCGTCCAGCTCAGCGCGCCGAACGTGATGCCGGCGTGGAGGAACTGGTCGCGCACGTCGAACGACAGGGTGACGGGGACGACGGTGCTGGATTTCTGCGTGTTCGTCAGCGTGGCCTCCTGGCGGTCGTGCAGGCGCTTGTGGTCGACGCTGGCGGACAAGGTCAGGTTGCGCACCTGCGAACGCACGATCGGGTACGACAGGCCAAGACTCGCCACGTCCGCCGTGCCGCGCGCGCCCAGCGCGGCGAAGCTGCCGGCCAGGTCGTAGTACGAATGCGTGTAGCTGGCGCGGCCGCGCAGCCCCCTGTAGCCCAGCGGCGCGGAATACGCCAGGGAGCCGAACCACATGCCCTCTTCCGTGTACAGCGCCTGCGCGGCGATCTGGTCGCCCAGCATGAACGGGCTGTCCACGTCCACGCTCGCGTGGGCGCGCATGCGCCCGGTCGCGCGGGTGCCGTAGTTGTCCAGGCCCGCCTCGCCCCTGTAGCGGTGGTCGCGCCGCACCTCGACGAGCAGGTCGCCGGTACCGACTTCCTCGCCCGGCCGTACGAGCGGCACCGTGCGCACGCCCGGCTGGTCGTCCAGCAGCAGGGTGACGCGTTCCAGCCGGCCGCTTTCGATGATGTCGCCGCGCGGCAGCGCGGACAGGAAGCCCTGCGCGCCGCCGGTGAACGCCGGCTCGCCGTGGGCGGCGACCTTGCCGTAGCGGCCTTCCAGCACCTCGATGCGCAATTCGCCGCCGGACAGGTCCTGCTGCGGCAAATAGGCGCGGGCGAACGGATAGCCGGCCTGCTGGTAATGCGCCGTCACGCGCGCGGCGAGGGCCGCGAGGCCGGCGAAGTCGAACGGCTTGCCGTCCACGGGACCGACGGCCGCCAGCAGCGTATCGCTGCCGATGCGCGTGTTCCCGGTGATGACGACGCGGCGCAAGGTCACCTGCTGGCCGCCCGCCTGCACCGGGGCGGTGGCGGGCGCCGGCTGCACGGCCGGGGCGGTACCCGTGCGGGGCTGGGGCAGTTGCCGCGCGTTTTCCTGCAGCGACGTCTGCTGCGCCAGGGCCGGCAGGGAGGCCGCGACCAGCAGGGCCAGCGGCAGGAGTTTCAGGTTATAGGTCATGCGTTGTCGATGTTCGGTTACGGGTTCGCGGCGTCGTTGCCGCCCGCCTGGTCGTTGCCGGCCGCCGGCATGCGGATACCGCCGGACACGACGAGCACGTTCAGGAATTTGACGTCGCGGCCCGCGGCCAGCGCCTGGCTGGACGACTGGCGGCGGTTGGTCGCGCTGACGGTCGAATCGCCGCCGCCCTGCCCGTCCGCGGCCGCCGCGCCGCCGCCGCTCGCCGCGCCCGTCTCCGGGACGGGCCGGTAAGCGAGGCCGCCGGCGGCCGGCGCCGGCAGCACGGGCGCGAGGCCCAGCGACTGCGGCGCGATCGTGGCCGCCACCACCGAGGCGGTCGCGGGGACCGGTGCCGGTGCCAGCGTCGGGACGGGTGCCGGCGTCACGACGACGGGCGTCGGTTCCGGCGTGGGTGCCACCACGACCGGCGGCGGCTCGGGGGTCGGCGCCGGCGTCGGCTCCGGTACCGGCGTCGGGGTCGGCGTCGGGGTCGGGGTCGGGGTCGGCGTCGGCGTCGGCGTCGCCGCGGCGATGATGGTGCCGGTCGTCGCCGTGCGGCCTTCGAACGCGTAATTCCCCGCGTCCGCGCCGGTCAGCACGAGACCGTTCACGTCGACCGCGATGCCGGTGCCGGCCGTGGCCTGCGCGAACTGCGCGGTCGCCGCGCTGCCGCTCACGGCCACATTGTCGCCCGCGATGGTGCCCACGAGCGTGCCGGGCGCCGTCAAGGTCGCCGTCTTCGTGCCGTCCGCCGTCTTGCCGGCGACGGTCGCGCCGGTCACGGTCAGCGCCCTGCGCGCGATGTCGGCCGTCGCCGTGCGCTGGATGTCGGCCGCATAGTTGCCCGCGTCCGCGCCGCCCAGGGTGCCGGTCAGGTTGACGGTCTTGCCGTTGCCCGCATTGCGGTCCGCGAACGCGCCGGTCGCGGCGACCGTCACCGAGTCGCCGGCCACGAGGCCCGCCAGCGTCGCGTTGGCGCTGCCGACGGTGGCCGCCGTCGTGCCGTCATAGGTCTTGTTGTCCGCCGTGATGCCGGACACCGTCAATGCCTTCGGCGTGATGGCGGCGACGGCCGTGGACTGGCCCGTGATCGCATAGTTGCCGACGTCGGCACCGCCGAACGTGTTCGCCAGGGTCACCGTCTTGCCGTTGCCCGCGTTCTTGTCCGCGAACGTGCCGGTGGCGCCGGCGCGCACGTCGTCGCCGGCGACGAGGCCCTGGATGACCAGGCCGCCCGTCGACACCGTCGCCGCCGTCGTGCCGTCGTAGACTTTATCGGACGCCGTGATGCCCGCCACGGTGGCGGCCTTCTGGCCGATCGACGCCGTCACCCCGCCCGGCAACGCCAGGCTGTAGTTGGCCGCGCGGCCGGTGCCGTTTTCCAGCACGCCGCCGCCGACCGTGACGGCCTTGGCAAAGCCCGCGTTCTTGTCCGCGAACGTGCCGGACAGGCCCGTCAGCACCAGCGTCTCGCTGCCCACCAGGCCGGCGAGCGTGCCGCCCGTCAGCGTGGCGGCCGTCGTGCCGTCGTACGTCTTGTCCGCGGCGGACACACCGGACAATGTCAGCACCTTCGGCGTGATGGCCGCCTGCGTCGCCGCCTGGCCTGCGATCGCGTAGTTGCCCGCGTCCGCGCCGCCGTACGTGCTGGAGAGGTGCACCGTCTTGCCGCCGCCCGCGTTGGCGTCGGCAAAGGCGCCGGTCGCGCCGACCGTGACGGTATCGCCCGCCACGAGGCCCGCCAGCTGCGCCTGCGCCGTCGACACCGTGGCCGCCGTCGTGCCGTCATACACCTTGCCGGACGCCGTGATGCCGGACACCGTCAGGGCCTTCGGCGTGATGGCCGCGACGAGGCTCGCCGGCGTGGCGATCGCGTAGTTGGCCGCGAGGCCGGTGCCGTCCGTGATGGTGCCCGACACCGACACCGCCTTGTTGATGCCGGCGTTCTTGTCCGCGAACGCGCCCGTCAGGCCGCCGAGGTTCAGCGTTTCGTTGCCGACCATGCCGGACAGCGTGCCGCCCGTCAGCTGGGCCGCCGTCGTGCCGTCGTAGACCTTGTTCGAGGCCGTCAAACCGTTCAACGTCAGCGCCTTCTGCGTGATCGTAGCCGTCGTGGAAGCCTGGTCGGTGATCGCATAATTGCCCGCATCGGCGCCGCCATGGGTGCTCGACAGCGTGACGGTCTTGCCGGTGCCCGCGTTGGCGTCGGCAAACGTGCCGGTCGCACCGACCGTCACCGCGTCGCCCGCCACGAGGCCGGCCAGCTGCGCGTTCGCCGTCGACACCGTCGCCGCCGCCGTGCCGTCGTAGCTCTTGTCGGACGCCGTGATGCCGGACACCGTCAGTGCCTTCTGCGTGATGGCCGCCGTCGCCGACGTTTGCCCGCCGAGCGTGTAGTTGGCCGCGTCCTGGCCGGACAGGGCCGTGCTCAAGGCGACCGTCTTGCCGTTGCCGGCGTTCTTGTCGGCGAACGCGCCGCTCGCGCTCAATACCAAGTTGTCGCCCGTGATCGCGCCGCCCAGCGTGGCGCCGCTGGCCGACACCGTGGCCGCCGCCGTGCCGTCGTAGGTCTTGTCGGCCGCCGTGATGCCGGACACCGTCAAGGCTTTTGGCGTGATCGAAGCGGACAATCCCGCCGGCGTGGCGATCGCATAGTTGGCCGCAAGACCGGTGCCGTCCGTGATGGTGCCGGACACCGTCACGGCCTTGCTCGTACCGACGTTCTTGTCCGCGAACGCACCCGTCAGGCCGCCGAGGTTCAGCGTTTCGTTGCCGACCATGCCGGACAGCGTACCGCCCGTCAGCTGGGCCGCCGTCGTGCCGTCGTAGACCTTGTTCGAGGCCGTCAAACCGTTCAACGTCAGCGCCTTCTGCGTGATCGTCGCCGTGGCGGATGCCTGGTCCGTGATCGCGTAGTTACCGGCATCCGCGCCGCCGTGGGTGCTCGACAGCGTCACGGTCTTGCCGGTGCCCGCGCTGGCGTCGGCAAACGTGCCGGTCGCACCGACCGTCACCGCGTCGCCCGCAACGAGGCCGGCCAGCTGCGCGTTCGCCGTCGACACCGTCGCCGCCGTCGTGCCATCGTAGGTCTTGTCGGACGCCGTGATGCCGGACACCGTCAGTGCCTTCGGCGTAATGGCCGCCGTCGCCGACGTTTGCCCGCCGAGCGTGTAGTTGCCCGCGTCCTGGCCGGACAGGCCGGTGCTCAACGCGACCGTCTTGCCGTTGCCGGCGTTCTTGTCGGCGAACGCGCCGCTCGCGCTCAATACCAAGTTGTCGCCCGTGATCGTGCCGCCCAGCGTGGCGCCGCTGGCCGACACCGTTGCCACCGCCGTGCCGTCGTAGGTCTTGTCGGCCGCCGTGATGCCGGACACCGTCAGGGCCTTCGGCGTGATCGAAGCGGACAATCCCGCCGGCGTGGCGATCGCGTAGTTGGATGCAAGACCGGTACCGTCCGTGATGGTGCCGGACACCGTCACGGCCTTGTTGGTACCGACGTTCTTGTCCGCGAACGCGCCCGTCAGGCCGCCGAGGTTCAGCGTTTCGTTGCCGACCATGCCGGACAGCGTGCCGCCCGTCAGCTGGGCCGCCGTCGTGCCGTCGTAGACCTTGTTCGAGGCCGTCAAACCGTTCAACGTCAGCGCCTTCTGCGTGATCGTAGCCGTCGTGGAAGCCTGGTCGGTGATCGCATAATTGCCCGCATCCGCGCCGCCATGGGTGCTCGACAGCGCCACGGTTTTGCCGGTGCCCGCGTTGGCGTCGGCAAACGTCCCGCTCGCGCCCACGCTCACCGTGTCGCCCGCCACGAGGCCGGCCAGCTGCGCGTTCACCGTCGACACCGTCGCCGCCGCCGTGCCGTCGTAGGTCTTGTCGGACGCCGTGATGCCGGACACCGTCAGTGCCTTCTGCGTAATGGCCGCCGTCGCCGACGTTTGCCCGCCGAGCGTGTAGTTGCCTGCGTCCTGGCCGGACAGGCCCGTGCTCAAGGCGACCGTCTTGCCGTTGCCGGCGTTCTTGTCGGCGAACGCGCCGCTCGCGCTCAGGCCGATGTCGTCGCCCGTGATCGCGCCGCCCAGCGTCGCCGCGTTGACCGACACCGTTGCCGCCGCCGTGCCGTCGTAGACTTTGTCGGCTGCCGTGATGCCGGATACCGTCAAGGCTTTCGGCGTGATGGAGGCGGACAATCCCGCCGGCGTGGCGATCGCATAGTTCGACGCGAGGCCCGTACCGTCCGTGATGGTGCCGGACACCGTCACGGCCTTGTTCGTACCGACGTTCTTGTCCGCGAACGCACCCGTCAGGCCGCCGAGATTCAACGTCTCGTTGCCGACCATGCCGGACAGCGTGCCGCCCGTCAGCTGGGCCGCCGTCGTGCCGTCGTAGACCTTGTTCGAGGCCGTCAAACCGTTCAACGTCAGCGCCTTCTGCGTGATCGTAGCCGTCGTGGAAGCCTGGTCGGTGATCGCATAATTGCCCGCATCGGCGCCGCCATGGGTGCTCGACAGCGTGACGGTCTTGCCGGTGCCCGCGTTGGCGTCGGCAAACGTGCCGGTCGCACCGACCGTCACCGCGTCGCCCGCCACGAGGCCGGCCAGCTGCGCGTTCGCCGTCGACACCGTCGCCGCCGCCGTGCCGTCGTAGCTCTTGTCGGACGCCGTGATGCCGGACACCGTCAGTGCCTTCTGCGTGATGGCCGCCGTCGCCGACGTTTGCCCGCCGAGCGTGTAGTTGGCCGCGTCCTGGCCGGACAGGGCCGTGCTCAAGGCGACCGTCTTGCCGTTGCCGGCGTTCTTGTCGGCGAACGCGCCGCTCGCGCTCAGTACCACGTCATCGCCCGTGATCGCGCCGCCCAACATGGCGCCGCCCGTCGACACCGTCGCCGCCGTCGTGCCGTCGTAGGTCTTGTCGGCTGCCGTGATGCCGGATGCCGCCAGGGCCTTCGGCGTGATCGTGCCGACCACGCTGGCCGGGACGGTGAGGCTGTAGTTGGCGGCGCGGCCCGTGCCGTCGGCCAGCGAGCCGCCCGACACCGTCACCGTCTTGCCCGTACCCGCGTTCTTGTCCGCGAACACGCCGGCGAGGCCGGACAGGTCCAGCGTCTCGCTGCCCACGAGGCCGGACAGCGCGGCGCCCGTCAGCGTCGCCGTCGTCGTGCCGTCGTACGTCTTGCTCGCGGCGCCCAGGCCGGTAATCGTCAGCGCCTTGGGCGTGATCGCGGCCGTGGCGGTCGCCTGGTCCGTGATCGTGTAATTGCCGGCGTCCGCGCCGCCGTGCGTGCTGGTAAGCAGGACCGCCTTGCTCGTACCCGCGTCCGCATCGGCAAACGCGCCCGTCGCGCCGACCGTGACCGTGTCGCCGGCGACGAGGCCCTGCAAGCTGGCGCCGGCCGCGGACACGGTGGCCGCCGCCGTGCCGTCGTACGTCTTGTCGGACGCGGTGATGCCGGACACGGTCAGTGCCTTCGGCGTGATGGACGCCGTGACGCCGGCCGGCTGCGCCAGCGTGTAGTTCGATGCCCGGCCCGTGCCGTCCGTGAGCGTGCCGCCGGCCAGCGTCACCGCCTTGCCCGCGCCGACGCTCTTGTCCGCGAAGGCGCCGGTCAGGTTCGACACGGTGAGCGACTCGCTGCCCACGAGGCCGGACAGCGTGCCGCCCGTCAGCTGGGCGGCCGTCGTGCCGTCGTAGGTCTTGTCGGAAGCCCCCAGGCCCGTGAGGGTCAGCGCCTTCGGCGTGATCGCCGCCGTGTTGCCGGCACCGGCCGCGTTCAAGCCCGGCAGGCGGTAGTTGCTCGCCAGGCCGGCGACGCCGTCGCCCAGCGTGACGGCGCTGACATACTGCGCGTTCGCGACGTCGGCGCTGTTGGCCGCGATGCCGGAGGCGACGAGGTCTTCGCCCGCCACGAGATTGCCCAGGCCGACGGTCGAGAAGCTGGCGGAACCGTCGTACGTCTTGCTCGCATCGAGCGTGACCGTGCGCTGGGTGATGCTGGCGGTTGCGCTGGCCGAGTTCCCGGACAGCGTGTAGTTCGCCGCGTCCGCACCGCCCAGTGCGATGTTGCTGATGCTGACGGAATAGGTGCCCACGTTCTTCGACGCGAAGCTGCCCGTGCCGCTCGCCGTGAGGTCGTCGCCCGCGATGGCGCCGGCCATCGCGACGGCCGCCGTCGTCGTGCCGTCATAGACCTTGTCCGCGGCGCTGGGCGTCAGCGCTTTCGGCGTGATCGTGTAATTCCCGTTGTAGAAATAGCCGACGGCGTAGGTGGTCCCGCCCGACGTGACGTTGCGCGGATTGGTCGCGCCCGGCGTCAGCGTGCCGTACGCGCCCACGTTCTTGCTGCTCGTGTTGAACACGGGCGCGGGCGACAGGCTGGCCGCCGTGAAGCCGCCGGGACCGCCGACCGACGAGAAGCTCATGCCCGTCGCGAGCGTGGTGCCGTCGTAGACCTTGGTGCCGCCGCTCGCGCCGAGCACGTAGATCGGATTGGTCGACATGTCCACGGCCTGGTAGGACGCGTACAGGTACGAGTTGTTCGTGCCGCTGACGACGAGGTAGCCGCAGTTCGGATACGGATTCAGGCAGCCGGACAGCTGCGGCGCCTGCGTATAGGCGGAAGGCTTCGGCGCGCCGTTGATGTAGACGAGCCAGGCCGCGACCGACGGTCCCTGGAACGTGATCTGGTCGCGGCTGCCGTAGTTGACCATGCCGATCGCACCCGCGTCGCGGTCGTCGTTCGTGATGTTGTTGCCGGTGGCGGTGTTGACGGCATTGATCAGCACCGTGCCCGCGCCGGGCGCGCTGCCGACGGTCGTCAGGGTGCCCGAACCGCCCTGGAAGCCGATGCCGAACTCCTTGACGCCGGTATCGCTCTGGCCCGTCATCATCAGGTTGCCGCTGCCGGCGAGGATCGTCGCGCCGGACTTGATATAGATGCCGGCCTTGGTGGCGTCCACGCTGCCGCTGTTGGAGCCGAGGGTCGTCTTGCCGTTGATCGTGATGTTGCCGCCGGTCGAACGGAGCGAGACGTTGTTTCCGATCGTGACGGCCGCCGAGCTGGCGTCGGCATTCCGGGCGAAGTTGATGCCGCCCGATGCGCTGCCGCTGGCGCCGCCGATCAGGATCGTGCCGCCGTTCGACAGCAGGTTGGCGCCGACGTTGACGCCGCCGGTCGTCGCGCCCGCCGCGTTCGCGGACGACAACGTCAGGTTCAGTTTGCCGCTCGTCGACGTGATCGCGCTGTTGACGACGATGTTGCGGTCCGCGCGCAGCGTGAGGGTGGCGTCGGCGCCGCCCGTCTTGGCGATGGGGCTGGCGACGGTGATGTCGCCGCTGCCCGCGGCCACCGAGCCGTAGCTGCCGTTGCTGGATTGCGTCGTCACCGTCACGCTCGTGCCCTGGTTCAGGGAATTCGAGATCGTCGTGGCGCCCGCCGCGTTGATCGTGTAGTCGTACGGGTCGACGAGCCATTCGCCGCCCTTGCCGGCGGCCGCCCCGGCGTTGACGACGAGGCCCGGCGCCGTGTTGACGTACGCGGCCGACGTCTCGATGTTGCCGCCGTTACCGCCGGCCGGCGCGCTCGCGTCGAAGGTGCCGCCCACGTTGGCCGTACCGGTCTGCATGTCGCCCAGCAGCAGGATCTGGCCCTGCGCGCCCGTCGCCAGGGTGCGTGCCTGCACGATGCCGGTGTTGTTGATGACGGAGCCGGTCAGTTCGCCGGCCGACTTCGCCGTCATCAGCACCGTGCCGCCGTCCGCGCGGATCGCGCCGCCGTTGTCGACGAGCGCGTCCAGCGCGCCCTTCCGCAGCTGCAGCTTGACGGGGCCGCCGAAGTCGACGACGACGTCGCTGCCCGCGCCCAGCAGCGCATTGCCCTTGTCCGCCGCGATCTCGCCCGTGTTGACGACGCGCGCCGCCACCAGCGCAACGTTGCCGCCACGCAGCTGGCCCCGGTTTTCGACGGCCTGCGCGCTGGTCCCTTGCAGGTGGTAGCGCCCGGCCAGGAAGTCGTCGTTGCTCATGGCCAGCGTGGACGCCAGCAAGCCGCCCACGTTGACCTGGGCCGTCGGGCTGAACAGCACGCCGTTCGGATTCAGCAGGAACACGTGGCCGTTGGCGTTCAGGGCACCCTGGATCATCGATACGTCGGCGCCGAGCACGCGGTTCAGCGCGACGGCGTTGCTCGACGGCTGGACGAAGTTGACGGTATGGCCCTGCCCGACCGAAAAGCCGGTCCAGTCGATGGCGGCCTTGCTGCTGCCCTGGTTGACCGTGAGCGTCTTGCCCGCATAGTTCAGCGTCGCCTGCCCGGCCGTGACGCGGCCGCCTGTCGGCAACGGATCCGCGGCATGGGCGCCGGCGCCCGCGACGGCGCCCAGCGCCATCAGCGCCAGCTGGCGGCGCCGGCGCGCACGGCCCGTCGACGATTTGCACCGTTTGGAGCCGAGTTCCGACACGACTTGCCAAATGTTTTTCGAAGCATTCCAGACGAGGCGATAAATGCGGTTCACGTGAGTCCCGGGCGGCTGAGGAGAATTCGCGTAGTGTAGGTTATTTCCCCGAAGTAAATCGAAAGAATCGATAATTTGTTCACCAACAGTCGCGCCCCGACAACGAATTAACGAAAAGAATTATGGTAATGATATGAGATGGCGTTTAGCCGAGAAATGGACGTGTATTTCCGCGATCTTTTCAATCAATTCAGATAGTTACGTATCGAGCTCGAAAACGCTTGCGATGGTCAAATGTATGTAAATATGATGCAAATACGCATTTATTTATATGCAAAAACATTTCATCCAAATATATTCGCCATTTATCGAATTCCGATAAACGGCCTGCAAATGCGCAATAAGGATGAGCAGGCTTTCTAATGGAATCCGGTTCGATTCGAATCCAATGAATTCCCGGCGTGGGAGCCGAACACGCGCGCTGCCGCGAAGGTCCCGCGTGCCGCTACCGCGCGCGCACTGAGGCGGTTCGACGCGGATTACCGGAGCCGGAATCCTCGGATTTTGAGGCAGATCAAACAATAAATCGCGCGCCGCCCGGACACTGCTCGTCATCATCGACGAGAGTGAGGTAGATCATGCATTTCCATTATCCCGACGCCGACCCGCTCGCAGCTTGCGCGGCCCTGCGTACGAGCCGGGCCCGCCTGTGTGCCCGCGTCGCCGCCCTGCAGGCGCAACCGGACGAAGTCTTCGTCCAGGATTTCCCGGCCGTCGTGGCGGCCGTCGAGGCCGATTTCCGCCGCGAGGAAGCGCTGCTGGAACGCCTGGGCGACGCCGCGCTGCATCCGCGCCGCGCCGACTACGCCGTGCTGCTGTGCGCCCTGCACCGCACGCTGCCCCAGATCGAAGGTGGCGACGTGGGCCTCGGCCGTCAGGTTGCCGATGCGCTCGAGGCCGTGCTGTCGCTGCCGTGGGATGCCGGTACCGAGGTCGCCGCCGCCACGCGCGCCGCGCCGCCCCCGGGGACGCGCCCGCAGCGTGTGCCGGCGCACCTGCATTGAGACAACGGGCGATGTCACGATGTTTCCGCAGGAAATTTTTATTGATGTCGAGAATCTTTACATGACATCAAGACATTGAGTTCTGTTCAAAATCCATTTCCTTTCAGAACAGATAGTTATAGTTTTTGGCACGATCCTTGCGTCAATACTTTGAGAAAAATAAAAAGTGTCACAAGACATCCTCATCGTTTGATCAACCAAAAGGAAGAAACATGCTGAAAACTACCCTGAACGCCGCCGTCCTGGCCGCCGTGAGCGCAATGGCCGTGATCCCGACCTTCGCGCACGCGTCGGTCCTCACCTTGACGACCAGCACGGTCGGCTTCGACGTGAGCAATTCGGTCAGCGATACGCTCGGCGCCAGGACGGCCAGCTCGAACGGCAGCACCAGCGGCACGGCGAACACGAACATGGACAGCGGCCAGACGGCCGCGGTCGCCCTGTTCGACAAGAGCAAGGGCGTGCTGACGGGTGCTACCGTCAACCTGGCGTCGGTCTACAAGCAGACGACCAGCGTCACGGTCGGCAGCGGCGGTACCAATGCGAACGACCAGGGTACGTACACGGCAGCGGGCAAAGGCAGCAGCGCGATCGCCCTGGGCATTCCGACCGGCGTCACCGGGGCAGCCGCGTCACTGAACAACGTCCAGGACGGCTGCACCTTCACCGGCAAGATCAAGTCGGGTTGCAACGACGGCGTCACCAGCAGCCTGGTGAACAAGAACACGACGGTCGGCAGCAGCTCGCTGAACGCCTACGTCGGCAACGGCAGCGGCAGCTTCCTCGCCGACCTGCTGGCCGTCTCGAACACGGCCGAGACGACGTCGAACCAGTTCGCGACCGACGCCACGACCACGTCGACGATCAGCTGGAAAGGCGACCTGAGCGCCACGTACACCTACCTGCTGCACGCGGCCCAGTCGTTCGATGCGAACTCGGCGGTGACCTCGCTGACGCTGGATTTCGGCGACATCTACCTCAATGACGTGGTGGCAGCCAAGAACTTCTCGATCGCCAACCTGGCGGATACCAACCGCGTGGGCCTGAAGCTGACGGGCGTCGCGGAATCCGGCGACGTCAACAACGTGTTCGGCACGAGCCTGTCGCTGTTCGACAACCTCGCGCAAGGCGGTTCCAATGGCTACACGGCGTCGTTCCTGGCGACAACGCTCGGCAAGAATACGGCGACGTACCAGCTGACCCTGGCCGACGCGAATCCGGACGTCGCGTTCGCGTCGGACAGCCTGGGCAAGGGTTATAACCTGACCCTGAACCTGACGGCGAACGTGATCGCACACCAGGCCGACGCGGCCGGCGGCGAGGTGCCGGAACCGGCCTCGCTGATGCTGCTGGGCCTGGGCGCCGCCGGCCTGGCGTCGGCTCGCAAGCGCCGCCAGTCCTGATCCGCGGCAGCGCCCGGGCCGCTCAGCGCAGCGCGAGCTGCGCGGGCGCCGGGCGCGCGGCGGCGCCGGCCTGGACGTTCAGGCGGAACGCGCCGACCGCCAGCGCCAGGCTGTCGGCTTCCTCGCGCAACTGCTGCGCGGCCGCCGTGGCCTGCTCGACGAGGGCCGCGTTCTGCTGCGTGGCCTGGTCCATCTGGACGATGGCGCGGTTCACCTCGTCGATGCCGGACGACTGCTCTTCGCTGGCCGCCATGATTTCCGACATGATGTCCGTCACGCGATTGATGCTGCCGACGATCTCCCCCATGGTCGCGCCCGCCTGATCGACCAGTGCCGAACCGTGGTGCACCTTCTGCACCGAGTCGTCGATGAGCGACTTGATTTCCTTCGCCGCGGCGGCGCTGCGCTGCGCCAGGTTGCGCACCTCGGAAGCCACGACGGCAAAGCCGCGGCCCTGCTCGCCGGCCCGGGCCGCTTCGACGGCCGCGTTGAGCGCGAGGATATTGGTCTGGAACGCGATGCCGTCGATGACGCCGATGATGTCCGCGATGCGCGTGGCGGACGCGTTGATCGCGCCCATCGTCGCCACGACCTGCGTCACCACCGTGCCGCCCTTCGCCGCCACTTCCGACGCCGACTGCGCCAGCGTGTTCGCCTGGCGCGCGTTGTCCGCGTTCTGGCGCACGGTGGAGGTCAGCTGTTCCATCGACGTCGCCGTGCGTTCCAGCGACGCGGCCTGCTGCTCCGTGCGCTCCGACAGGTCCAGGTTGCCGCTCGCGATCTGG
>CBIHRX010000095.1:0-20879 GCA_966212555.1 uncultured Massilia sp.
ACCCACCCCTCGGCGGCGGCGCGGGCCTCGCCGCCGCCCGGGCCCGCGTGCGGCGGCAGGCAGCGGTTCGCGGCCAGGAACGCGAGCGTCGCGAGCACGATCCCCGTGATGCTGCCGGTCGCCAGTCCCTGCACGATGCGCACCCCGGCCAGGCCCTTGCGCGCATGGCGCGCGCGGCGCGCCTCGATCCAGAACAGGAAGCCCGTGCCGATCAGTACGCATCCGCCCAGGCCGGCGCAGAAGTACAGCCAGCGCAAGGGCCAATGCTCGAACTGGACGAAATGCAGGCCGGAGAGGAAGCGCTGCGCCGTCATCACCGGCCCCGCTTCGAAGCGCTGCAGGATGTCTCCGGTGGCGGCGTCGAAATAGATCTGGTCGAGGTTCATCGTGACGTCGCGCGCATACGAGCGGCGCAGCTCGACGTAGCTGTCGGCGTCGCCCGGATGCCAGACGCGCACGAAATACGGCCGTCCGCCCGCCCACTCCCGCTCGGCGCGCGCGGCCATCGCATCGAGGGAACCCAGCGTGCCCGGCGCGTTGGCCCGGGGCCGCGCGAACTTGCCGTAGGCGTCGGCGGTGAACGCGGCCTTGCCGGCCTTGCCGCCGCCGTAGGCGCCCGAATGCGCCTGCGGAAAATACATCGAGAAGAAGATGACGAGCCCGGACAGCGCGATGACAAAATAAAACGGCAGGCCGAGCACGCCGGCCAGGTTGTGCAGGTCCAGGCTGCTGCGCTGCAGGGACTTGCGCGGCCGGAACGTAAAAAACTGCACGAAGATCTTCTTGTGGATGATCACGCCGGACACCAGCAGCGCCAGCAGCGCCAGCGCCGCCAAGCCGACGATCCATTTGCCGAGATCGTTCCACGCCAGGTGCAGGCCGTAATGAAACGGATAGATGAAGCCCGTGGCACCCTTCGTGCCCGGATCCGGCAAGACCACGAGGCGCCCCGGATCGACCTGCCGCACCGGCGCCTCGCCGGCGCCGGCCTTGTAGGTGAAGCGCAGCACCGGCACGCGCTCGGTCGGCAGGTCGACGCGCCACTGGCTGGCCCCGGCCGGCACCGCCGGTGCCACCGCCTGCGCCACGCGGTCGAGCGAGATCCGCTGCGGCGCGGGCGGCAGCCGCGTGTCCGGCATCATCCAGCGGTCGATCTCGCGGTCGAACACGCTCAGCGTGCCCATCCAGAAGACGGCGAACAGCACGCCGCCCAGCACGACGCCGGCCCAGGTATGCAGCCACGTCAGGGACCGGCGGAAGACCCCCAGCACGACGACGAGGTGCAGGACGAAGCCGAGCATGGCGCCCAGCACGACGGCGTCCGAGCGGGCCATGCCGAGCCAGGCCAGGACGGCACCGGCGCCCGCGACGGCCAGCGCCGACACCACGTAGCCGCCCGGCACCGCGCCGAGCACGCGCAGCAGGCGGACGAGCGGGGTTTCGTGGCGCATGCGGGCCTCCGGATCAGAAGCCGAGCGAATAGCCCAGCGTCATGGTGCGCCCACGGCCCGCGAAATAGCGTGCCGGCTCGACCAGCGCGCTTTGCGAGTAGTAGGTGATATAGCTCTTGTCGAGCAGGTTGGCGATGCCGAGCCGGACGTCGCCCCTGGCCAGCTTGTAGCCGACGGAGGCGTCGAACAGCGTGTAGCCGCTGAACGCCTTGGCCGGATCGTCGAAGCGCTGGGCGTAGGCGTGCTGGCCCTGCACGAACGTGGACAGCTTGTCCGTCCAGTTCGCGGTCCACGTCGCGATCAGGCGGTTGGGCGCCACGTTCAGGCCGTCGAGCCGGGCATCCAGGCTGCCGTCGTTGTTGCTGTCGTAGCGGCCCCTGGTGTGGGCATACGCGAGGCTGGCCCGCTGCGCCTTGCCGAAGCGGTAGGTGGCGGTGGCGTCGAAGCCCTCCAGGCGCGTCTTTTCGCGCGCCATCATGAACACGCCGTTGACCGACACCACTCGCGCGCCGAAGTCCGAATCCGAACGGTACCAGGCGGCGTCGAAGTCCCAGTCGGCCTTGCGTACACGGGTCCCGAGCTCGATGCCCTCGGTCAGGATCGGTTCCAGGTTGCGCAGGCTGGCGATGCTCTGGCCGGGCGTATTGATCGAGCGGAGCGTGCGGCCGATGTCGGGCAGGCCGAACCCTTCCGAATAGCTGGCGTACACGGTCACGTCCCTGACCGGCGTGAACACCAGGCCGGCGTTGGCCAGCGTCTCGCCGAACCTGATGGTGCCGCCCTGGACCAGCGTGTCGTTGTACGCCGCCAGCGTACGGTAGGTGTCCACCTTCAGGTCGGCCTTCTCGCGGCGCAGGCCGGCGTGCAGCGTCAGCGGCTCGAACAGCTTGAATTCGCCCTGCGCGAACAGCGAGAGGTTGCGGTACCTGGACTCGGGCACGAAGGTGCGGCCCGTGCCGTACAAGTCCTGCTTGCCCTTGTCGACGAGGGTGTCGAAGCCCGCCGTCAGTTTCAGGCGGCCGTCCAGCAGGCCGTCCTTCGTCAGGCCGATCTTGCTGCCGACCTTGGACGCGACGGCGCGCGACTGGTCGTACAGCGTCCCGCGCGGCGCGATGCGCACGTCCTGGAAGGTCGCCGAATTGTCGGCGCCGAAGAGGCCCTCGAATTCCTGGCTGAACACCATGGCCGACAATGCCATCCCCGCCAGGTCGGCGTGGTGGTAGCTGGCGCTGGCCGTCCAGGCGTCGTTCCAGGCGGGGATGCCCGGCGGCGTGCCTTCGACGGACGTGGACGGGATGCCCAGCGCGCGATTGCCCGCGACGCCCACGTAGCCGGCCTTGGACTTGATGCGGTAGCGGTTCAGCGAGAACTGCAGCTTCTGGTTGTCGTCCGGGCGGTAGCCGATCTTCGCCAGCGCGTCGTAGCTGCGCGAGTCCATCAGGTCGCCCTGGGTCACGTCGACGCCGATGGCCCGGCCCTTGCCGTCGAGGTAGAGGCCCTGGTCTTCATGACCCAGCGCGAACAGGTAGTCCAGCTTGTCCAGGCGGCCGTCCACGCGGTAGCTGGCCTTGTAGCCGAGGGTCCCCGCTTCGACGTCGGTCGTGGGCGCCGTCACCTGCACGTCGACGTGCTGGTTCACCGTGCCCTTGTCCGGGCGGCGCGTGACGATGTTGATCGTGCCGCCGGTCGCGCCCAGGCCGTTGATGGCATTGGGACCCTGGACGATCTCGATGCGCTCCACCATCGAATAGTCGATCGTGTGCGCCTCGCGGCCCGTCGGGCGCACCGGGTTCGACTGGGGCACGCCGTCGATCAGGATCAGCGGCGTGCGGCCGCGCAGGGTTTCGCCGGAGCCGTTCATCTTGCCGCGGCTGGGCGTATAGGACGGCAGGATGCTGCTCAGGACGTCGGACGAATTGGTCGACAGGGACAGTTGCCGTTCGATGTCTTCCTTCCTGATGATCACGACCGTCTGCGGCGCCTTGTCGGCCTCGATGTTCGAGCGGGACGCCGACACGACGACGGACGGCAGTTCGGCGTCGGCGGCGGGTTCCTGGCCCTGGGCATGGGCCGCCGCGGCGGCAAGCATGGCGGCCGCCGCCAGCGGACGGTACGTGAACGGCATACGGTTGGTCGACTGCACTGGGGTCTCCGTTGAGTGTCCTGAAAGAATCGCGAATGAGAATACTTCTCATTATCATTCCCGATTACAAGACTGTCAACAGGCGTGTCCGCTGGTCCGCTTCGTCCCGCTGCCTGGCCTGCGCGCGCCGGCCCAGGTCCAGCGCCTGCGCGGGATCGAGGACGAAGACGCCGTCGTCGTCGCCCAGCACCAGGTCGCCGGGGCGCACCTCCACGCCGCCGAGCGACACGACGCCGTTCACCTCCCCGCCCCCGTCGAGCGTGCGCGTCGTGAGGGCGCTGACGCCGCGCGCGAACACGGGCAGGCCGAGCGCCGCCACCGCGCGCACGTCGGTCGCGCAGCCCCAGATCACCACGCCCGCCAGCGGCTTCTTCAGCGCCGCCAGCGTGCGCAGCTCGCCCCAGCAGGCGCGCTGCTGGTCGCCCTCCGCCATCTCGATCACCAGCACGTCGCCGGGCCGGCTGGCGACCAGGGCGTGCCGGATCGCGCCGCCGTCGACGGCGGGCAGCCTGACGGTGACGGCGTTGCCGAGCAGGCGGGCGGGCCGCTGCAGCGGCCGCACCCCGTGCACATAGCCCGCCTCGGCCAGGTGGCCGATGGTGGAGGCGTCGATGTCCGCATACAGCGCCAGCAGCGCCGCGCCGACGCCCTGCACCCGCGGTCGAACGTGCGCCATGCCCTACCCCGCGGCCGCGACGGCGTGGAACGGATTGACGGTCGTCCCCTTCCCGAACGGCATGCTGCCCGGTCCCGCTGCGCGCTCGATCATCGGGCGCACGAGCAGCTTCAGCGGCCACGCGGGGTCCCGGAACAGCCGCCGGTGCAGCAGGTCGCGCGCCTCCGCGGGGAAGTCGATGCGGGCGATGGCCTGCTCCAGCACCTCGCACAGCATGGCCCACGACCGGGCCTCCGGCACGCCGTAGCGCCGCGCCGCGACGTCGAAGACGGCGCGGATATTCACCTGGATCGCCAGGGTCTGCAGGTAGAACAGCAGGTCGTCCGGGGTGTCGTGGTACAGGGTGTTCGCATGGCCCGGTTTGAGGCTGTAGACGGGATCGGCGAGGCCATGGCGTTCGAGCCAGGGCACGTGGATGCGCAGCGAATCGTGGTCGCGCAGCAGCAGGCCCGTCACCCGGCCGGCGTGCCACACCAGCACGGCGTTCTGCCCATGCACTTCCGCCAGCATGCCGAGGCGGAACATGCGCAGGTTGATGTCGAAGAAGGATTCGCACAGCTCGCGCAGCAGGGTCGACACGCCGTCGCCGTCCGGCGCCAGGGCGCGCCAGCGCAGCCACTCGTCGAAGAAGTGGACGTCGGTGCGCGCCAGCGGCACGCCCAGCGCGGCCATCGGCACGAGGCGGCAGGCGGGATCCTCGAGCAGCGCGGGCGGATAGCTGCGCACCAGCGCCGCCAGGTGGCGCGGGCCTTCGTCGAACAGCGTGGCCTGCGGCGGCAGGTAGGACCACCACTTCGTCTCGTCGCAGACGAACACGCGTTCGGCCAGCACGGGGTCGAGCGCCATGGCCCGGCGCAGCAGGCGCTCGCTGCGCTGGCCGTTGATCATCTTGATCGCCGGGAGGTAGCGCGACGCGCCGAGCGAATGGATCCCCAGCGGCAGCTTCAGGTAATGATGGCCGCCGGCGGCCGGCGCCAGCGAGCGCACGGACGACGTCGGGACGAAGCCGCCGTGCTCGAAGTCCAGGGGCACGATCACGCCGTCGCGCAGGTCGGTGGCCAGCATGCGCGGCAGGATCCGGCCCAGCTGCCACGGGTGCACCGGCACGGCGACGTGGCTGTCGGCCAGGCCGCGCCGCCGCAATTCCGCCTGCAGTGCCGCCTGCCGGTCCGGCGCGAGCAGGAAGTGTTCCGGCCGGGTGGCCGCCGGGTCGCCGACGCCGTCGCCGGCCGCGACGCAGCCGCGCGCGATCGCCACCCAGCGCAGCGGCACCTCGTTCCCGAATTCCGCCATGTAGTCATGGTAGTCCTCGCGCGTAAAACCCTTCTTGGCCTTCGCCACCGGGTGGAACGGCCGGTCGCGCAGCGAGGCGCACTGCTCCAGCACCTGGAAGGCGGCGGCGGGCGTGGCGGCGGGCAGCGCGGCGGTGTCGACGCGGTGGTCCAGCGACCACGCGGTCTGCCGCACCGACTCCTCCACCCATTCGAGGAACATGGCCGCGCCCTCGGGATTGCGGGCGACGACGTCGTCGCGCCCATGCGCGACGAGCAGCGCCATGAAGCCGGCCGGATCGAGCCGGCCGGGCGCGGCGCCGGGCCGCAGCACGTACGCGTCCGCGTCCGGCACGCACTGCAGCGGCTGCACGATGCCGCGCACCACCGGCACCAGCACGCAATGCAGCGGATCGTGCGCGATCGTCCATTGCCAGACGAGGCCAGCGTCCGGGAATTGCGCGGCCGGGGCGCCGTCGCACATGGCCCGCGCCTGGGCGGGCGTCAGCAGCGCCTGGTCGGCGCCATCGAAAAACTGCTCGGCGAGCAGGCAGTCGACCAGGTCCTGCAGGACCAGCCGGGCGGCCTGCGCCTGGAATCGCGAATCGTTCGTCATGTCTGTCCTTCTTCGAGAATCATGGAGTGGCGCCGGGCCTGCAGGGCGCGGAAGGCGATGCCGCGCTCGTCGCCGAGCACGAACGCCGCCACGCCGCGGCCGCGCCAGAGGGCGTAGTCGCCGTCGGCGCGCGGAATGGCGCAATAGGGAATGGCGGCCCGGTCGCAGGCCCGCTGGACCGACCGCAGCGCGGCCTGCACCGGCGGCGCGTCGACCTGCCACGGCACGCCGCACGATTGCGACAGGTCCGCGGCGCCTTCCAGCACGAGGTCGATGCCCGGGACGTCGAGGATCGCGTCGATGGCGTCCACGCCGGCCAGGCTCTCGATCATCGGCACGACCATGGTTTCCTCGTTGGCCCGGGCCACGTAGCCGGCCAGGCTGTCCCTGCCGAACGCGCCGGGCCGCCCGGCGTTCAGGCTGCGCGTGCCGTGCGGATGGTATTTGCAGGCCGCGACGATGCGGCGCATCGCGGCGGCGCTTTCGACGCAGGGCGCGACGATGCCTTGCGCGCCGCCGTCCAGGGCCCGCAGGATCGCTTTCGGATCGGCGCCGTCGCCGTCGGCAATGCGCACCAGCGGCGTGATGCCGGCCGCTTCGGCCGTGCGGATCATGTGTTCCAGGGTCTCCGGGTTCACCAGCGCGTGCTCCGTGTCGATGATCACGAAGTCGTAGCCCGCCGCGCCGGCCAGTTCCACCGACGCGGGGGCCGGGATGGAGCAGAACAGGCCGAACACGCGTTCGCGGCGCCGCAGCTTTTGCTTGAGCAGGTTCGGTCTCGTCACGGCGCCTCCCGGAACGGGTGCAGCGGATTCGGGACGTCGCGCACGCGCGGCTCGCCGTCGCCCAGCAGGCGGCGCTTGGTCAGTTCCTCCACCTGGAAGGTCGGCGCGAACACGTCGAAGGCCGCGTAGCGCGCCGCATGCTGCGGGTGGCGCCGCTGGTAGGCCTGGATGACGCCGGCCGTCATGGACCAGAATTCCCGCTCCGGCAGGCCGTAGTGGCGCGCCAGGAAGATCGCGGTTTCGCCCAGGCAGATGAAGAAGAACGCGTCGCAGGTGAAGTCGCGCACCGCGTCCAGGTCGTCGGTGAGGATGAAGGAATTGCGGTTGATGCGCGCGTGGCTGGCCGGCACCGGCACCAGCGCCGGCGCCAGTTCCGGCTGCGCCAGGTGGCCCGGGGCGTAACGCACGCCGTCGTGGAAATCCTTCAGCGCGATGCGCGCCGGGAGGCCGTCCTGGTGGATCAGCACGATGTTCTGGGCATGCGATTCCATGCCGATCCCGTGCGCGAACAGCATGTGGATGATCGGGGTGACGGCCACCTCGAGCAGGCGCCCGGTCCAGGCGCGCACGCCGTATCGCCGGATCCACGGATCGACCAGCGGGCGGCCGTCCTCGTCCACGTGGCACACGCCGTTGAACGGGACCGCCGCCTCGCCCGGGCGCAGGTAGCCGTGCAGGCTCTCGCGCCAGATCGCGCCGAGCGTGCCGTAGGCTCTCGCCTTGCGCACGTCCGGCAGGGTGTCGTAGTCGAAGCTCACGCCCAGCACTTCGCCGAGGATGACGAAGTCCAGCGCGCGCGCATCGGGATCGCGCTCGACGAGCCCCTGCAGCCAGTCGGTGACGATGGGACCGTTCATCACGGTGTGCGCGGCGAGGATGCGGCTGGTCGACGTGTTCGTGATGCTGAGCGCCAGCTTGACGTAGGCCTTGCCGGGCGCGCTGTGGTTGGCCAGCGTGCGGATCGATTGCTGCGCGCGGTAGCGGTCCTGTCCCGGCCCCAGCGGCACGACGGTGCCGTCGGCCAGCTCGGCATGGAAGACGGTGGCGATGCGCTCCCGCCATTGCCAGGGGTGGACCGGCAGCAGCAGGTGGTCGTCGATCGCCTTGCCCTGGCGCCGCAGGATGTCGGCGAAGCGCGCGTACTCCGCCTCGCCCAGTTCGCGCACGATCAGCTCGCGGTAGCCGGTGCGGGCCGAATGGTTCATGCGGCCGGCGTCGCGGTGCACGGCCACCCAGTGCGGCTGGATCGCTTCCTTGAATTCGGGGCCGTAGCGGCGGTTGTCGTCCAGCGAGAAACCGATGCGCGACTTATAGCTGGGGTGGTACAGGTGGGCGTCCATGATGTCGCCTTCCAGCTCGTCGTAGTCGCGCGCGGCCGCGGGCGGACGCGGCCCCCTGGGCTGGCTGTGCGCCTGCAGGTCCTTCACCAGGGTCTGTTCCAGCTCGTCGACGAAGGCGGCAAGCCGGTCCGAGGGCGGGACGAGGCACAGGACCTCGGCGCACACGTCGGCCAGCGTGGCCGGCCGCGGCGCCTCGCCGCGCGCCTCGCGCAGCACCGGACCGCCGTCCAGCTTGACGAGGCCGAAGCTGGCCTTCATCGCGCCCGGGCAGCAAAAGCGCACCGCCCTGCCGTCCGCGCCGCGGCCCTCGACCAGGAACTGGGCGCGCGCGTATTCGCATGCGAGCACGCCTTCGTAGATCAATGCCTGCAGCAGCTGGCGCACCACGCGCTGCTCGACCGCGCGGTAACGGGGCGAGCGCAGCGCCGCGGTCCAGCCGTCGTCCGCGTCGTGCACGCCGTCCGGGGCGCCGATCCGTACTGCTTCAAGGATGTTCATGGGTTCTCTTTCTGATGGTTAGACGGAGCCCGCCGCCGCTCGCGCGGGGCCGGTCTCCCTGTCGGGTTTGGGGAACAGCAGCGCCAGCGGCAGCACCAGCAGGAGCAGCGCGCCGAGCGCGAAGAAGATTTCGTGGAGCGCCGCCAGGCCGGCCGCCTGGGCCGGGCCGTGGTCCGCCAGTTGCGCGCGGCGCAGCTCGAAATACATCGATACCGCGACGACGGCCAGCGACGCCACGACGCGCCGCAGGATGTTGTTCATGGCCGAGCCTTCGGTGACCAGGTGCTCCGGAATGGCGTTCAACCCGGCCGTGGACACCGGGATGTAGGACAGGCCGATGCCCACGCCGCGCGCCGCCATCAGCGCCACGATCAGCCACAACGGCGCGCCCGGTCCGGCCAGGGCAAACGCCATGGTGGCGAGGGCGCTGCACGCGAGGCCCGCCGCGACGCCGGCGCGCGGCCCGTGCCGGTCGAGCAGGCGGCCGCCGACCGTGGAAAAGACGCTGGCGGTGACGGCGGTGGCGAACAGCGCCACGCCGGTCCACGCCGCGCTGTAGCCGAGCACCGTCTGCATCAGCAGCGGCAGCAGCACCACGGTGCCGAACATGCCGACCGACTGCGCGACGACCACCGCCACGCTGAGGCTGTAGCTGGGCTCCGCGAAGATGCGCAGGTTCAGCAGCGGCGCGCCCTGGCGCAGTTCCACCCGCACGAACAGCGCCAGGCAGGCCAGCGCCGCCGCCAGCGCGAGGACGGCCGGATCCGCGAGCCCGGCACCGGGTTTCAACCGGCTCAGCGTGGCCAGCAGCAGGCCCGTGCCTACCGTCGCCAGCACGAATCCGCGCCAGTCGAACGCCTGCGGCGCGCGCGCGGGCGGCGCCGGCAGCCGGTACCAGCCGATGACCCAGCCGGCCACGCCGATGGGAATGTTCACGGCGAACAGCGCATGCCAGCCGGTGCACTCCACCAGCAGGCCGCCCAGCACGGGCCCGGTGGCCGGGGCGAACATCACCGCCATGCCCCACCAGCCGCCGATCCGCCCGCGCTCCTCCTTCGGGTACGCCTCGAACACGAGGGCCAGCGACAGCGGGATCATGAGGCCGCCGGCGATCCCCTGCACGGTGCGCGCGGCGATCACCCACGCCATCGACGGCGCCAGCGTGCCGATGCACGACCCGGCGATGAACAGGGCCAGGCCGCACAGGTACGTGCGCTTGCGGCCGAAGCGGTTGCCCAGCCAGCCCGTCACGGGCATCGTCATGCCCATGCTGATCATGAAGGCCGTGATGACCCAGCTGGCCGTCACGGCGTCGATGCCGAACGCCGCGATGAACGCGGGGATGGCCGGGTTCAGGGCCGTGTTGTTCAGGCTGACGGCGAGGGTCCCCAGCAGCACGGTGGCGACGACCAGGCGGCGCGCGGGCGGCGGCATGCTCATGCGGCGGCGCGGATCGCGGCCGGCGCGGCGCACGCGTCGCGCAGCGCGGCGGCGAAGATGTCCGCGATGGCGTCGACCTGCGCCGCCGTGACGGTCAGCGGCGGCAGGAAGCGCACGACGGCCCCGTGGCGGCCGCCCAGCTCCAGGATCAGGCCCTTCTGGAAGCACTGCGCCTGGATCGCGCTCGCCAGCGCGGGGTCGGCGCGCGGGTGGCCCAGGGCATCCGTCGCGCCCTGCCCGTCGACGATCTCCACGCCGATCATCAGGCCGCGCCCGCGCACGTCGCCGAGCGCCGGCCATTCGCGCTGCAGCGCTTCCAGCCTGCCCGTCAGCTGGCGGCCGCGCTGCTCCGCCTGCGCCGGCAGCTCCTCGCGGCGGATGTACCGCAGGCTGGCGAGGCCGGCGGCCATGGCCAGCTGGTTGCCGCGGAAGGTGCCGATGTGGGCACCCGGTTTCCAGCGGTCGAACCGGTCGCGGTACACGAGCACCGACAGCGGCAGGCCGCCGCCGATGGCCTTCGACAGCACGAGGATGTCCGGCACGATGCCCGCGTGTTCGAAGGCGAACAGCTTGCCCGTGCGCCCGAAGCCGGTCTGCACCTCGTCGACGATCAGGAGGATCCCGTGTTCCTCCGTGATGCGGCGGATGGCGCGCAGCCATTCCACCGGCGCGGGGATCGCGCCGCCCTCTCCCTGCACCACTTCCAGCACCAGCGCCGCCGGCGGGCGCACGCCGCTTTCCGGGTCGCCCAGCAGGTTGCGGATGTAGCGCGCGCCGAGCTCGTGGCACCGGTCGCCGCCGACGCCGAACGGGCAGCGGTAGGCGTAGGGATACGGCAGGAACTGCACTTCCGGCATCAGGCCCGGGACGTCGCCCTTCTGGTGCAGGGTGCCGCTCAGGCTCATCGTCGCGTGCGTCGAGCCGTGGTAGCCACCGTGGAAGGACAGCACGCCGCTGCGCCCGGTGGCGATCTTGGCCAGCTTGACCGCCGCCTCGATCCCGTCCGCGCCGGTCGGCGCGCAGAAGTGCACGCGCGCTTCCTGCGCGAAGGCCGGCGGCAGGCTGGCGAACAGCTCGTCGACGAAGGCTTCCTTCAGCGGCGTCGTGATGTCCAGCGTGTGCAGCGGCAGTTGCTGGTCGAGCGCGGACCGGATCGCGTCCACGACGACGGGATGGTTGTGGCCCAGGGCCAGGGTGCCGGCGCCGGCCAGGCAGTCGTAATAGGTCTTGCCGTCCATGTCGGTGACGTGGATGCCTTCCGCGCGCCGGATGGCCAGCGGCAGGCGGCGCGGGTACGAGCGCGCGTTGGACTCGCGCGCCGCCTGGCTCTCGAGCAGGGACCGGTTTCCGCGGATGTCAGGGACAGGTGTGTGCAGCATGTGGTTCACTCCATTGCGTTGTGGATGGGGCCTCGTCGAGGAAAACCTGGATCGGGCGCGGATGGCACAGGAAGTCCGCGTGCGAGATGTTGTAGCCGTAGGCGCCCGCCAGCGGCAGCACCAGCAGGTCGCCGGTCGCCAGGCCGGGCAGCACGGCGTCGCGCGCCAGCACGTCCTTGGGGGTGCAGAGCTGGCCGACGACGGTCCAGCGGTCGCCGGCGGATTCCGCGGCTGCGGGCGGCCGCCGCGCCGCCGGCAGGTGCAGCACCGGGTGGTCGTGCGCCTGCGCCGCCGGCAGCCGGAACTGGTGGGTCCCGCCGCGGCACACGGCGAAGCCGCGGCCGTGGCTGTGCTTCAGGTCCAGCACCTGCATCACGTAGTAGCCGTGGCAGGCGGTGACGAAGCGGCCCGGCTCGAAGCGCACGCGCGGCGCGCCGGGGTCGGCCGCCAGGCGCCGTCCCAGGTGGCGGCACAGGCGCGCCCAGTCGAAGCGCGTCGTCCCCGTGTAGTCCACGCCCATGCCGCCGCCCGCGTTCAGGCAGCGCACGGTGCCGCCGTCCGCGGCCAGCGCCTTCCAGGCCGGCCATCTGTCGAGGTACCAGTCCAGCAGCTGGAGATGGCGGTCGACGTCGAGCTGGTGCGACATGGCGTGCACGTGGAAGCCGTGCAGCACCAGGTTGGGACAGCGCTCGACCAGCGCCACGGCCTGCGCCAGCTGCGCCTCGTCGATGCCGAACGGCGTGGGCGCGCCGGCCATCGACAGGCGCGTGGCCAGGTGCGCGGGCAGCACCGGATTGATGCGGACGAGGACCGGCTGGCGCCGCCGCAGCCGCGCGGCGGCCGCGTCGAGCCGGCGGATCTCGTCCAGGCTCTCGACGTGGACCATGCCCACGCCGGCGTCGAGCGCCAGCGCCAGGTCCGAGTCCAGCTTGCCGGGCCCCGAAAAGATGAAGTCGCGCCGCTGGGCGCACTGGCGCACGCGCGCGATCTCGCCGCCGGACGAGATCTCGAAGCCGTCCACCCACGGGGCCAGCGCGTCCAGGACCGGGGCCTCGCTGTTGGCCTTGATCGCGTAGTACAGCTCGACGCCCGGCGGCAGGCAGGAGCGCATCCACCGCACGTGGCGCCGCAGCGCGGGCAGGTCGTGGATGAAGGCGGACACCGGATCGCCTGCGGCCGCGGCCAGCGCCCGCGCGCGCGCCTCGACCGCCGCCGGCACCGCATGCACGCCCGTCATGGCTGCACCTGCCACGGCGCGCGCAGGTGCACGTAGCCGGCGAAGCGGTCGGCGGCGGCGGCGAGCCGGATGCGGAAGTTGGTCTTGCACGGAATGCTGGCGCCGCCCAGCAACGCGTCGAGTTCCGGCGCCGGCGCCCGCAGCGATGCGCGGATGGCCTCGAGTTCGCGGCGCACCGCCTGCCACATGGCCGGGGCCAGCGCGGGCCGGTCCCGGGTCAGTGCCAGGATCGCCTCGGACAGGTTGTTGACGAACAGGCAGTAGGCGATGCGGTTCCAGCCCTGCGCGCGCGGGTACGCCATCGACTGCCGCACGCGCTCGTGGGTGTCCGCCGGCACGGCGTGCATGCCGTGTTCGGCGGTCAGCTTGACGCCCTCGTAGTCGCGCAGCAGCAGCTTCGCGGGGTGGCCGGCGCGCTGCACGAGCACCGTGTTCTGCAGGTGCGGCTCGAAGATGACCCCGTGGTGGAAGAACATGTTCAGCACGGGACGCAGCAGCAGGGCCGCGTAGCCGGCGAACCAGCGCAGCAGTTCATCCGCGCCGGGCGCATGGCCCCACTGCCGTTCCAGGAAGGCCAGCACGTTGGACTCGAGCGCCAGGTCGCGGCCGAACACCGTGCCGGCCAGCAGGCAGTTCTCCTCGCCTTCGTCGAGGCAGAAATTGTGGCGCAGGATGACGCCGGTCTGCTCGCGGAACCAGACCTGGTCCTCGGGCGCATGATCCGTCGGCGCCCAGCTGAGCGCGGCCGGTTCCGCCACGGCGTGCAGGCCGCCCGTGGTCGCCGCGTGTTCCGCCGCCAGCCGCTTCAGGATGCGGTCGATCAGCAATGCGCTTTCCAGTTCGTACCAGGCGTTCTTGCGCACGCAGTTGGTGATGCGCACGTTCAGCGACCCCTTGATGAACCAGGCGTGGCCGCGCACGTACATCGTGCGGACCGAGGCCGTGGGATGCGCCAGGAAGCCGGTGGCGCCGAGGTCGCGGATGCGCCCCGCGTCCAGCAGCCTGCGCGCGCGCGGGTCGGCGAGGAACAGTTGCGCCTGGATCGGGTGCATGCTGACGATGGCCCGGCCCGGGCCGGCGCCGCCCTGGTCCGCGCACGCCGCCAGCGCCTGCTCAGGCGCCAGGCCGTTCGCCGCGATCCGCAGGCCCGCCTCCGGCACCTCGAACACATGCAGGCGCAGCGCGGCGCCGAACTCCGGCGAGACATCCTCGTGGGCCAGCGCCGGGGGCCACAGCCGGGCTTTCGGCGCGACCTGCGCGGGGTGGCCGTACCACAGGCATTGTTCGCTCGCCAGGTAGCCGGCCAGCGGCGCGACGGCCTGGCCGGCGAAGTGCGCGACGACGGCCCGCTTGAGGTCGCGGCTGGCGACGATCTGGGCCATCAGCTCGGGGTTGTGCCGCTGCGTGATCGCCGCGCAGCTCGCCTGCATCGATGCAGCCTGCGGCGCGGGCGTCAGCAACTGCCAGCCCCCGCGGGGGCGCTTGCCGAATACGCCGGACAGGTAGGCCTGGCTGCCCTGCGTTTCGTGGCGGTCGGCCAGGACCGCGAACTGCGTACCGTCCGGCATGCGGATCAGCAGCGGCACCACGTGCGCCGCGCGCAACCCGCGGTACAGCGGGAACGGCAGGCCGAGCGGCCGCTTGCGCCAGCCGTCGTCGAACAGCGCCAGCGGCAGCGCGAATTCCTTGATCAGGCAATTCAGTAGCGCGTGGCTCGCGGTCTGGTCGGCGATCGCGTGCGCGCCGGATGGGAGGCGCGCGTTCATGCCGCGGCTTCCAGCGCCGCCGCCGGCACGGCGTCGACCTGGCGCAGGCGCAGCGGCTTGACCGGCATGCCGAGGCTGGCCTTCACCACTTCGGCGAACAGGTCGCCGTCCAGCTGGTCGTCCAGCGCCAGTTCGGACTCGTCGTCGTGCAGCCCGTTGTTGATCTCGCGGATGCGCAGGCCGGCCGGCGCGACCGCGTATTCGATGTGGTGCCTGCCGACCCCGAGGTCATGGCCGTACAGCAGGCCCAGCAGCTCGTCGCAGCGCGGCGGACGCGGCATGAAGGCGTGCACGCGCTTGGTACGGACCGCGTCGCCGTCGAACGCGATGCGGCTGCCGCCCAGGATGGCCAGCCCGTGCGGCGTCGCCAGCACGTCGAGGGCATACACCTCCTCGTCCTGGCCGGCCTTCTCGAGCAGCGCGTAGCCGTGGCACAGGTCGTCCAGCACGCGCTGCAGGTCCGCGGCGTCGTGGACGAACGTGCCGCCGGTCGCCGCGGGGGCTTCCAGCGCCTGCACCGTGGCGGGGAACCAGTCCGGGCCCGCATCGACGACCGGTTGCCCGGCATCGACGATGCGTCGCCGCCCCGGCGCGCGGGCGGGATCGAGCCGCTGGTCGTGCACGACCGCGTTGCGCCAATCGGCACCCGGCAGGCCGAGGGAAGCGGCCGCCACGGCCGCGCTGGCGCGCAGGGCCGCGTCGGCCGCCAGCACGCCTGCCACCTGTTTGCCGTGCACGGCGACGAAGCGCGCCACGGCCAGGGGGTTGAAGACGTCGCATGCCGCCAGTTCGCATTGTCCGTACCACGCCGACGCCTGCGCGCGCACGGCGTGGTCCGTGATGCAGTCCGTCAGGAGGGTGACCTTCAGCTGGAGCGCGGCCGCGGCCGGCAGGAAGCCCTGTTCCAGGAGTCGGGTCGGGGCGTGGGCGAGTATCAGTAGTTCCATCAAGCTGCTTCCTCTGGTGAATGAAAATCGTCGCATCCGGCTAAACCGGAATGCTTCTCATTTACATTGACGAAGCAGGCTTGAAGAAATTTAGGATTTTCGGGACAGCGCTTCCGCGCACCGCGTGAGTGCGTCGCGGATCATGAAGTTGACCAGCGTGATGGAAACGCCCAGCTCGTCGGCAATGGCGCGTTGCGTCAGGCCGTCGAGCCGGTGCAGCTCGAACGCCCTGCGCGTGCGCTCGGGCAGCGTGGACAGCGCGTCCGCGACGAGGCGCAGATCCTGCCGGGTCACGGTGACGGATTCCGGCGTGGCCGACGACGCTGGCACGTCGGCGCCGTCCTCCTCCCCCACGAAGAGGCGCGCTTCCACGCCCGCGCGGCGCTGCGCGTCGATCGCCAGGTTGCGCACCAGCTGGAACAAATAGGCCACGGGCTGCCTCGGGTCGAACGCATGGCCGGCTTCCTTCAGCTTCACATAGCTGTCCTGGACGATGTCCTGCGCCCATTCCCGATTGCCCAGCACCTTGAAGGCCGCGCGCTGCAGCTGCGGACGATGCTCGACGAACATGCTCCACCAATCGACGCGCTCCTGGTTCGACGCCATGCCATCCCTCTCTTCAAATAGTAATGATTCTCATTCTCGTATATTTGTCACATGTTGGCAAACAGACTTCTTACAATTCGGCACTGACGACAACGCTGACTATTGCTCGGCATATAAATTGCATGGCTCGATGCAACACAACACTCATTGCTGGCAATATGCACATTCAGAACTTCAAGGCCGACGCCGGCGACCAGCTCGCCGGACTCGGCCGCTGGTGGCTCGACCGCGCTACGGGCGCCATCGTGCTGTCGTCCGTGGCCGCGCATTTCTTCGGCACCGGCCGGCATCCGGATCCAGGCGCCTGCCTGGCGCGCATCGAACCGGACGACCGCGCCGCCGTGCGCGCCGCCCTCGACCGCATCCAAGCCGGCGACGGCGGCGCCGAGTGCGAATTCCGCGTGCGCACCGACGGCCAGGGCTTGCGCTGGCTGCGCCTGCAGCAGATCGACGCGTCCGCCGCCGGCATCCTCGTCGACGTGACGGCCGCCAGGCAGGCCGCCGCGCGCGAGCGGTTCAACTTCGCGCTCACGCAATACCTCGTCGGCACTGACAGCATCGACGACGCCGTCACCGGCATCCTGCAACTCGTGTGCGAGGAACTGGGCTGGGAATGGGGCGCATACTGGGCGCTCGACGACCGCGCCGGCACGCTGCGCTGCCGCTACGCGTGGCAGGCGCCGCGGCAGGCGCTGGCGCCGTTCCGCGAGGCCAGCGCGCGCCTGGCCATGGCGCCCGGCGAAGGCATGATCGGCACCGTGTGGGACAGCGGCGAAGCCCGCTGGATCGAGGATGCGAGCGGCACGGCCGACCTGTTGCGGGCCGACGCGGCGCGCACCTGCGGCCTGCAGTCGGCGTACTTCTTCCCCGTGACGTTCGTCGCGTCCGACGCGTGCCTGATGCGGCCCGGCGTGCTCGAATTCTTCAGCGCGCAGCAGCGCCAGCCCGACGCGCAGCTGCCGGGCCTGGCGAAATCGATCGCCGCGATGATCGCCCAGGCCGTCGAGCGCATGACGCAGCAGGAGCGCATCCGCGTGCGCGCCCAGACGGACGAGATGACGGGCCTGGCCAACCGCGCCCATTTCTACGACCAGCTCGACCGCCGGTGCCGCGACGCGCGGGCCGGGCAGACGTTCGGCGTGCTGTTCGTCGACCTCGACCAGTTCAAGCCCATCAACGACGCGTTCGGCCACGACGCGGGCAACGTCGTGCTGACGGCGTTCGCCGGGCGCCTGCGCGCGCTGGCGCCGCCCGGCTGGCGCATCGGCCGCCTGGGCGGCGACGAGTTCGCGCTGCTGTCCGCGCCGGGCGTCACGCCGGAGGAACTGGAACGCGTCGCCGAGGCCGTGCTGGACGCCGCGCGGCGCCGCTTCGTCTACGGCGAGCACCGGCTCGCGGTGTCGGCCAGCATCGGCATCAGCACGTATCCCGACCACGGCGGCTGCACGCGCGAACTGCTGCACGCGGCCGATGCCGCCATGTATGCCAGCAAGCGGAATGGCCGCAACCTGGCCAGCCGCTTCAGCGGCGACGGCGCGCCGGCCGACGCGGGCCACCGCATCGGCCTCCTGACCGACCTGCACTCGGCGATCCGGCGCGACGAATTCTTCCTGGAGTACCAGCCGATCCGTACCAGCGGCGACATGGAGATCGAGGCCCTCGAGGCGCTGATCCGCTGGCGCCGGCCGAACGGCGAGATCGTGCCGCCGAACGTGTTCATTCCGCTGGCGGAGCAGAGCCGCCTGATCGTCGACATCGGCCGCTGGGTCGTGCGCCAGGCCTGCCACGACCTCGCCCGCCTGCGCGCGGCCGGCCTCGCCGGCGTGCGCGTGCACGTCAACATGGCGGCGCCGGAATTCATCGACGCCGAACTGCCCGACCGGCTGGCGGCAATGGCGGCCGCCGCCGGTGTCGATCCGCGCGGCATCTGCCTCGAACTGACGGAAGGCGTCGTGATGAAGCATGCCGACAAATCGATCGCCATCATGCGCGAACTGCGCCGGCGCGGCTTCGGCATCGGCCTGGACGACTTCGGCATGGGCTATTCGTCGCTGTCGCTGCTGAAGAACCTGCCGATCGGCTCCCTCAAGATCGACCGGCTGTTCATGGCCGGCGTGCCCTTCGACCGGAACGACTGCGCCATCGTGCGCTCCCTCCTCGACCTGGGCCGCCACATGAAGCTGACGGTGGTGGCGGAAGGCGTCGAGACCGACGCCCAGCTGGGCTACCTGCGCCAGTTCGGCTGCCCCCTCGTGCAGGGCTGGCTGCCGGGCCGGCCGGTGCCGCTGGAACGCCTGTTCGACCTGATCGCGCAGCCGCAAGCGGCCTGAACGTGGCGGCGGCGCCTCATGGTGCTGCCCAAAGGGCGGGAAAACCCATAGAATGTTGATCCACGGAATCAGCCACCCATCGGATCGCCCTACTCATGGAAACCCTGCTCTTCGCCGCCCCGGCGACCCTCGCCGCGACCCTCGCCGCCGCCTTGTTCGGCCTGTTGATCGGCAGCTTCCTGAACGTGGTCGTGTACCGCCTGCCCGTGATGGCGCAGCGCGAACTCGACAACTACATCGCGCACGAAGCGGGCAAGGACCTGCCGCACCCCGACCGCTTCAACCTGATGGTGCCCCGCTCCGCCTGCCCGCACTGCGGCCACCAGATCACGGCGCTGGAAAACATCCCCATCGTCAGCTGGCTGTTCTTGCGCGGCAAATGCAGCGCGTGCAAGGCACCGATTTCGCCCCGCTATCCGATCGTGGAAGCCGTCACGGGCATGCTGTCGGCCTTGCTGGTCTGGCATTTCGGCAGCGGCTGGCTGGGCCTCGCGAGCCTCGCGTTCGCGTACTTCCTGATCGCGATGACCTTGATCGACTACGACACGAAGACGCTGCCGGACGACCTCACGTATCCGTTGCTGTGGCTGGGCCTGCTCGTCAACCTGAACGGCACCATCGTCCCGCTGCGCGACGCCGTGATCGGCGCCATGGCCGGCTACCTGGCGCTGTGGGCCGTGTACTGGCTGTTCAAGTTCGCCACCGGCAAGGAAGGCATGGGCTACGGCGACTTCAAGCTGCTGGCCGCGCTGGGCGCGTGGATGGGCTGGGCGATGCTGCCCACGATCGTCATCCTGTCGTCCGTCGTCGGCGCCGTCGTCGGCATCTCGCTGATCGTGTTCGCGCGCCGCGACCGCAATAATCCGATCCCCTTCGGGCCTTATCTCGCGGCGGCTGGTATGATCGCACTCTTGTACGGAATACCACTCACCCGCTACGCGCAGGGTTTCCTGGTCTAGCCTCGCGGCCGGGCCCGAGGATCGCATGGAGACAGCTTCCCGTTTTGCGGTAGGGCTCACCGGTGGCATCGGCTGCGGCAAGACGACCGTCGCCGACCTGTTCGCCGCGCGCGGCGCCGCCGTCATCGACACCGACCGGATCGCCCACGGCCTCACGGCCCCGCACGGCGCCGCGATGCCCGCGCTGGTCGCGGAATTCGGCCCCGGCTACGCCACGCCGGAGGGCGCCCTCGACCGCGCGAAGATGCGCGCCCTCGTGTTCTCCGACCCGTCCGCGCGCGCGCGGCTGGAAGGCATCCTGCACCCGAGAATCCGCGAAGCGACGGCCGCCGCCGCCCTGCTCGCGGACGGCCCCTACACGATCTTCGTCGTGCCCCTGCTGATCGAATCGGGCACGTGGCGCGAGCGCGTCGCGCGCGTGCTCGCGATCGACTGTGCCGAAGCCACGCAGGTCGCGCGCGTGATGGCACGCAACGGCCTGACGGAAGACCAGGTACGTGCCATCATGGCGGCCCAGGTGACGCGGGCGCGCCGCCTGGAAGAAGCGGACGACGTGATCCTGAACGACGCCGGCATCGACGCCCTGTTGCCGCAAGTCGAACGCTTGCACCGCTTTTATCTTGACGAAGCGGCAAGATTGGCAGGGCCGCCAAGCGAGCGTTTGTAATTTTGTGCATCATGGTTCAGAATCACGAGGTTACTCGCCAGCCTACATTCAGGGGAATGAGAGGAATGACATTTTGATCGTCTATGAATACCCATTCAACGAGCGGATTCGCACGTTGTTGCGGCTGGAGGACCTGTACGAGAAGTTCAAATTCTTTGTAGCTCAGGAACATCCTCTGCAGCACCATGTCGCGCTCGCGACGATCTTCGACATGCTGGAAGTGGCGGGCCGCGCGGACCTGAAGTCCGACCTGCTGCAGGAACTCGAACGCCAGAAGCAGAGCCTGCTGGGCTACCGCAGCAATCCCGCCGTCGCCAGGGACATGCTCGACGCCGTGCTGGCCGAGCTCGACACGGTCAGCAACGCCCTCGTCAACGCCCAAGGCAAGACGGGCCAGAACGTGCGCGACAACGAATGGCTGATGAGCATCCGCGGCCGCACGATCATCCCCGGCGGCGCCTGCGAATTCGACCTGCCGTCCTATCACGCGTGGCAGCGGCGTCCGGCCGAACAGCGCCACGCCGACATCATGGCGTGGTTCGCCCCGCTGGCCCCGCTGTTCGAGGCGCTGGCCCTCGTGCTGCGCCTGCTGCGCAATTCCGGCGGCCCCGTCAAGCTGATCGCCTCGTCCGGCAGCTACCAGCAGATGCTGCAAGGTAAGGTGTACCAGATGCTGCGCCTGTCGGTGGACGAGTCGCTCGGCGCGATCCCAGAGATTTCCGCCAACAAGTACATGCTGTGGGTACGCTTCACGACCCAGGGCGGCGA
>CBIHRX010000096.1:0-20793 GCA_966212555.1 uncultured Massilia sp.
CCCCAGAACATGTCGGCGACCTGCATGGTCGGCTTGCCGCCCGCTTCGATGGCGCGGGCGTAGGCGGCGTCGACGTCTTCCACGTACAGGTGGATGTAGACGGGCGTGTTCTTCAGGGCCAGCGGGCCGACGCAGCCGTAGTCGGGGAAGTCGTCGGCCAGCATGAAGATCGAGTCGCCGATGCGCATCTGGGCATGCATGATCTTGCCGTCCGGGCCGGCCATGCGGCTCATTTCGACGGCGCCGAAGGCCTGCGCGTAGAACGTCAGCGCCTCGGCCGCGCCGCTGCAGACGAGGTGCGGGGTGATCGTGTGGAAGCCTTCGGGAATGGGACGCACTTGCTGAGTCATGATGGTTCTCCTTCGTGAGTGGTTGTGGGTGCTGCCATCCGTACGACGATCGGGCTTCCGCGGTTTCGACACGCGCGCACAAAAAAATTTCGGCCGACCGCAACGTTATGCCGACTTGATCAAAAAGTCGAGAACCTTATCGTATGCATAAGAAATGCGGGCCGGAAAAAATAACTCTTGAAATCCATGTTGGCAACCCAATATCGGACCGGTCTGTCCAACCCTGTCAGCAATGAGGATATAAGATGGCTGTCGCCGAAAAAGAAACCCTTGGGTTCCAAGCAGAAGTCAAACAGCTGCTGCAACTGATGATTCACTCCTTGTATTCCAACAAGGAGATTTTCCTCCGGGAACTGATTTCCAATGCCTCCGACGCGGCCGACAAGCTGCGCTTCGAGGCCATCAACAACGACAGCCTGTACGGCAACGACCATGAACTGAAGATCAAGGTCTTGTTCGACAAGGATGCGAAAACCGTCACCATCTCCGACAACGGCATCGGCATGAGCCGCGACGAGGTGATCTCGCACCTGGGCACGATCGCCAAGTCGGGCACGAAGGAATTCTTCAGCAAGCTGTCGGGCGACCAGCAGGCCGACGCGGCGCTGATCGGCCAGTTCGGCGTGGGCTTCTACTCGGCCTTCATCGTGGCCGACCGCGTCACGGTCGAGACCCGCCGCGCGGGCGCCGGCGCGGCCGATGGCGTGCGCTGGGAATCGACGGGCGAGGGCAGGTCGAGAAGACCTGCCGCGGCACCGACATCATCCTGCACCTGCGCGAAGGCGAGGACGAGCTGCTGTCGTCGTGGAAGCTGAAGTCCATCATCCGCAAGTATTCCGACCACATCTCGCTCCCGATCGAGATGAAGAAGGAAGAATGGGACGAGGAAAAGAAGGAAACCGTCGTCAAGGATGAATTCGAGACCGTCAACCAGGCGTCCGCGCTGTGGGCCCGTTCGAAGTCGGACATCACGAAAGAGCAGTACGAGGAATTCTATAAACACGTCTCGCACGACTTCCAGCCGCCGCTCGCGTACACGCACAATCGCGTCGAAGGCCGCAGCGAATACACCCAGCTGCTGTACGTGCCGGGCCACGCCCCGTTCGACCTGTGGGACCGCAACAAGCGCGGCGGCATCAAGCTGTACGTGAAGCGCGTCTTCATCATGGACGACGCCGAGCAGCTGATGCCGGTCTACCTGCGCTTCGTGAAGGGCGTGATCGATTCGAACGACCTGCCGCTGAACGTCTCGCGCGAGATCCTGCAGGAATCGCGCGACGTGCGCGTGATCCGCGAAGGCTCGACCAAGCGCGTGCTGGGCATGCTCGAGGAAATGGCCAACAGCGAGGAACAGGAAGGCAAGGACAAGTACGCGACCTTCTGGACGGAATTCGGCCAGGTGCTGAAGGAAGGCATCGGCGAGGATGCCACCAACAAGGACCGCATCGCCAAGCTGCTGCGCTTCGCCTCGACGCACACCGATTCCTCGGACCAGACCGTCTCGTTCGCCGACTACATCGGCCGTATGAAGGAAGGCCAGGACAAGATTTATTACGTCACGGCCGACAACTACAACGCCGCGAAGAACAGCCCGCACCTGGAAATCTTCCGCAAGAAGGGCGTCGAAGTGCTGCTGCTGTCGGACCGCGTGGATGAGTGGATGCTGTCCTTCCTGAACGATTTCGACGGCAAGGAACTGGTGTCCGTCGCGAAGGGCGGCCTGGATCTGGGCAAGCTCGAGGACGAAGCCGAGAAGAAGGAGCACGAAGAGACCGAGTCGCAGTACAAGGACCTCGTCGAGAAGATGAAGGGCGCGCTGGCCGACAAGGCCAAGGACGTGCGCGTC
Source organism: uncultured Massilia sp. (assembly GCA_966212555.1). Taxonomy (GTDB): domain Bacteria; phylum Pseudomonadota; class Gammaproteobacteria; order Burkholderiales; family Burkholderiaceae_D; genus Telluria. The sequence goes on from CBIHRX010000096.1 coordinate 2,197, forward strand.
ACGTTCCGCCTGACGGATTCGCCGGCCTGCCTCGTGGCGGACGAACACGAGCTGTCCGCGAACCTCGTGCGCATGCTGAAGGCCGCCGGCCAGAATGCGCCGGAGTCGAAGCCGATCCTCGAGATCAACCCGAACCACCCGCTCGTGACGCGCCTGAAGTACGAGGACGCCGCGAGCCCCCGTTTCGGCGACTGGGCGCACATCCTGTTCGACCAGGCCATGCTGGCCGAAGGCGGCAGCCTGACGGATCCGGCGGCGTTCGTGAAGCGGTTGAACGAGATGCTGCTGGCGACCGCGAAGTGACAGGTTGAGGAAAATCGGAAGGCCGGGGTATCCCGGCCTTTTTTGTTGTTGTTCCCCGCCGCATGAAGCGCGAGGGTGGCTCAAGGGCCCGGCGCCTCACTCAACAGGAACGTGTAGGGACGGTGGGTGTGCAGCTCGCGCCTGCTTCCCGTGACCTGCCAGAGCACGATCTGGTTCATACCATGGTCACGCTTGCCTTGTAGCCTGCTCGACGCTTCGAGCGTACGACCGTTGACGAGAGAGTGATACTCCGCCGCGAAATCCGCAGGCGTCAAAGCAAATCGTCTATCGCGCTTCGAATCGTCGTCGTCGAGTGAAAGCAGATCCGACATTCGACTCAGCTCATCGGCAATGATCGCCTTGTCTCCGCAGACCACGATGTAGCAATTGCAGCGGTAATGATCGGACAGCAGGACGAGCCTCGACAAGTCGCTTTTTACTTCCGAGAACAAACGGTTCGATCGAGACGATGTCCGCTTGACTTCGATGATGGAATCGATCGCGCGCCCGAGTGGCGTACGGAGTACGAAATCGACCGCCTTCTCTCTGCCGCGCTCATGAATGCCCAATTCCTTGGAAAACGGGTGCTCACGATCGAAGAGCTCGCGTGCCGGCAACTGCACGGCGAAGAATTGCTCTAGTTCGTACTGGATCACGGATTCTTCCAGATCGGCAATGGTACGGCGTCCGCAGCGGGCACGTGCAGCATCGAGCAAGGATGGCAGGGTTTCAAGCATTTCCACGGTCCACCGTACCGAGTTATAGCCTGGAAGGCTTTGCACTTCCACACTCGACGTCACCACGTCGTGCGTTGCCTTCTCAAAGATGTTCAGATCGAGTGCTTCGTCGGCCGGAAGGAGTTCTGCAAGTTTGAAGCCGGTCTCCCGCATCAGCCAGTCATCGGTTGGCTGGCCGTGCCACAGTGGATAGCCATCGTCCCCCCGTGTCACCAAATGGCAGCGGTTCGTCAAGATGTACCGGTCCGGTTGGGCCGGATAGTTTTCGAGCCAGACGACATTGGAAAACACGGAAGGGAGATCGAGGCGCACGCTCTCGAAGCGCGCCCCATATTTCGACGGGAACAGCCGGACCAGAGCCTTATCCAACAAATTGGCATCGTTATGCCATTCTCGGAAAACCGGCAGTGGGCGGTCGAAAGCAACGTCGGCAATTTCATGGTTGGCTATTTTGTACAACAAGTTGGCGGCGATGATTTCGTGCGCATTGGTGATCGACGTGCCGTAGTAATTCCGATATTGGCTGCAAACGACGACCAATGGTCTGTTTTTACCGTGTCTCGCCAGTCGTATCTGGCAACGTCCGCGACTCCCATGGAAGCCTGCAAATTCAAAGTGAATATCCTTGAGCATCGAACGTTTCGGTTTACGAGGATTTGGCGCCCATACTGCGGTTGGGCAATGTGAGGACAGCCGATAATATGTGGCGCAACATGCTTTGCACCTTTTCCGTGAGCGGATTCAGCGCCAGCGCCACGACCGCGATCGCGGTGCCGATCGCGAGAATCTCGTGCGTCGCGCCCCGCTCGATCGGCAACAGCGATTGCCACAGTCCGATCACGATCCCGTGCGACAGGTACAGCGTGAACGTGTGCCCGGCCAGGAAGCGGATCGGGCGTGCCAGCCGCAGCAGGGCGTCGAACCCCGCCTGGCGCGCGCAGGCGAAATTCAGCAGCACGAGCAGCATGACGGCGTAATCGGCCAGCACGCGGTCGGCGCTGCCCATGCGGATGCCGGGGAAGGGCCACAGGTCGTTGGCGACGCCGCGCAAATACGGCTCCGGATCGAACCAGCCCCACAGTCCGATCAGGACGAGGGAGAGTACCCAGCCCGCGCGGGCGAGGACAGGGCCGAACGCGAGGCGGCCCTGCAGGCGGTACAGCGCGACGCCGGACAGCCAGACGGGCAGCAACAGCCACAGGCGCGGGCCGACGAAGGCCAGCACGGCACCTGCCGCGAGCCAGCGGCGCCGGCCGCCCGTGAAATGGAAGACGCCGAACAGCACGTAATACCAGGCTTCGTAATCGAGCGACCAGTACGGGATCAGCCACGGCGGCCGCTCGACGAAGCTCCACACGTCGCCCAGGAAGGCGAGATGAAACGGCACGTACAGCCAGGGGCGGCGCAGTTCGTACGTGTCCTCGATGGGGACGTGCAGCACGTCCTGCACGCACGTCGCCAGGATGAAGGCCAGGGCCAGCACGGGCAGCACGACGGAGTACAGGCGCGCGGCGCGGGCCACGACGTAGCTTTTGGCGGTGAGGTTCTTGTGTTCGGCGCTGTAGGCGATCACGAAGCCGGACAGCACGAAGAACGCGATGACCGCCTCGCGCCCGAAGTCGGGGATGCGGGCGATCTGGGCGTCGTCGAAGATGCGGAAATAGCCGAAGTGCGCCACCACGACGGCCAGCGCCGCGCAGGCGCGCGCGAGGTCGAGGTAGAGGGAGAAGCGCGCGTCGAGCGCGCCGGCCCGCGCCGGGGTCATCGTGCCGTCCGCGCGTTACGGGTTGAGGTCGCGGCAGAATTCGTCGAGCATCGCCTCGCCCTCGGGCCATGGACCGAAGCCGCTGCCGCCGTTGATGTGGCCGGCCGGCCCGATCTCCACCAGTTTGCTCCCCCACGCGTCGGCGAACGTGCGCGCGCGGTCCGGGGCCACGTATTCGTCGTTGCTGCTGGCGACGACGATCGACGGGAACGGCAGCGGCTCGAGCGGGATCGGCCTGAAGCCGTTGGCGTCGATCGGGTACGAGGCCGCTTCGACGTCGCTCGGCGCGACGAGGAAGGCGCCGGCGATCTTCAGTTTCGACCCGGACTGCGCCCATTGCGCCACCAGCATGCAGGCGAGGCTGTGCGCGACGAGGATCGGCCGGCCTTCGCAGTCGGCGATGGCGGCATCCAGCTCGGCCACCCACTCGTCCCGGTCCGGGTTGTTCCAGTCGCGATGCGGCACCCGCGTCCAGGCCGGGTATTTACGCTCCCAATGGGTCTGCCAGTGCTGCGGGCCCGAGTTCCACAGGCCGGCCAGGGTCAGGATGTCGCACTTCATGTTCGCTCCAGTGTGGTCATGCCCGGGATTGTACGACGGCGCGGGACGCTACAGCGCCGTGCGCAACGCGAACAGCTCGGGAAACAGCACGACGTCCAGCATCTTGCGCAGATAGCTCACGCCCGCCGTGCCGCCCGTGCCGGTCTTGAAGCCGATGATGCGCTCCACCGTCGACACGTGGCGGAAGCGCCAGAAGCGGAAGGCCGTCTCCAGGTCGACCAGCTTCTCGGCCAGTTCGTACAGGGCCCAGTGGTGCTCCGGATCCCGGTAGACCTCGAGCCACGCGGCCATCACGGTGTCGTCGTGGACGGTCGCCTGCGTGGGGTCGGCATCCAGCCGGCCCGGGGCGATGGCGAGGCCGGTGCGGGACAGCAGCCGCACCGCTTCGTCGTAGATCGACGGCGCGTGCAGTTCGCGTTCGAGCAGCGCGTGGTGCTCGGGCGACGTCTTGTGCACGGCCAGCATGGCGGCGTTCTTGTTCCCGAGGATGAATTCCAGCTCGCGGTACTGGAACGACTGGAACCCCGAGGACGACGCCAGGTAAGGGCGGATCGCGCTGTATTCCGGCGGCGTCATCGTGGCGAGGACGTCCCACGCGTGCACCAACTGGTCCATGATGCGCGCCACCCGCGCCAGCATTTTGAAAGCGGGCGGCAGGTCGTCGGCGCGGATGTGGGCGCGCACGGCCTGCAGTTCGTGCAGCATCAGCTTGATCCACAGCTCGCTCGTCTGGTGCTGGACGATGAACAGCATCTCGTTGTGGTTCGGCGACAGCGGATGCTGGGCCGACAGGATCTGGTCCAGGCCGAGGTAATCGCCGTAGCTCATGCTGCGGCTGAAATCCATCTGCGCGCCGTGCCACTGCGGATCTTTGTTATCGGTCTCCACGATGCCTCCTCAGGTGACGGCGCTGCGCTCGGCGCGGGTGTCGTAGGCTTCCCGGTCGAGGATGTCGCGCAGGGTCTCGACGGCGTCCCAGACGTCCGCGAAGCTCGTGTACAGCGGCGTGAAGCCGAAGCGCATGATCGCCGGCTCGCGGTAGTCGCCGATGACGCCGCGGTTGACGAGCGCCTGCATCACCGCATAGCCGTGCGGATGCGTGAAGCTCACCTGGCTCCCGCGCGCGGCGTGCTCGCGCGGCGTGACGAGGCCCAGCGGATGCGCGGCGCAGCGGCTTTCCACCAGCGCGATGAACAGGTCCGTCAGCGCCAGCGACTTGGCGCGCAGGGCGGCCATGCTCGTGGCCTCGAAGATCTCGAGGCCGCACTCGACGAGCGTGAGCGACACGACCGGCTGCGTGCCGCACAGCGCGCGCCCGATGCCGTCCGCGGCCTCGAACCCGTGCGCCATCGCGAACGGCGCCGCATGGCTCCACCAGCCCGTGAGCGGATGGCGGAACGCGGCCTGGTGGCGCCGCGGCACCCAGATGAAGGCCGGGGCACCCGGGCCGCCGTTCAGGTATTTATAGGTGCAGCCCACGGCGAAGTCGGCGTCCGCCCCGTTCAGGTCCACCGGCACGGCGCCGGCCGAATGGGCGAGGTCCCACAGCACGAGGGCGCCACGGGCGTGTGCGTGGCGCGTCAGCGCGGCCATGTCGTGCATGCGTCCCGTGCGGTAGTTCACGTGGGTGAGCATCAGCACGGCGCAGTCGGCGTCGACGGCCGCTTCCAGTTCTTCCGGCGAGTCGACGAGGTGGATGCGGTAGCCGCGGTCCAGCCAGCGCGCGAGGCCGTCCGCCATATAGATATCGGTGGGGAAGTTGCTGCGTTCCGTGACGAGGACTTTGCGGGAAGGATTATGGTCGGCCTGGATGGCCAGCGCGGCAGCCAGCGCCTTGAACAGGTTCAGCGACGTCGTGTCCGTGACGACGACTTCGCCGGCCCCGGCACCGATCAGGGGCGCGAGGCGGTCGCCCAGGCGGCCGGGGAGGGCGAACCAGCCTGCCGTGTTCCAGCTGCGGATCAATCCCTGGCCCCATTCCTGGCCAACGACGTCGCGCGCGCGTTCGAGCGCGGCGCGCGGGCGGGCACCCAGCGAATTCCCGTCCAGGTAGATGACGCCCTCGGGCAGGTCGAATCGGTCGCGCAGCGGCGCGGCCGGGTCGGCGGCGTCGAGCGCGAGGCAGGCCGCGCGCGTGGTGGCGCCGGCGGTGGTATAGGCAAGTGGGTTCATGCGGGAAGTGTAGCCACTTTTGCATCAATCCGTCGCGGGAAAAAATTTTTAAAAATTTTTTCGTTGGAACCCTAAAGTTCTCCGGAACCCGTCCGATAACCCATCCAGATACCCAGGAAAGGGTCTCGAAAAAATTTTTTGCGGAAACCCTAAAGTTTCCAAAAAGGCTGCCGATAACCCTCTCAGATGAGCGGGATTGGATCGAAAAAAAGTTTGTCGAAACCCTAAAGTTCGGCAAAAACGGTCCGATAACGAGTCAGTAGGGTTGCTTGAGGGACAAAAAAATTTTTTTGAGAAACCCTAAAGTTCCCGAAACCGTTGACGTAAACCAACACAGCAATACGTTGTCGGCGACGTCGAAGGGCAGAAAACCGCCCCGATTGCACATCATTCTTCCGGCCCCTTTTCATAGGAGAGCCACCACGATTCGGCAGGGTTTGTAAGACAAACTCCTACGGGTCGACTTCGTCTTTGCCGGACGAAAAATACAGACACTCTCCAATTCTCCAAAAGTTTCCCCACAGTCAGAATCTATCTCACCGGCAACACACAACGCCTCACAGATAGATCAAACGGAGAGATGGAAATGACTGCGAACGACATGATGGCTGAAATTCGTGATGCGAACCTGAGCTACCTGATGCTGGCACAGCAGATGATCCGCGCAGACAAGGTCACCGCAATTTTCCGTCTCGGCATCTCGGCCGACATCGCCGACCTGATCGAAGGCATGAGCAACGCCCAGATCCTGAAACTCGCCGGCGGCAACATGATGCTGGCCCGCTTCCGCTTCGACGACGCCGCGATCCTCGGCATGCTGACGAGCCACAGCAAGGACCGCGCCCTGGCCCAGTCGCACGCCGCGATCCTGATGGCCGGCCAACCCGCCGAAGAAATCGCCTAACAGCAAACCAGGGGTCAGAGCCCGGTGTTTCTTTTAGGGCTCTGACCCCGGTGTCTAGCCCGCAGCCCATATCAGAATCGAAGTCACGGAGAACAGCATGACCAAGAAAAGCGTCGTCTCGGAAGCCCAGGAAATCCAGCTCGCCATCGAACTGATCCAGCTCGGTGCCCGCCTCCAGCTGCTGGAAAGCGAAGTCTCCCTGTCGCGCGAGCGCTTGATCAAGCTGTACAAGGAACTGAAGGGTGTGTCGCCGCCGAAGGGCATGCTGCCGTTCTCGACCGACTGGTTCCTGACGTGGCAACCGAACATCCACGCTTCGCTGTACATCAACATCTATAAATTCCTGGTCGAGTACGCCGGTGCCACGGGCATCGAAGCCGTGATGAAGGCCTACAAGCTGTACCTGGAACAGATGCCGCCGGCCGCAGGCGAAGAGCCGCTGCTGTCGCTGACCCGCGCCTGGACCCTCGTGCGCTTCTTCCAGGGCAATATGCTCCAGCTGGCGCCGTGCTCCAAGTGCCAGGGCAAATACGTCGTCAACGCCCTCGACCTGAACAACGATTACCAGTGCGGCCTGTGCCACATGCCTTCGCGCGCCGGCAAGACCCGCAAGGCCAAGGACGCCGCCGCACTCGCCGCCGCCTGAGCGGTTCTTCCTCCAGGTCGATGACCCAGCCTGCCTCGCGCCGCGCATTCGCGGCGCCGTCCGTCCGCGCGCTGCTGGCCCAGGCCGGCGCTTTCCCTCTCACCCTGATCGCCGTCTGGCTGCTCGCCCGTGCGGGCGTACCCATGTCGTGGGAGGGGGTTGCCCTCGTCCAGGGCGCGTTCGCCGCGCTGCTGGCCTGGGGCCTGCGGCTTGCCATCTGGTGGCGCGCCATCGAACTCGTATTTCCGACCGGCGTGCTGCTGGCGCGCGGTTTCGAACTGCCGCCGGGCCTGTTCCTCGTGCTGTTCGTGTTGTTCCTTCTAATATATTGGTCGACGTTCCGCACGCAGGTGCCGTACTACCCGTCCGGACGTGCCGCCCGGGATGCCGTCGCGGGCGTGCTGCCCACGGATCGCCCGCTCGCCATCGCCGACGTGGGCAGCGGGCTCGGTGGCCTCGTGCTCGACCTGGCGCGGCGCCGGCCCGATTCGCACGTGGACGGCATCGAACTGGCGCCGCTGCCGTGGTTCGTCAGCCGCGTGCGCGGAAAACTGTCCGGCAGCCGTGCGCGCTTCCTGCGCGCCGACTACGAATCGGTGAATTTCAGTCACTACGACGTCGTGTTCGCCTATCTGTCGCCGGCCGCGATGGCGGGGCTCTGGCGCAAGGCGGAGAGCGAAATGCGGCCCGGTAGCATCCTGTTAAGTTACGAATTCGATATTCCCGGGAGAATGCCCGACCGTCGCATTGTGACGACTAACAGTAAGAAAATTCTCTTTCTTTGGCAATTTTGACGGGCGCGGGGGCACTTTTACTTGCCCGTGGGCCATTCTCAAGCTAATCTAGTTCCCTACGTAAATATTTCTCTTTGGATTCATCAACTTGGATCCAATCCGGGCGAGTCCCGGAATCACGCATCGGGAGTCCCGTGTTTGTCATTGTTGGTTACGTAATCGTCTGCGCGTGCGTCTTCGGCGGCTTTGCCATGGCCGGCGGTCACCTGGCAGCACTGTTCCAGCCGCTCGAACTGCTGATGATCGGCGGCGCGGCGGCTGGTGCGTTCTTCGTCGGTAACACGCCCAAGGCCGTGAAGGCGACGCTCGGTGCGCTGCCCACGCTGTTCAAGGGGTCGAAGTACACCCGCGAGATGTACATGGAGCTGATGTCGCTGCTGTTCGACGTGCTGTCGAAGGTGCGCAAGGAAGGCCTGATGTCGATCGAAGGCGACATCGAGAGCCCCGAGCAGAGCCCCGTGTTCTCGAAGTACCCCCTGGTGCTGGCGGACCACCACATTATCGAATTCATCACCGATTACCTGCGCCTGATGGTTTCGGGCAACATGGACGCGTTCCAGATCGAGAACCTGATGGACAACGAGATCGAGACCCACCATCATGAAGGTGCGGTCCCGGCGCAATGTATCGCGAAGCTGGGCGACGGTTTGCCGGCGTTCGGTATCGTGGCGGCCGTGATGGGCGTCGTGCACACGATGGAATCCGTGGGCCTGCCGCCGGCGGAACTGGGCATGCTGATCGCGCACGCGCTGGTCGGTACGTTCCTCGGCATCCTGCTGGCCTATGGCTTCGTCGGACCGCTGGCCAGCCTGCTCGAACAGAAGCTGGAGGAATCGAGCAAGATGTTCCAGACCGTGAAGGTGACGCTGCTGGCGAGCCTGAACGGTTATGCGCCGGCGCTGGCCGTCGAATTCGGCCGCAAGGTGCTGTACTCGACCGAGCGTCCGACGTTCGCGGAACTCGAGGACCACATCAAGAAGGCCAAGAGCAAGTAATGGTGCGAACTGACCACATCGGCGCGGGGGGGCGGCATGGCTGACGAAGGCCAGAAGCCCATCATCGTCAAGCGCGTCAAGAAGGGCGGCCATGGTCACCATGGCGGCGCCTGGAAGATCGCGTACGCCGACTTCGTGACGGCGATGATGGCATTCTTCCTGCTGATGTGGCTGCTCGGCTCGACGACCAAGGGCGACATGGAAGGCATCGCCAATTACTTCAAGACGCCGCTGAAGGTCGCCATGCAGGGCGGCTCCGGCGCCGGCAACAGCAATTCGATCCTGCAGGGCGGCGGCAAGGACCTGACGCGCCGCAACGGCCAGGTCAAGAACGGCGACATCGATCCCAACAAGAAATCGATGGACCTGAAGTCCGCGCGCGAAGCCCTCGAGAAAGCGGAGGCGGCGCGCCTGGAAGAGCTCAAGCAACGCATCCAGCAGACGATCGACGCCAACCCGCTGCTGCGCAAGTACAAGAACCAGCTGCTGCTGGACGTGACGAGCGAAGGCCTGCGCATCCAGATCGTCGACGAAAAGAACCGCCCCATGTTCGCCTCGGCGAGCGCGCAGCTGCAACCGTACACCCGCGACATCCTGGATGTGCTGGGCCTCGTGCTGAACGACGTGCCTAACCGCATCGGCCTGTCGGGTCACACGGATTCGACGCCGTATTCGACGGCGGAGGGTTATACGAATTGGGAATTGTCGGCCGACCGCGCCAACGCTTCGCGACGCGAACTGGTGCATGGCGGCCTGTCCGACGCCAAGATCCTGCGCGTGGTGGGTCTCGGCTCGGCCGTCCACCTCGACCGCGCGGATCCGTTCAACCCGATCAATCGCCGCATCAGCATTCTCGTGATGAACAAGCGGACCGAAAACGCCGTGCTGCACGACGGTACGCCGCTGGATGTGCCGGGCGAAAGCACCGATGCGGCAGTAAAAGCTGTCGCCGAAGCGACGGGCGGCGGTCTGGCACAGCCGGCGGCGCCGGCCGGGAAGAAATAACGGGCGGGAGTTCTGGAGGATTTTATGACGACAAGAAAAAAGATTCTCGGGTCACACGTCAAGCGCCTCCTGTCGGGTGTGTCCGACCATGGCCGGCGCCACCTGTCCGAAGTCGAGACCGACCTCGTGCAGACGACGCTGTTGCTGGAGGAAGCCGTCGAGAAGCTGACGAACAGCTTCATGGCGATCCACCACGTGGTCGACTCGCGCCAGGAAGCGATCAACCGCCTGCTGGCGGGCCAGGCGCCGACGGCCGAGGAGAGCGCATGCCTGACGGGCATGTCGGGCGAGATCGCCGGCCACGTGAACGCGGCCGTGACGAGCATGCAGTTCCAGGACATGACGAGCCAGCTGCTGGACCGCACGCTGCGCCGCGTGACCGGACTGCGCGATTTCCTGACGACGCTGTCCGAGCATGGCGACGAGATCCTGCCGGAGAGCGACGGCGACGAGATCGTCGAGCGCCTGGGCAAGGTCAGCATGGCGCTGGCGATCCAGTCGCTCGAGCTGCGGAGTATGCTGCGCAAGTCGGTGGAGCAGCGGCACCTCGAGAGTGGTGATGTCGAGTTATTTTGATCTACGGGGTCAGAGCCCGGATCTCCCGGTTGGGCTCTGACCCCGTCTGACTAGATAAAAGAGCAGCCGATAACGGCAAACAGCAAAACAGCAGGAGCATAAAGATGGCAAAAACTATTCTCGCAGTCGACGATTCCAGTTCCCTGCGCCAGATGGTGGCTTTCAGCCTGAAGGCCGCGGGCTACCAGGTGGTGGAAGCCGTCGACGGACAGGATGGCCTGGAAAAGGCGAAGCTTCAGACCGTCGACCTGGTCCTGACCGACCAGAACATGCCGAAGATGGACGGGCTCACCCTCATCAAGTCGCTGCGCGGCCTGCCCGGCTACCAGAAGACGCCGATCCTCATGCTCACGACCGAGTCGTCCGAAGACATGAAGACGAAAGGCCGCGCGGCCGGCGCCAACGGCTGGCTGGTCAAGCCGTTCGACCCGCAGCGCCTGATCGAGGTGGTCAAGAAAGTCATCGGCTGAGCGGCCCAGCGGCACGCCGATCGCACCAGACGGATATTTGACATGACCATCGACATCAGCCAGTTTTACAAGGTCTTTTTCGACGAGGCGGAAGAACTGCTCGCCGAGAAGGAGCGTCTGCTGCTGGCCGTCGATATCGATTCGCCGGACCCGGAAGACCTGAATGCGATCTTCCGCACCGCCCATTCGATCAAGGGCGGGGCATCGACCTTCGGCCTGACCGACATGAGCGAAGTGACGCACGTGCTCGAGTCCCTGCTGGACCGCATCCGCAAGGGCGAGATGGCGCTCACCGGCCAGCACGTGGACGCCTTCCTGGCGGCCAAGGACATCCTCAAGATGCAGCTCGACGGCCACCGCAACGGCGCGGACGTCGATCAGGAAGCGGTCGCCAACGTGCGCATGATGCTGCACGACCTGTCCGAAGGCGTGATCGTGCCGACGCACCAGCCGACCGTGCCGTCGTTCCTGCACGCGGAACAGAAGCAGCAGGTCGCCGAAGGCGCGCACCGCTACAAGATCGAGCTCCCCGACCTCGCCAAGCGCGACGTCGACGCGCTCGTGGACGAACTCGGCCTGCTGGGCCGCGTGTCCGTCGTGCCCCTCGCAGCGGGACGCACGGCGCTGATCATCATGACGCACGAGAGCCTGGACGACATCGTCGCCATCTGCTCCTTCGTGCTCGACCCGAACGACCTCAAGATCTTCGAGGCGCCCCCGCTCACGCCCGAGCAGCGCGCCAGGGAAGCGGCCGAACGGGCCCGCATCGAGGACGAGCAGGGCTACGGCTTCTTCGATCCGACCGACACGACCGACGCGGCCACGCAAGAACCGTCCGAGGACGAACTGGGCTACGGCTTCTTCCAGCCGATCGAGCAGATCCGTCTGGAAGCCGGCATCGTCGCGGAGACGCCGCCGCCTGCGCCCGCGAAGCCGGAGCCGCTCGAAATCACCGAAGTGGCGGCCGAGAAGAAGGCCGCCAAGAAGGCCGCCGAAGGCAGCCACGCGCAGGGTTCCGAATCGTCGTCGATCCGCGTGTCGATCGAAAAGGTCGACCAGCTGATCAACCTCGTCGGCGAACTGGTGATCACGCAGGCGATGATCGAGCAGCGCAGCGACGGCCTCGACCCGATGGTGCACCAGCGCCTGCTCGCGTCCGTGTCGCAGCTGACGCGCAATACGCGCGACCTGCAGGAAGCCGTCATGTCGATCCGCATGATGCCGATGGACTTCGTGTTCTCGCGCTTCCCGCGCATGGTGCGCGACCTGGCCGGCAAGCTGGGCAAGAAGGTCGACTTCATCACCAACGGCGCCGCGACGGAACTGGACAAGGGCCTGATCGAGCGCATCGTCGATCCGCTCACGCACCTGGTGCGCAATTCGATCGACCACGGCATCGAGCTGCCCGCCGCGCGCGTGGCCGCCGGCAAGTCGGAATCGGGCCGCCTGTTCCTGTCCGCCGCGCACCAGGGCGGCAACATCGTGATCGAGGTGGCCGACGACGGCGGCGGCCTGAATCGCGACAAGATCCTGGCCAAGGCGAAGCAGAACGGCCTGCCGGTGTCGGACAACATGAGCGACGCCGACGTCTGGCAACTGATCTTCGCGCCGGGCTTCTCGACGGCGGACATCGTCACCGACGTCTCCGGCCGCGGCGTCGGCATGGACGTCGTCAAGCGCAACATCCAGGCGCTGGGCGGCACCATCGACATCCGCTCGGCGCGCGGCTTCGGCACGACGATCCTGATCTCGCTGCCGCTGACGCTCGCGATCCTGGACGGCATGTCGATCCGCAGCGGCGACGAGATCTACATCCTGCCGCTGGGCTTCGTCGTGGAGTCCCTGCAGCCGGCGCGCGCCGACGTCAAGGAAATCCACGGCCAGGGCCGCGTGGTGAAGGTGCGCGGCGAATACCTGCCGCTGATCCCGCTGTACCAGATGTTCAACATCGAGCCGCGCATCACCGATCCGTGCGAAGGGATCCTCGTGATCCTCGAGGCGGAAGGACGCAAGGCCGCGCTGTTCGTGGACGAACTGGTCGGCCAGCAGCAGGTCGTCGTGAAGAACCTGGAAGCGAACTACCGCAAGGTGGCCGGGATCTCCGGCGCCACCATCCTCGGCGATGGCGGCGTGGCGCTGATCCTGGACGTCGCGGCGCTCCTGCGCTCGTCGCGCCAGCTGTCCGACGAATCCGTCATCTTCTGAATAACCCGTACTTTTGCTCCGACAAGGAACCGACATGTCCACTCAACCGACGAACAAGCCGAACGATGCCCACGACGGCAGCGGCAGCGAATACCTGGCCTTCACCCTCGGCTCCGAGGAATACGGCATCGACATCCTGAAGGTGCAGGAGATCCGCGGCTACGAAGCCGTGACGCGCATCGCCAACGCCCCCGAATTCATCAAGGGCGTCATCAACCTGCGCGGCATCATCATCCCCGTGGTCGACATGCGCATCAAGTTCAACCTGGGCACGCCGACGTACGACCAGTTCACCGTCGTGATCATCCTGAACATCGGCGGCCGCATCATGGGCATGGTCGTGGACAGCGTGTCGGACGTGACCACGCTCACTCCGGACCAGATCAAGCCGGCACCGGAGATGGGCAGCGCCTTCAACTCCGAGTACCTGACCGGCCTCGGCACCGTCGACGAACGCATGCTCATCCTGATCGACATCGACCGCCTCATGTCGTCCAGCGAGATGGGCCTGATGGACCGGATGGCGGCATAAAGCATACAGCGCGGCGCAAGGGACACCCGGACCGTACGCGGTCCGCAGAACGATTTCATCCATAGGTTATAACGTGCCGCCCACCAATACGACGAAGCCGGAGACGGGCAAGGAATTCAACTTCACGCGCGCCGATTTCGAGCGCGTGCGGGGCCTGATCTACCAGCGCGCCGGCATCTCGCTGGCCGACAGCAAGCAGGAGATGGTCTACAGCCGGCTCGCGCGGCGCCTGCGCGCCAACGGCATCGCGTCGTTCGCGTCCTACCTCGATGCATTGGAAGCGGGCCGCATGCCGGCCGAGTGGGAATCGTTTACGAACGCGCTGACGACGAACCTCACGTCGTTCTTCCGCGAGGCGCACCACTTCCCGCTGCTGGCCGAACACGTGCACAAGGCGCGCACGCGGCACGGCGGACCGCTCACGATCTGGTGCTCGGCCAGTTCCACCGGCGAAGAACCGTATTCGATCGCGATGACCGTATGCGAGGCGTTCGACACGCTGACGCCGCCGGTCCAGATCGTCGCCACCGACATCGACACGAACGTGCTGGCCACGGCCAGCGCCGGCGTGTATCCGAGCGAGCGCGTCGACAAGATGGAACAGGCGCGCCTGCGCCGCTTTTTCCTGAAAGGGAAGGGGGCCCAGGAAGGCCTCGTGCGCGTGCGCCCGGAATTGCGCCAGCTGATCACGTTCCGCCAGCTGAACCTGCTGGCCGACGGCTGGGACGTCAAGGGCCCGTTCGACGCCATCTTCTGCCGCAACGTGATGATCTACTTCGACAAGGCCACGCAGCGCAAGATCCTGTCGCGCTTCGTGCCCCTGATGAAGCCGGACGCGCTGCTGTTCGCGGGCCATTCCGAGAACTTCCTGTACGTCTCCGACGCGCTGCGCCTGCGCGGCAAGACGGTCTACGAACTGAATCACGGCTGACGGCCACCCGACCATGGAAACGAACAGCCATTTCGCCACCAACGTCTACTACGACCGCACCTTCGACTGCGACGCGGCCAAGATCCTGCCCGGCGAGTACTACTACACCGGCAAGGACATGCTGATCGTGACGGTGCTCGGCTCGTGCGTGTCGGCCTGCGTGCGCGACCGCGTGAAGGGCCTGGGCGGCATGAACCACTTCATGCTGCCGGACGGCGGCGACCCGGGCAACCCCGTCTCGGCCTCGATGCGCTACGGCACGTATGCGATGGAAGTGCTGATCAACGACCTGCTCAAGGCCGGCGCGCGGCGCGAACACCTGGAAGCGAAGGTGTTCGGCGGCGGCGCCGTGCTGCGCGGTTTTTCCGCGATGAACGTGGGCGAGCGCAATGCCGCGTTCGTCATCAACTTCCTCAAGACGGAACGGATTCCCGTGCTGGCCGAGGACCTGAACGATATCTACCCGCGCAAGGTGTATTTCTTCCCGCGCACGGGCAAGGTGCTCGTCAAGAAACTGATGCAGACCCATAACGACACGCTGGCGAAGCGCGAGCTCGATTACGCCAGCCGCCTCAAGGTCACGCCCGTCAGCGGCGCCGTCGACCTGTTCTGAAGAGAAAGGTGTTAAGTATGACGAAGATCAAAGTCGTGATCGTGGACGATTCCGCCCTGATCCGCAGTGTGATGACCGAGATCGTCAATTCGCAGCCCGACATGGAAGTCGTCGGCGTTGCACCCGATCCGCTCGTCGCGCGCGAATTGATCAAGCGCACGAATCCGGACGTGCTCACGCTGGACGTCGAGATGCCGAAGATGGACGGCCTCGACTTCCTCGAAAAGCTCATGCGCCTGCGTCCGATGCCCGTGCTGATGGTGTCGTCGCTGACGGAGCGCGGCTCCGAGATCACGATGCGCGCGCTGGAACTGGGCGCCGTCGATTTCGTCACCAAACCCAAGATCTCGATCCAGAGCGGCATGCGCGAGTACACAGAACTGATCGCCGACAAGATCCGCGGCGCGTCGCGCGCCCGCATCAAGCCGCGCACCCTGCAGTCGGCCGCGGGCGGCGCCGCGACCCCGCTGCCGCAGCTGCGCAGCCCGCTGACGTCGTCGGAAAAGCTGATCATCATCGGCGCCTCGACGGGCGGCACGGAAGCGATCCGCGAATTCCTCATGCAGATGCCGTCCGACTGCCCCGGCATCCTGATCGCCCAGCACATGCCGGAAGGGTTCACGACGTCGTTCGCGCGCCGCCTCGATTCGCTGTGCAAGATCAGCGTCGTCGAGTCCGCCGGCAACGAGCGCGTGCTGCCGGGTCATGCGTACATCGCCCCGGGGCACTCGCATCTGCTGCTGACGCGCTCCGGCGCCAACTACATGACGAAGATCGAGCAATCCGAGCCGGTCAACCGCCACCGTCCGTCCGTGGACGTCCTGTTCCGCTCGGCGGCGCAGGCGGCCGGCAAGAACGCCGTCGGCGTGATCCTGACGGGCATGGGAAAAGACGGCGCACAGGGTATGCTGGAGATGAAGAACGCGGGCGCCCACAATTTCGCCCAGGATGAAGCGTCGTGCGTCGTGTTCGGCATGCCGCGCGAAGCGATCGCCATCGGCGCCGCCCACGAGGTGGCCGCCCTGAGCGCACTGCCGGGCCTCGTGCTTGGCCATCTGGCAACGCATGGGGGTCGGGCGTTGCGCGTTTGATCCGCAGGCGTGGCTTTCACTGCGGTTTTATCGCCGTAGAGCAACAAAACTGCTATGCTTTAGCCTGTATTCGCAGTGCCGAACCGACCAACACACAAGAGGCGTTTGAACAGGCCTCATAATCAGAGTTAGAGAAACAACGGAGTAATTCATGGCTGACCCTAAGATGCGTTTCCTGGTTGTTGACGATTTTTCGACGATGCGACGCATCGTCAAGAATCTGCTGAAAGAACTGGGTTACGGCAATGTCGACGAAGCGGAAGACGGTGTCCAGGCACTGGCCAAGCTGCGCAGCGAACAATTCGATTTCGTCGTGTCCGACTGGAACATGCCGAACATGGACGGCCTGACGATGCTGCAGAACATTCGTGCCGATCCCGCACTGGCCAAGCTGCCGGTGCTGATGGTGACCGCCGAAGCCAAGAAGGAAAACATCATCGCGGCGGCGCAAGCCGGCGCCAACGGCTACGTCGTGAAGCCGTTCACCGCGGCCACGCTGGACGAAAAGCTGAACAAGATTTTCGAAAAGATGGAAAAGGCCGCGTAAATGAGCGAGCACATCGCCGACTCGACCTCGTCCGACGAGGTCCTGAGCCGGATCGGGCACATGACCCGCGCATTGCACGAAAGCCTGCGCGGGCTGGGCCTGGACAAGCTGATCGAGAAGGCCGCCAGCGACATCCCCGATGCGCGCGACCGTCTCGATTACGTCGTCCGGCTGTCCGAGCAATCGGCCAAGCGCGTACTCGACGCGACCGATGCCGCCAATCCGCTGCAGGACGGCATCGACGACCGTGCCGCCGAACTGAGCCAGTCGTGGCAGGCCCTGCTGGCCGCACCAGGCGCCGACGGCGACTGGCGTGCGCTGGCCGAGCGCACCGTCGCCAGCCTGGCCGAGTCGCGCACAGCGGCCAGCGCCACGAAGTCGCATTTGATGGACATCATGATGGCCCAGGACTTCCAGGACCTGACCGGCCAGGTGATCTCGCGTATCACGGGCATCGCCCAGAACCTGGAAAAGCAGCTGGTGCAAGTGCTCGTCGATTTCGCCCCGAGCGAAATCAAGCGCGAGCTCGACAATGGCTTGCTGAACGGTCCGCAGATCAACCCGGAAGGCAATAGCGACGTCGTGGCCGACCAGGGCCAGGTCGACGACTTGCTGGACAGCCTGGGTTTCTGATCCCGCCGCGGCGGCATCGAGCCGCCGTTTTTCGTTCCACCCGGCGATCGTTACAAACATGCACCAGACTCACTTCATCGTCCGTGAACCCCTGCTCGATCCGAAGCAACGCGTGATCGGGTATGAGCTCTGCTGGCAACAGCGCGACGGCCAGGCACTCGGCGACGCCGACCTCGAACGCCTCGTCGCCTTCGTGGCCGAACACGTGGTCGACGAGGAGCAGGGCTGGCTCCTGCGCGACAAGATCCTGTTCCTCGACGCCGTGCCCGCGATGCTGTCGCTCGACGCGCTGCACGCGCTGCCGCCGGAACGCACCGTCCTTTCCCTGCGCGTGCGCGATCTCGCGAATCCCGATACCCGCGCGGCGGTGCAGGCACTGCGCGCCGGCGGCGTCGGCATCTCGATCCGCGGCGCCGACCTGGCGCTGCTGGGCAAGAACCTGTCTCCCTTTGCGTCGTATGCGGAAGTGCGCTTCGCCGGCGCCGACGTGGCTGCCCAGGCGCGCGCGTACGCGGCCGCCAGGCAGTCGGCGCTGCGCCTCGTCGGGCGCCCCGTGTCGACGTGGCAGGACTTCGACGCCTGCGCCGCGTTGGGCCTGGATGCCTTCGTCGGCAAGCTGCACCTGACGCCGCGGCCGGGCAACCCCGTCAAGGGCATGAATCCGGCCCAGACCATCATCCTGCAGCTGATGCAGATGGTGCAGAACAACGAGGACGTGCCCAAGATCGAGGCCGTGCTCAAGCGCGACCCGGCGCTGATCTATAAACTCCTGCGTTTCATCAATTCGGCCGGCTTCGGGGCGGGCCGCGACATCCAGTCGCTGCGCCAGGCGATCGCGATGCTCGGCTACGCGCCGCTGTACCGCTGGCTCGTCCTGCTGCTCGCCACGGCCAGCACGAGCGGCTATTCGCCCGTGCTGATGGAAACGGCCGTCGTGCGTGCGCGCCTGTGCGAACTGCTGGGCCAGACGTATTTGCCGCGCGGCGAAGGCGAACACCTGTTCGTGGCGGGCATGTTCTCGCTGCTGGACCGCCTGCTGGGACTACCGATGAAGGAGGTGCTGGACACGATCCAGTTGCCGGAGCAGGTCGTGCAGGCGCTGCTGGGGCGCGATGGG
>CBIHRX010000097.1:0-20572 GCA_966212555.1 uncultured Massilia sp.
GCCTGGTGCGCCGGACCGCACATCGACAAGGCGATCCAGCGCGCCGCGGGCACGACCGGCGCCGCCACGGCCTGGTGCGCCGGACCGCACATCGACAAGGCGATCCAGCGCGCCGCGGGCACGACCGGCGCCGCCACGGCCTGGTGCGCCGGACCGCACATCGACAAGGCGATCCAGCGCGCCGCGGGCACGATCAACGCCGGCACCGCCTGGTGCGCCGGGCCGCACGCCGCAAGCAAGGCCGCAGCGGCCACCTGAGGCAAGCGGGCGCCAACCGCGCCCCATCCTCCTGCGGCGGCCGCGACTGCCGGCCGCGCAGTCTGATCCGCCCGGTATCCCGCGGCGGATTTTTTTTGGCTCAGGCCACGCCGGCGCCCGCGGCATCCCCCCGCACCATCAGCGCGCGCAGCTCGCGGATGCTGTAGTCGGACACCTCGTGCATGCGCAGCAGGATCGTGGCGCCGATCGGCAGGGTGTTGTGGCGGATCTTGCTGATCACGGGCGGCGCCACTTCCAGCACGCGCGACAGCGCGGCGTCGTTCTTGAGCTTGAGTTTGTTGATGATGGCGTCGAGCACCCGGTTCGGGTCGTACTCGGCGCCATCGGGTATGCGTCTGATGGGCATGTTCGTCTTTCGCTTGTGACATCCATGGGAAATTCTCCGCGACCCATAGTGGGTTACGGAAAATCAGCCAGTTTCGGGAAATATAAGTTCTTTGTATGGTCGCTCTATGGCGTACCCGAATGATACATGGATCAGTTGCAAAATGCTTAAGCCGCCCTTATTCCATCGCCGACGTGCGGATAGCGCAGGCGCGCGCGCAGTTCCGTACCGATGCGGCGGTTGTCCAGCTGGCGCGATTCCGACATGAACGACAGCAGCATGGGCGACACGGCCTGTTCCAGCTCGGCGCGCGCCAGCCGCGGCGGCCGGGCCAGGCCGAAGGCGTCGGCCACGAGATCGAAATAATCCCCCATCTTCATGCGCGTATCGTCGGACGCGTTGTAGACGCGCCCCGGCCGCGCCCGGAACAGCGCCAGCGCGCACAGGCGGGCCAGGTCGTCCGCGTGGATGTGGTTCGTGTACACGTCGTCCGCAGGTGCCAGCGCCGGCGTGCCGCGCCGCAGCCGCTCGATGGGCAGGCGGTCCGCCGCATAGATGCCGGGCGCGCGCAGGATCGCCACCTTGCCCCCGCTCGCCACGGCCCACGCGCGCAGCACGCGCTCCGCGTCCACGCGGCGCCGCGCCCTGGCATTGCGCGGGGCGACGGGCGTCGTCTCCGGGGTCGCGGCCCCGCCACGGTCGCCGTAGACGCCCGTGGTGCTGACATAAACCACCTGCGCGCCCTCGGGTAGAATGGCGGTCAAATTGCGCGTGCGCAAATCGAGCGCGCCATCCTGCTGTGGCGGCGCAAGATGAACGACCCGCTGCGCCAGTCCGGCCAGGCGCTTCATCGTCGCGGGCCGGTCGAGGTCGGCCACGACGGGGATGGCGCCCGCCGCGCGGAGCGCCGCGCACCGGGCCGGCTGGCTCGTCACGGCGAACACGCGAAAATGCTCGCGCACCAGCGGCATCAAACGCATGCCGACGTCGCCGCAGCCCACGATCAGGAGGCGCGGCTTGTTGAACCTGACATTGTTTTTTGTGACATTGTTTTTTGTATCCATTCGAGGATTGTATGACGTTTCAGATCACTGTCCAGCCCAGCGGCCACCACTACGACTGCGACGCGGACGAAACCGTGCTCGCGGCCGCGATCCGCTCCGGCATCGGCCTGCCGTACGGCTGCAAGAACGGCGCCTGCGGTTCCTGCAAGGGCAAGGTCGTCGAAGGGACGATCCACCACAAACCGCACCAGGCGCGCGCCCTGTCCGAGCAGGAGAAGCTGCAGGGCTTTGCGCTGATGTGCTGTGCCGTGCCCGAGGGCGACGTGGTGATCGAAGCGCGCGAAGTGGGCGGCAGCAGCGAATACCCGGTGCGCAAGATGCCGACGCGCGTCACCGCCATCCGCCGCGCCGCGCCGGATGTCGTCGTCCTCACCCTGCAACTGCCGGCCAACGAAGCCCTCGCCTACCGCGCCGGCCAGTACATCGAATTCATGCTCAAGGACGGCAAGCGCCGCGCCTACAGCATCGCCAGCGCGCCGTCGCTGGGCGGCCCGATCGAACTGCACATCCGGCACCTGCCCGGCGGCCTGTTCACGGACCACGTCTTCTCGACGATGAAGGAGCGCGACATCCTGCGCTTCGAAGGTCCGCTGGGCACGTTCTTCCTGCGCGAGGAGTCCGACAAGCCGATCGTGCTGCTGGCCTCCGGCACCGGCTTCGCC
The DNA here is from genome assembly GCA_966212555.1 of uncultured Massilia sp. Classification (GTDB taxonomy): domain Bacteria; phylum Pseudomonadota; class Gammaproteobacteria; order Burkholderiales; family Burkholderiaceae_D; genus Telluria. Next base: position 2,331 of record CBIHRX010000097.1, read on the forward strand.
CCGGTCAAGGCGCTCGTCGAGCACATGATCCACCTGAAGTCGGAACGTCCCGTCGCCCTGTACTGGGGCGGACGCCGGCCGCAGGACCTGTACATGCACGACCTGTGCGAGCAGTGGGCGCGCGAGCTGCCGCATTTCACGTACGTGCCGGTCATCTCGGACGCGCTGCCGGAAGACGCCTGGACCGGCCGCACGGGCTTCGTGCACGCGGCGGTGATGCAGGACATTCCCGACCTCTCGAACCACCAGGTGTATGCGTGCGGCGCGCCGATCATGGTCGATTCCGCGCGGCGCGACTACGTGGAGCAGTGCGGCCTGCCGGCCGACGAGTTCTACGCCGACGCCTTCACGACGGAAGCGGACCTGGCCCAGCCGTGACGTCCCGGCGGGGCTGACATGCAGATTCGATTCCTGTATATCTCGACAAGAATTTGGAGTATGTTCGCGGTTGCCCCGGCCGCGCCGGCCGGTTCCCAATCGAGAAAGGCTCCCAACATGCACAAGACGCTCCGCCGTGCCCCTGTCCTGCTCGCCCTGTCGGCCGCCCTCGCGTCGACAGCCCTCCTTTCGGGTGCCCTCCCCGCCCACGCTGCCGACCAGGCCGGCAACAACTGGCAAGCCGTCCTCGCCAGCCCGCTGCGCACCGACGACGACCGCAAGGGCGACGAACACCGCAAGTCCGCCGAATTCCTCACGTTCGCCCAGGTGAAGCCGGGCATGAAGGTGCTCGACGTGTCGTCCGGCGGCGGCGCCACCGCGGCCCTGCTGGCGGCGGCCGTGGGCGGCAAGGGCGAAGTGTGGGCCCAGAACGCCAAGCCGAACGCCAAGCTGGACGCACGCCTGGGCCACGCCACGCTGCCGAACCTGCACGCCGTCGTGGCGGACTTCAACGATCCGGTCCCGAAAGGCACGCCGCCGCTGGACCTCGTCACGATCAACATGTCGTACCACGACATCGCCAACACGCCGGCCGACCGCGCCGCGCTCAACAAGCGCCTGTACGACGCCCTGAAGCCGGGCGGCCACCTCGTCATCATCGACAACGCGGCCAAAAAGGGCAGCGGCCTCACGGCCACGAAGACGCTGCACCGCATCGACGAGGACACGGTCGTCGACGAGGTGACGAAGGCCGGCTTCAAGGTGGATGCGAAGAGCGACTACCTGCGCGCGCCGTCCGACCCGCGCGAGCAGCCGTTCTTCGAAATGAAGGGCGCGCCGGACGACAAGTTCGCGATCCGGTTCGTCAAGAAATAACGTCGCGGGCGACGCACGGTGGGCGGAGGCCGCCCACCAATCCCCGCCGTCAAGACAGCGGGTTCGTCGAACATCGGGCACAATGATGGTTGGCATTCTTGCCTTACCCTCAATTCAACCTATGTCCGTGCTTTCTCCGACAGGCCGCCTGGCCGTCCTGCGCAACCGTAACGTCTCCTTCTACCTGTCCTCGCGCTTCCTCGGCACGCTCGCCGTCCAGATGCAGAGCGTGGCCATCGGCTGGCAGGTCTACCAGATCACCCACAGCCTGTTCGACCTCGGCCTCATCGGTCTCGCCCAGTTCGCCCCGTTCCTCGTGCTGATCCTGTGGGCCGGCCACGTGGCCGACACGCACAACCGCCGCAAGATCGTCATCGCGTGCATGGCCACGCAGCTGCTGTGCAGCCTGCTGCTCGTCGCGTTCACGCTGTCCGGCAGCAAGACCGTATGGCCCGTCTATGCCGTGCTCGTGCTGTTCGGCAGCGCGCGCGCCTTCATGCAGCCGGCGTCGCAGGCCGTGCTGCGCAACCTCGTCTCCACGAAGGATTTCTCGCAGGCCGTGGCGCTCAGCTCGTCCACGTTCCAGGTGTCCGTGATCGCCGGCCCCGTGCTGGGCGGCCTGCTGTACGTGTTCGGGCCGAACGTCGTGTATGCCGTGTCGAGCACCCTGCTCGTCATCGCCGTGTTGCTGATGGCCGGCACGAAGAGCGCGCCGCAGGTCATGAACAAGGCGCCCGTCAGCTGGCACACCTTGCTGGAAGGCCTGCGCTTCGTGTGGTCGCGGCCGATCGTGCTGGGTGCGATCTCGCTCGACCTGTTCGCCGTGCTGTTCGGCGGCGCCACCGCCCTGCTGCCCGCGTATGCCCACGACGTGCTGCACGCCGGCCCGACGAGCCTGGGCCTGCTGCGCACGGCGCCCGGCGCGGGTGCCACGCTGTGCTCGATCGCGCTCGCATTCTGGCCCATCACGCGCAAGGTCGGCGCGTGGATGTTCGGCGGCGTCGCCCTGTTCGGCGCGGCCACCGTGACGATAGGCCTCACGCACAGCTTCTATGTCGCCCTCGTCGCGCTGTTCCTGCTGGGCGCGGGCGACATGGTCAGCGTCTACATCCGCCACCTGCTCGTGCAGTACGAGACGCCGGACGAGATCCGCGGCCGCGTCAGCGCCGTGAACGCCGTGTTCATCGGCGCCTCGAACGAGCTGGGCGAATTCGAATCGGGCCTCACGGCGAGCTGGTTCGGCCTCGTGCGCGCGATCGTGTTCGGCGGCGTCGCCACGCTGGTCGTCACGGGCACGTGGATGAAGCTGTTCCCCGTGCTGTCGCGCATGGACCGCTTCCCGCACCACGACGCGGAACGGGCCGCCAAGGCGGGCGCCACGTGAGGGAAGAGCGCCCGGGCTTCCTGTTACGCTTCATCCGCAGCCGCCCGTACCTGCTCGGCGCGCTGGCGCTGGGCGTGATCGTCGGGCTCCTCGTCCCGGAGCGCTACACCGACCTGCGGCGCGCCCTGATCGGCTGGAACAGCGGCGTCTGGATCTATCTGCTGGCGATGGCGTGGACGATGTTCCGCGCCGACCACAGCCGGGTGCGCTCGATCGCCGAAAAGCAGGACGAAAGCGGCGGCGCCGTGCTGGGCGCCGTCGTCGTCGGCGCGATCCTGAGCGTGTATGCCATCGTGACGGAACTGGCGAACATGCGGGATGCGTCGGAGCACGTGAAGGCCCTGCACTATGCGTTCACGGCGCTGACCGTGATCGGTTCCTGGCTGCTGGTCGGCGTCATGTACTGCTTCCATTACGCCCACATCTACTACACGGCCAGCAAGCACGCGCTGCCGCTTGAATTCCCCGACCAGCACACGCAGCCGAACTACTGGGACTTCCTGTACTTCTCGTTCACCCTGTCGGTCGCCGTGCAGACGTCGGACGTGACGGTCAAGACGCGCGCCATGCGCAAGCTCGTGCTGGGCCACTGCGTGCTCGCGTTCTTCTTCAACCTCGTCATCCTCGGGCTGTCCGTGAACATCGCGGCGAGCCTCGTGAACACCTGAGTGCGCGTGCGGGACGCCGGCTTTTCTCCGGAGCGGGTAACATCGATGCAAATGTGACCACTTTTGGAGGAGTTTATGGAAGTTAATGTCAACACCGACAACACCATCCAGCGCCATTCGGGCCTCGACGAACGTGTCCGCACCCTGGTCGAAGAAGCGATCGGCCGCTTCGGCGACCACGTGCGCCGCGTGGACGTGCACCTCTCCAACGAAAACAAGGAAAAGCACGAAGACGGCAGCAACTACTGCATGATGGAGGCGCTCGTCTCCGGCTACGCGCCCGTCGTCGTGCACGCGCATGCGGAAAACCTGCAACAGTCGATCACGAGCGCCGTCGGCAAGCTCAAGCGCGCCCTGGACAGCGCCATCGGCCGCCTGAACGACAAGAACAAGCGCGAGCCACTGCCCGTCGACGCCGAGTCCGATAAAGACCTGACCAGCAATTCCTGATCGTCGCCACGGCAACGGACCGCCGCCGGTCCGTTGCCCGCGAAAAGTGTTGTAAAAATTAATTGTGCTTGCGTCAACCGGAGCGTCAATATACGCTTCTGCGGACAACCTCAAGCACCATGTCCAATACCGCACAACCACAACACGCCGGCCCTGCCGCCCGGACGGACAAACTCCTGACCATCGAAGCGGCCCGCGGCATCGCCGCGCTGCTCGTGGCGTTCTTCCACGGCGCGCATGTCGTCGAACTGGCCCAGCCGGGACGTGGCGCGCCGTTCGGCGGCTTCTTCAGCTTCGGCCACGCGGGCGTGCCATTCTTCTTCGTCCTGTCCGGCTACATCATCTACTACATCCACCACGCCGACCTCGACCGTCCCGGCAGGCTGGCGTCGTTCGCGTGGAAACGCGCGACGCGCATCTATCCGCTGTACCTGATCGTCATGGTCCTGATCACGGCGAAATACTGGTTCGCGGGGAACTTCGCGTGGGACACCTGGATCAAATCCGTGCTGTTGCTGCCGCAGAGCCAGTTGCCGATGCTGATCCAGTCCTGGACCCTCGTCCACGAAGTCCTGTTCTACGCCCTGTTCGGCCTGGCCATCTGGCGCGTACGCGTGAGCCGCTGGGTGCTGCTCGCGTGGGCGATCCTGTTCTGCACGGCGCGCGTAGTCGACCTGCGCCTGCCGCCGGGCCTGTTCGGCGACACCGTCAGGACGCTCGCCTCGCCCTACAACCTGCTGTTCCTTCTGGGCATGGGCGTGGCGTGGGTACTGCGTCATCGCACGATCGCCTTCCCGCGGCTGCTCGCGCTGGCGGGCGGCCTCGCCTTCCTGGCCACGGGCCTCGTGGAAGATACTGGTCTCTACAAGAGCATGGCCGAGCACGGCCTGTTGCCGGTGCTGCTGTACGGCGTGAGTTCCGCCTGCGTCATCACGGGCCTCGTCGCGGCCGAAACGGCAGGCAGCCTGCGCGTGGGCCGTATCGGCGCCCTGCTGGGCGCGCTGTCCTATCCGCTCTACCTCACGCACGGCATCGCGATCAGCATCGCCGTCGAGGTCGCGCGCAAGCTGCACTACGCCGGCCCGGGCGCCCTGCTGCTCACCGGTGCCGTCGCCGTGGCCTGCGTGGCGGCGCTGGTCGTGCACCGCTGCGTGGAAAAACCGGTCGCGACGTGGCTGCGCAACGTGTGGGCCCGCCGCGGCGCGGCGCCGGCCTTTACTTGAGCGTCCGCAGATAACGCAGCCCGGCCAGCGCCCGGCTGCCGTACCACGACATCATCTCGCCGTCGACGAGGAAGACGGGAATGCCCAGCTGCTTTTCCAGCGCGTCCGCGTGGTCTTCCGTGAAGCGGTAGGGCTCGGTCGACAGCAGCACCGCATCGAGCCCGTCGACGAGGTCCTGCGACCATGCAAAGCGCGGATAGCGGTCCGTGCCCAGGTCCGGCACGCGCCAGCCCAGTTCGGCCAGCATGGCCGCGATATACGTATCCTTCGACACCGTCATCCACGGATCCTGCCAGATGCAGTAGAGCACGGTGCGCGCCGGACCTGTCGGCGACGCGTGCAGCGCCGCATGCTCGGCCTCGAATTCGACGCACCAGCGCGCGGCGGCCTCCTCCGCGCCGAAGATCCCGCCCATCAGCCGCGCCAGGTGCAGGTTGTCGCGCGGCGTGTTCGGATGCGTGACGACCACGTGCGGCACGAATTCGGCCAGTTTCTCCACGGTCGGCTTTTCGTTCTCGTCGATGTTGACGACGACGTGCGTGGGCGCCAGCTTGCGGATCTTCTCGATGTTGACGTCCTTCGTGCCGCCCACCTTGGGGATGGCGGCGACGACGTCGCGCGGATGGATGCAAAAGCCGGTACGGCCGACGAGCTTGCCGGCCAGGCCCAGGTCGCACAGCAGTTCGGTGATCGAGGGCACGAGGCAGACGATGCGCGCGTCGGGCGCCGGGGCGTGATGGCGGCCGAGCGCGTCGGCCGGGAAATCGGATAACGGTGTCATGCCGCCATTGGAACACTGTTGTTTATCGGCGCCAAGCATCGGCGCTCGTGTTTCTTTCAGATATCATATGATAATGTCAATACAACGCCAACCCACTTTGATTGCCGCGGCCGTGGCCCTTGCCATGGTCCAGCTCGGTAATGCCCGTGCGCAGGACGCCCTCGACGCACGGCCCCCCATCGTCGTCGTCGACGGCAAACGCGCGAGCCTGATGTCGGCCCAGGACATCAAGCGCCAGCGGCTCGGCATCGTCGACGCCGTCGTCGCCGAAGACATCACCAGGCTGCCCGACATCAGCGTCACGGACGCGCTGCAGCGCATCACCGGCGTGCAGATCCTGCGCGACCGCGGAGAAGGCGCGGGCGTCGCGATCCGCGGGCTGACGCAGATGGAAACGACGCTCAACGGCCGCGAAGTCTTCACCGCGGGCACGGGCCGCAACCTGGATTTCGCGGACATCCCCGCCGAGCTGCTGGCCGGCATCGACGTCTACAAGACGTCATCCGCCGACCTGCTGGAGGGCGGCGTCGGCGGCACGATCGACCTGCGCACGCGCCGTCCGTTCGACTTCAGCGGCCGCCAGGTCGCCGGTTCGGTGCGCATGCTCCGCGGCGATCTCGCCAAACGCACGCAGCCCCAGTTGTCCATCCTCGCGAGCGACCGCCGCCAGGCCGGCGGCGGCGAAGTCGGCCTGCTCGTGACCCTGTCGCACCAGATGCGCGCTTGGCGCGAGGACCAGAAGTCGGCCGGGAACCCGGTCACGCGCACCGACATCGTGCCCGGGCAGCGCGTCGTCGTCCCCAACGGCACGTCGGAAACGACGAGTAGCGGCGACCGCGAGCGCAATGCCGGCGCCTTCGTCCTGCAATGGCGCCCGGACAAGTCGCTTGAGCTTTACGCCGAAGGCAATTACGCGGAATTCAAGACGAAGCAGGATTCGCAGCAGATCAACGTCGCGGCCGCGCCCACGTTCGTCGCCGGCAGTCCCGTCCTCTTTCCGGGGACGAACGACCTGCAACGCATCACGTGGACCAATGCGGCGATGTCCGTGCTGAGCGCAGCCCGCGACGTGACGGACCGCACGCGCCAGCTTGCCGTCGGCGGCCGCTGGACCGGGTCCGCGCTGACGGTCACGGCCGATCTCAGCCGCACGTCCGGCAACGACTACCTGTTCTACTCCGGGCCGTATCTCGCCGGCACGGCCGCCCGCTTCACGCAGGACCTGTCGACGAAGGTGCCCGGCACCAGCGTCGCCGGCACGAACCTGCTCGACCCGGCCAGTTTCCGCTACGACGGCGTCGCCTACCGCACGCGTCCGTACACCGGCAGCCTGACGGCCGCGCGGCTCGACGGCACGGTCCGGCTGGCGCATCCCTTCTTCAAGACCGTGGCCGCGGGCGTGCGCCTGGCCCGGCGCGGCGCCGGCAACGCGCCCGGGCAGATCGTCGCAGACAAGAGCGTCGACGGGCTCACGGCCCCCGACAAGGCGGCATACCTGATGCCGAACCCGTACGGCGATTTCTTCCCGGGCCAGGGTGTGCCCGGCATCGGCAACTTCCTCGTGGCGAACCTGGCCACGGCCCGCGATGCCATCGGCCTGCGCAACGCGTTCGGCATCACGGCGCCGGTGCCGGCGTCCGCCAACCCGCTGTCGCTGTGGAACATCCGCGAGAACACGCACACCGCCTGGGCGATGACGACGTTCCAGGGCCGGGATGCGTCCCTCGACGGCAACGCGGGACTGCGCATCGTCCATACCCGCGAAAGCGTGTCGGGTGCGCAGTCGGTCCCCGCCACGGGCGCGCTCGCCCCCATCGACGTCGACAGCGGCACCACCGACGTCCTGCCGAGCGCGAACCTGCGCTATCGGCTCCGGCACGGGCTCTACCTGCGCGCCGCGGCCTCGAAGACGATCACGCATCCCGATTTCAACCAGCTGTCCCCGTCGCTGACGCTGACCCCGAACGCCATCAACCCGTCGCAGAACCAGGGCAGCGCCGGCAATCCGGACCTGAAAGCCGTCCGGTCCACGAACCTGGACGTGGCCGTGGAACGCTATGTCGATCCGGTGACCTCGCTGTATGCGACGGTGTTCCTGAAGCACGTCGACGGCTTCGTCACCAGCGTCGGCGCGCCGGAAACGCACGATGGCGCCGTGTACCAGGTCACCCGCCCGCGCAACGGCAACAAGGCCCGCATCGCGGGCGCGGAAGCCGGCTACCAGCAATTCTTCGACGCCCTGCCGGGATGGATGAGCGGACTGGGCATGCAAGCCAACTACACCTACGTGCACAGCGACATGCCGAACAGTGCCGCCGGCGGCAACCAGCCGTTGCCGAACCTCTCCCGGCACAGCGTCAACCTGGTCGGCATGTACGAAAAAGACGCGCTGTCGGCGCGGCTCGCGTACAACTGGCGCGCGAAATTCCTGAGCGGTTACACCAGTGTCGTGGGCGTCGGTACCCTGCCGGTCTTCATGCGCGGCTACGGCTGGCTCGACGCCTCGCTCACGTACCGGGTCAGCGACAAGCTCAGCCTGTCGCTGGAAGGCACGAACCTGCTGCGCACCGTCCGCTCGACGTATTTTGGCGTCCCGACCCGGCCCCAGGGCGCGTGGCTCAACGACCGCCAGATCGGCGTGGTGGCCATGCTGCGCCTGTGACGGCATCAGGATTTCCTGATGCCGCCCTCATGAAGGACTATCCCAAAATCAAGACCGCCTGATTTTCAAGCGTCGCATTCTCCGGCACTCTCATTCATTATCAGTAATTACACATAAGAAACTGACAGGAACCGGAGGAAGAGATGGCGGTACAACGGGCTGGCGACGGCGAATACGATGGCCTGCGTGCGCGCCGGGCCTGAGGGCATGGACGGGGACGTGCGCAAGATAGGGCTGTTTGCCCTGGCCGGCAGCAGCGTCCTGGGCCTCGTCTGCGCGCTCGCCGTGTTCACGCTCCATATCGGGCGCCAGGGCGGACTGGACTGGAACGCGGCCCTGGAGATGTCCTTGCTGTCGGCCGGACTGACGGGCGTGGTGGCCCTGGGCGGCCACGCGATCGGGCTGCGCACCCTGAGCATCCGGCAGAAACGGCTCGAGGACGACCTGCGCCGGCGCGAGGAGGAATACCGCACGCTGGCGCTGTTCGACGAACTGACCGGATTGCCCAGCCGGACGCTGCTGGCCGATCGCGTGCGCCAGGCGATCGCCGACGGGGCCCGCGCCGGCACCCAGTTCGGGTTCATGATCGTCGGCCTGGACCACCTCGGGGAAGTCAACGATTCGCTCGGCCGCGGCGCCGCCGACGCGCTGCTGTGCGAGGCGGGCATGCGGCTGCAATGCCAGATGCGTCCCAGCGACACGGTGGCGCGGCTGGGCGGGGATGAATTCGCCGTGCTGCTGCCCGGCATGCGCGGGCCGGACGAGTTCGGCCTCGTCGCACGCACGTTCATCGACGCGCTGACCGCACCCTACCTGCTCGAGGGGCACGAGGTCGTCGTCTCGGCCAGCGTCGGTATCGCGCTGTACCCGGACGACAGCGTCGCCCTCGACGAGTTGTTCCGCTTCGCCGGTTCGGCCATGAACCATGCGCGGCGCGCGGGGCTGAACAATTTCCAGTTCTACGTGGCGCAATTGACGGCGCGCTCGGCGGCACGCCTCGAGCTGGCGGCCGCGCTGCACAAGGCCGTGCGCGGCGGCGAACTCGAGCTGTACTTCCAGCCGCAGATCGACTTGCGCGACGGCGCGGTCAGCGGCGTCGAGGCCTTGCTGCGCTGGCACCGGCCGGACCACGGCTTCGTCGCGCCGGACAAGTTCATTCCGATCGCCGAAGAATCCGGCCTCATCGTCGAGATCGGCGAATGGGTGCTCGCCACCGCCTGCCGCGCCGTCGTCGCGTGGAACGGCGGCCTGGCCCGGCCGATCGCCGTCTCCGTCAACGTCTCCACGCGCCAGTTCATCCGCCACGATTTCGTCGCCACGGTCGAACGCGTGCTGGCCGCCACCGGCTGCCGGCCGGACTGGCTGAAGCTGGAAATCACCGAAAGCCTGCTGCTGGAAGACGACGCGGACATCGCGTGCATGCTCGGCCGCCTGCACGCGCTGGGCCTCGTGATTTCGATCGACGACTTCGGCACGGGCTATTCGGCGCTCGGCTATCTCAACCGCTTCCCCGTCAGCCAGATCAAGATCGACCGCTCGTTCGTGTGCGACATCCCGCAGGACGGCGACAAGAGCGAACTGGTCAAGGCAATCCTGTCGATGGCCGCGGCGCTGCGGCTGCAGGTGATCGCCGAAGGCGTCGAGACGGCGGCCCAGGTCGACTGCCTGCAAGCGCACGGCTGCCGCTTCGTACAGGGCTACCTGTTCGGTGCGCCGATGCCGGGCGCGGCGCTCGACGCCGTCCTGCGCGCGGCCCCCGCGCGGCTGTCGGCAGACTCATCGGCGCCTGCTATCATGGAACGTCCATCATCCGAATCGACGAGTCCAGTACGATGACGCGCCCTCTCTTCGTGTTCCTTGCCTGTCTCGCGCTGAGCGGCGGGGCGCGCGCGCTGACGCTGCAGGAATGGCGTGGCCAGGTCGAGACGATGCGCGTGCTCGCCGAGCGCGACGTGGAGGAAGCGTACCGGCGCGCCGCGCAATTGTCCGAGGACGTGCCGCTGGGCGCCACGCCGGTCGACCGCGCGCGCGCCCTCAACGCGCTGGCGCGCGCCGAGGTCTACCAGGCCCGGACGGAAGACGCCCAGGTGCATGCGGAACAGGCCTTGCAGCTGGCCCTGCAGGTCCAGGACCGCGCCGGCCAGGCCGAGGCCTACCTGAACCTGTCCGTGAACGCGATCTTCCGCGGCCGTGTCGACGACATCGTCACCTATTCGCTGCGCAGCATGACGGTGCTGGAAGGGGTGCACCGGCGCGACCTGCAGGGCGAAGCGATGCTGCGCACGGCCATGATGTACCGCCGCATCGGCCAGTTCGACGAATCCGTCACGCTGTGCATGCGCGAGATGGAGGCGGCGCGGCGCTTTGCGGATCCGCTCGAACTGGCCTACGCGCGCCAGTGCATGGCTATTTCCTACGACCTGAGCGGGCGCCGCAAGGAAGCGCTCGAACACTACACGAAGATGTACGAGGCGGCCCACGGCGCCGGATTGCGGCTGCTGGAAGGCTATGCGCTGATCGGCATGGGCAACATCAAGGGCGACTTCGGCGACCCGCCCGGGGGCGAAGCGCTGATCCGCCAGGGCATCGACATCTTCCGCACCGTGAACACGTCGACGGGCCTCGGCTTCGGCATGCTGAACCTGGCCGAGCGGCTCCGCAACCGCAAGGCGACGGCCACCGCGATGCCCCTGTACGACGAGGTCGAATCGATCTACGTCGGGCAGCACAACCGCATCGGCCTGTGGTTCACGTATAACGCGCGCAGCAAGGCCTACGAACAGCTCGGGCAGCTGGCGCCGGCGTGGGCCGACGCCGAAAGCGCCTACCGGATCGCCAAGGAAATCAACTTCCCCCTCTACATGAGCGAAAGCGCGCGCCGCCTGGCCGGCGTCTACGCCGCGCGCGGCGACCACCGGCGCGCCTACCAGATGTCGATCGAGGCGGCCGACATGAGCGCCAAGGGGGCCGTCGAGAAATCGAGCGCGCGCATGCTGGAACTGGCGCAGCGCTACGAAACCGAAACCAAGCAGCACGCCATCGACGACCTGGCGCGGCGCAACGAGCAGCAGGCCTTCGAGCTGAAACAGCGCGAACTGCGGCAGCGCTGGACGTGGACCGTGCTCGGCGCCTGCGTCGCCTTCCTGGCGGGCACGAGCTATTTCCTCGTGCGCCTGCGCAAGTCGCACCGGATGCTGTCGGCGACGAACCAGAAACTGCGCCAGTCGCAGGCCGAGCTGCAGGAGCTGAACGGCAGCCTCGAGCAGCGCGTGCAGGCGCGCACGGAGGAATTGCAGCGCCTGGCGCGGCAGCGCAGCGAATTCCTGACGCAGATGAGCCACGAACTGCGCACGCCGCTGAACGCCATCCTCGGCTATGCGCAGCTGCTGCAGCGCGACGCCGTGGTGCCGGCCGAGCAGGCGGCGAGCCTGCTCGTCATCCAGAAGAGCGGCGAGCAGCTGATGACGCTGATCGACGATTTCCTCGACTCCGCCAAGATCGAAGCGGGCAAGCTGGCGCTGGTCCCGTCCGACGTGCCGCTGGCCGAATTCCTGCACACCATCGCCGAGATGATCCGCGTGCGCGCCGAGCGCAAGCAGGTCGCGTTCCTGTACGCGCCGCCGCCGGACCTGCCGGCCGTCGTGCGCGCCGACGAGCAGCGGCTGCGCCAGGCCCTGCTCAACCTGCTGTCGAACGCCGTCAAGTTCACCGACCACGGCAGCGTCGCCCTGCGCGTGCGCTACACGCCGCCGGGCCGGCTGCTGTTCGAGGTCGAGGACACCGACATCGGCATCGAGCGCGGCCAGATCGACACGATCTTCGAGCCGTTCGAGCAGGCCGGCGACCACCAGCGCAAGCTGGGCGGCACCGGCCTGGGCCTGTTCATCAGCAGCCAGTTCGTGCGCCTGATGGGGGGCGAGATCCTGGTCGAGAGCCGCGTCGACCAGGGCAGCCGGTTCTGGTTCGAGCTGGACCTGCCCGTCATCGACCGCGCGCCGGCGGGCCTGCCGCCGGTCGGCAGCCCGAGCGCCGACGACCTGGTGCCGCCGCCCCCGGGCGAAATGGACTTGCTGTACCGGCTGGCGATGGTCGGCAACATGGCCGACATCGTCGACCATGCACGGCACCTGGCCAGCCTCGACGACCGTTACCATCCGTTCGCGGACCGGCTCGTCGAGCTCGCCGGGAGCTATCAATCCAAGGCGATCCTGGCCCTGGTCGAACGTTTTCATGAGGTAGCAGATGCACATTGACTCGCCGTTCCCGCGGCGGCCGACGATCCTGATCGTCGACGACACACCGGCCAATCTCGACGTGATCGCCAAGGGCCTGGAGCGCGACGGCGTACGCGTCGTCGTGGCGCAGGACGGCGAGGAAGGCTTGCGCCGCGCGACGTTCGTACATCCGGACCTGATCCTGCTCGACATCATGCTGCCCGGCATAGACGGCTTCGAAGTGTGCCGGCGCCTGCAGCGGAACGAGCGCACGCGCGCCATCCCCGTGATCTTCATGACGGCCCTGCTCGACATCGAGAACAAGGTCGCCGCGTTCAGGGCGGGCGCCGTCGACTACGTGACCAAGCCGTTCCAGATCGACGAAGTCACGGCGCGCGTCCGCACGCACCTGAACCTGCGCGAGATGCGCACCATGCTGGCCGAGCGCAACGAACGCTTGCAGCGCGAGATCGAGGAACGCAAGGTCGCCGAGCGCCAGCTGCAGGCCTACCGCGAAGGGCTGGAACTGCAGGTCGCCGAGCGCACCGCCGCGCTGCGCGAGAGCGAGCAGCGGCTCGAAGAATCGTTCGCGCGCCTGCGCGAACTGGCCGCGCACCGCGAGCGGGCGCGCGAGGAGGAACGCATGCGCATCGCGCGCGAGCTGCACGACGAACTGGGACAGGCACTCACGGCGCTGCGCATGAAGATCGCGCTGCTGCGCGTCGAATTCGGCCAGGACACGCCCGCACTGACCCACCAAGTCGGCAAGATGAACGAACTGGTCGACCGCACCATCGGCGTCGTACGCGGCGTCTCGTCGGCCCTGCGGCCGGCCGCGCTCGACATGGGCGTCGTGCCGGCGCTCGAGTGGCTCGTCAAGGAATTCCGCGCGCACTCGGACATCGATTGCGAACTGGTCGCGCCGGAGCCGTCGCTGGGGCTGGCCGACGGGGTCGAGCTGGCGATCTTCCGCGTGGCGCAGGAATCGCTGACGAACGTGACGCGCCATGCGCGGGCCAGCTCGGTCCGCATGACCTTGCAGGCGCGCGACGACCAGTGCCTGCTCGAGGTGCGCGACGACGGCTGCGGCTTCGCGCCGCACGAGGTCGACCGGGACAAGTTCGGCCTGGTGGGCATGCGCGAACGCGTCGAAATGCTGGGCGGGGAATTTTCCATCGCCAGCGTGCCGGGCGAAGGCACGGCGCTGCGCGTCCGCCTGCCCGCCGTAAAACCGCAGGAGGCACGATGATCCGTATTCTGATTGCCGACGACCACGCCATCGTGCGTGGCGGGCTCAAGCAGCTGTTCGCGATGGTGCAGGACATCGACGTGGCCGGCGAGGCCGTCAACGGCATGCAGGCGCTCGACTGCCTGCGCCACACGCCGGTCGACCTGGTCCTGCTGGACCTGACCATGCCGGGCATGAGCGGCGTCGACATCATCACGCGCATGCGCAGCCAGCATCCGGACCTGCCGATCCTCGTGCTGAGCATGCGCAACGAGCCGCAGGTCGTGCGCCAGGTGCTCAAGGTCGGCGCCTCGGGCTATCTCACCAAGGACAGCGAACCGGAAATGCTCGTCGCGGCGATCCGCAAGGCGGCCGCGGGCGGGCGCTTCATCGACCCGGCCCTGGCCGAGCAGCTGGTGTTCGACATCGACCAGCCCGGCGTCGCTCCCCTGCACGAGCAATTGTCCGGCCGCGAGGCGCAAATCCTCTCGCTGCTGGCGCGCGGCCGCAGCGTGAACGACATCGCGGCCGACCTCATGATCAGCAACAAGACGGTCAGCACGCACAAGGCGCACCTGATGCAGAAGATGAACTTCATGAACAACGCCGACCTGGTCCGGTACGCCATCATGCACGGACTGGTCGAGTGAAGGGCGGGCCCCCGCACCACGCATTCATCGACGCGCTGCGCGGGCTGGCCGTCGCCGGCGTCGTCCTCGTCCACACGGGCCGCCAGGCGATGCCCCCCAGCGCCGGCCTGCGCGCGGCGATGAACCTGGGCGCGTCCGGCGTGCACCTGTTCTTCGTCGTCAGCGCACTGACGCTGTGCCTGTCGTGGGCGCGCCGCAGCCCGCATGAATCCCACCCGCTGCGCAATTTCCTGATCAGGCGCGTCGCCCGGGTCGCGCCGATGTTCTACCTGGCGATCGCGCTGTATCTCGCCCTCCACGGCCCGGCGCCGGGCTACTGGGCGCCGAACGGCATCCACGCCTCGGGCATCGCCGCGACGGCCCTGTTCGTGCACGGGTTCCATCCGGAGACGATCAACGCCGTCGTGCCGGGCGGCTGGTCGATCGCGGCCGAGATGGGGTTCTATGCCATCCTGGCGCTGTGCCTGCCGGTCCTTGCCTCGACCCGCTCGGCCCTGCTGTTTCTGGCGGCGAGCCTCGTCCTGTTCGTGCTCAACAGCATCGTCGTGCCCCACCTGTTCGCCTATCCGGCGGAGCAACACTACCTCGTACCGAATTTCATCCGGTTCAACCTGTTCGGGCAATTGCCGGTATTCGCCGCCGGCGTCGTTTGCTGGGTGGCGTTCCGGCGCGGCGCGGCGGACCGGCGGGTCGCCGCCGGCGCCGCGCTGTGCATGCTCGTCGCGGGCTATTGGTGGTGGCGGCTGCCGCAGCCCCTGTGCACCCCGGCCGCCGGCGCATTCCTTGCCGGCGCCGCGCTGCTGCTGGCGCACCGGCCCGCGCGGCTGTTCGTGAACGGCGCGACGATCGCGCTCGGCAAGCGCAGCTACAGTATTTTCCTGCTGCATTTCGCCGTGCTCGACGCGTTGTCCCGGTCCGGTGCCGCCGCCTGGTTCGCCGGATCGAATGCCGGCAGCGTCCTGCAATTCCTGTGCGTCCTGGGCGCCGCGGCAGCGCTCGCCACCCTCACCTGGCGCTACGTCGAACAGCCGGGCATCGCCTGCGGGGCGCGCCTGGTCGATTCGCTGGAACGGGCGCCGGCGGGCAGCGCCGTCCGTTGAACTGTTGTTTATCGGCGCCAGGCATCGGCGTTGGTGTTTCGTTCAGGTATCATGCGAGGTTGTCAATATAAGTTGTCGCCCGGCAGTCCATCCAATGATCGTGACCGGCACCTTCGGTGCATCCCCCTACCGTATCCGCGACTTGCAGCTCTTTCGCGACATCGACGATCCCGCCGTCGCGCAGGCGCTCGCGGATTGCCGGCTCGTGCGGCTGGCGCGGGGTGAAGCGCTCGAGGACGGCCTGCGTGCGCGCCTGTACATCCTGCTCGCCGGCTGCCTCGCCGTGGAAGGCGCCCTGGGCGAAGGCAATGTCGAGCGCATCCTGCCGGGCGAAAGCGTGGGCGAGCAGTCCGTGCTGGACGATGCCGCCAACCTCGACGCCATCGTCGCGCTGGAAGACAGCGAGCTGCTCGTCATCGAACCCGACCGCGTGTGGCAATTGATCGACGGGCATAACGGCGTGGCACGCAACCTGCTGCGCCTGCTGTCGTTCCGCATCCGCGCGACGAACGCCCGCCTGCGCCGGCGCCAGAAGCTGGGCGAGTTCTACCGCCAGCTGTCGTTCAACGACGCCCTCACGGGCCTGTACAACCGCGCCTGGCTGAACGACGCGCTGCCCAAGCTGGTCGCCCGCGCGCGCCAGGACAACGGTCCGCTGTCGCTCGTGATGATCGACCTGGACCACTTCAAGCGCTTCAACGACACGCACGGCCACATCGCCGGCGATACGGCCCTGTGCGCGGCCGCGGGCGTGATCCGCGCGGGCCTGCGTCCAACCGATTTCGCGGTGCGCTACGGCGGCGAGGAAATGATGGCGATCCTGCCCGCCACCCCGCAGGCGCAGGCCGTGACGGTCGCGGAGCGCCTGTGCGCGCGCATGCGCGAGGCCGTCGTGTTCGACGACATGCGCCTGCCGCTGCCGCACGTCACGGGGTCGTTCGGCGTCGCGACCCTGGTGCCCGGCCAGGACGAGCGGGGTCTCGTCGAGGCCGCGGACGCCGCCCTGTACCGCGCCAAGGAAGCGGGCCGCGACCGGATCGGCACCTGAAGTTCCTGGAACCGGATTGAGCCGGTGCTAGGAACCGCGCATCATGCACGTTAGAATGCCACCGATGAGCACCCACACCTTCCTCTGGCACGATTACGAAACGTTCGGCGCGGAACCGCGGCGCGACCGTCCCGCGCAGTTCGCCGCGATCCGCACGGACGCCGACCTCAACGAGATCGGCGAACCGATCATGCTGTATTGCCGGCCGGCGCCCGACTACCTGCCCGACCCGCAAGCCTGCCTGATCACCGGCATCACGCCGCAGCACTGCCTGGAACACGGCGTGCCCGAACACGAATTCGCGGCCCGCATCTGCGCCGCCTTTTCCGAGCCGGGCACGATCGGCGTCGGCTACAACACGATCCGCTTCGACGACGAAGTCACGCGCTTCCTGCTGTGGCGCAACCTGATGGACCCGTATGCGCGCGAGTGGCAGAACGGCTGCGGCCGCTGGGACATGCTCGACGTCGTGCGCATGGCCTATGCGCTCCGTCCGGACGGCATCACGTGGCCGCGCCACGACGACGGCCGCCCCAGCTTCAAGCTCGAACACCTCTCGCGCGACAACGGCCTCGTGCACGAGGCCGCACACGATGCGCTGTCCGACGTGCGCGCCACCATCGCGCTGGCGCGCCTGCTGCGCAGCAAGCAACCGAAACTGTTCGACTTCTGCCTCGAACTGCGCCGCAAGGACAAGGTCGCGGAACAGATGGGCCTGCACCTGGACCGCGCCCTGCGCCAGCCGTTCCTGCACGTCTCCGGCATGTTCCCGGCCGAGCGCGGCTGCCTCGGCGTCGTCTGGCCGCTGGCCACGCACCCCACGAACAAGAACGAAGTCCTCGTGTGGGATTGCCGCCACGATCCGTCCGAACTGTTCAACCTGAACGTCGAGACGATCCGCCAGCGCCTGTTCACCCGCGCCGCCGAGATGCCCGAGGGCATGACCCGCCTCCCGATCAAGAGCGTGCACCTGAACAAGTCGCCGATGCTGGTGGGTAATTTGAAAACCCTGAGCACGCAGATGGCGGCCCGCTGGGAACTGGACGTCGAACAGTGCATATCCCACGCCCGCATCGCGGCGGGCGGCCCGGACATGTCGGCCGTCTGGCAGAAGGTGTTCCAGCGCGAGGCGGTCGCGGCCGGCGTCGACGTCGACGAAGACCTGTACGGCGGCTTCGTGTCGAACGGCGACCGGCGCCGGCTGGAATCGCTGCGCGCGGAGGCGGCGCCGAAGCTGGCGACCTTGCGCCCGTCGTTCGAGGACGAGCGCCTGGCGCACCTGCTGTTCCGCTACCGCGCGCGCAACTTCCCGCACACCCTGGGCGACGACGAGCAGCAGGCGTGGGAAGAGCACCGCGCGGCGCGCCTGTTCGACGGCGCGGGCGGTGCGCGCACGATCGACCAGCTGTTCGCGGAGATCGACGCGCTGTCCGAGACGGCGGACGAGCGCGCGGAGGAAATCCTCGGGGCCCTGTATGATTACGCGGAGATGATCGCCCCCAGCCGGTATTGATCGGTGCAGCGGTGGGCCCGGGTGGCCCCCCAACAACAACCCCGCCCCGAGGGGGGGGCCCCCGGGC
>CBIHRX010000098.1:0-20552 GCA_966212555.1 uncultured Massilia sp.
CACGCGGGGCTATCGCGACTGCGAGAGCGCGGTGGTCGCGCAATGCCGCGAACTCGGGTGCGAACGCGGGATCGTTCGCATTGTCGTAGAATGCCCAGTTCGTCCCGGTTTTCAGCCGATTGTTGAAGCCCCAGGAATTGTTCAGCACATCCATGCCGACCGCGTAATGGAAGGCGTTGACGATCTCCGTCTGCCATTGGGACGAAAAGGACGTGTAGAGCGACACCAGCTGCGCATCGTAGGCGACGCCGACGATGCCGTGGCCGTCCTTCGCCGCGGCGATCACGCCGGCGACTTCGGTGCCGTGGTTGTCCTTCGCCTGCACCGGCGCCCCGCCCGCCTGCAGCGTCAGGGCGGCCCGGTCCAGGCCCAGCTTGTCGTTGGGCGCCAGATCCGGATTGGTGGCGTCGATCCCGTTGTCGAACACGGCGACCTTGACGCCTTTCCCGGTCGCGTGGGCCCACGCGTACGGCACCCGTGTCTCGAACAGGTGCCACTGGTATTGGAACCATTCGTCGGTCGGGATCACCGCGCCGGCGGCCGCACCGACGCCCGCGTCGTCGTCGTGGATCATGCCCCAGGCGACGGTCACGTCCGAGTCGGCACCCGTGCCGGCCGACGCGACCGTGGCGCCCACCGGGTCGGTGAGCTCGATCCCGAACGCGCGGTCCGGTTCGAAGTCCTTGTTGCCGATCACCGGGACCGTGAAGGTCGCCGTCGTCGTGCCCGGCGCGAAGGTCACTTTCTGGTATTGCGGCTGGTAGTCGACGCCGGGCAACGCGGTCTGGCCGCGCGTGCCCACGTTCACCGACACGGCGTACGTCGCGGCGTGGGACAGCTCGATCGTGAACGTCATGTCGTGCGTACCGGTATCGCCTTCGACAATCGCGTGCGACGCGACGCTCAGGCTCGGCAACGTGATACCGCTCGCCGCGATGCTGCCGTCGTTGCCCACCGTCAACACCTTCGAATAGGTGTGGGCACTGTCGGCGACGTAGCCGTCGTCCGTCGCCGGATCCTTCCCAGTGTATTCGGCGGCAACGAGCGTCACGAAATAATTGCCTGGCGGAGGCAGCTTTTGGGCCGGGACCGTGGCGGACATGTCCTTGGAAGCGCCTGGCTCGAGCGTACCGGTCGCGCCGCCGAGCGGGTCGACGGCGACTGTGTACCCGTTGTTGACACCGGCCGGGTCCCAAGGGGTCGCGGTAAACCAGAGTTCCAGCCGAACCTTGCCGGATGTCGTCGTGCCGACGTTGGTGACGTCGCCGGCGTTCAGGGTGAACGTGCCCGCGACCGCATCGTACTGATAAGACTGTTTGCCCAGGATCTGGATAAGCGCGCTCATATTGCCGTGTTTGAAAGTTATTGAATGTTGGCAATATTACCAGAATTATGTTTCCACAATTCAATATATTTTAAGAAAATACATGTGCCCTTTTTACCAGACGATGCACATTTGCTACAAAACCAGCGAGCCTGACGCCGCCGGCGTTGCACCGGGATTTGTCTCGAAACTGTACGTTTTTGTCATGGCGACCCACCAAACATGCTCCAACCTTGCCCGCTCTTATAAAATGTCGGGCTCAAGGAGAACATCATGTATCGCGTACTGTTGGTGGAAGACGATCCGCGCCTCGCGGAACTGGTGACGGAATACCTGTCCGGCTATGAATTCTCGGTCGACCTCGTCACGCGGGGCGACGCCGCGCTGGAACACTTCAAGACGGCCGCGCCGGACATCGTCGTGCTCGACCTCATGCTGCCCGGTATGGACGGCATGGTCGTGTGCCGCCAGATCCGCGACGTGTCCGACGTGCCGATCCTGATCCTCACGGCGCGCGAGGATACCTACGATGAAGTGTCGGGCCTGGAACAGGGTGCGGACGACTTCGTCAACAAGCCCGTGCAGCCACGCGTGCTGCTGGCGCGCCTGCGCGCCCTGCTGCGCCGCACGCAGACGAAGACGGTCACGGATTCCCGCGTGCTCGAGTTCGGCGCGCTGCGCATCATGACGAGCGACCGCAGCGTCACGTGGCGCGGCCAGCCGTGCGTGCTCAGTAATACCGAATACAAGCTGCTGCTCGTGCTGGCCGAAGCGGCCGGCCGCGTGCTGTCGCGCGACGAACTGCTCAAGAAGATGCGCGGCATCGAATTCGACGGTCTCGACCGCAGCATCGACAATTGCATCTCCAAGCTGCGCCGCAAGTTCGACGACAACCTGTCGGAGAAGATCAAGACGGTGTGGGGCGAAGGTTACCTGTTCTCGCCATCGGCCTGGAATTAACTTCTATACGGTAGTCCCGTAGCGTAAAAACGTCATTCCCGCGAAGGCCGGGACGACGGCGAACGTCAACGGCCGCCGGACACGTCGATGAACGTCCCGGTCGCATACGACGCCTCGTCCGACAGCAGCCACAGGACGGCAGCCGCCACCTCGTCCGCCGTGCCGCCGCGCGCCATCGGCACCGACGATTGCAGGCGCTGGATGCGGCCCGGCTCGCCGCCGCTGGCGTGCATGTCCGTGTCGATCAGGCCCGGGCGCACGCCGTTCACGCGAATCCCCTCCTGCGCCACTTCCTTCGACAACCCGATCGTCAGCGCATCCACGGCCGCCTTCGACGCGGCGTAATCGACGTATTCGTTGGCCGACCCGAGCACGGCCGCGCGCGACGACAGGTTCACGATCGCGCCGCCGTTGCCGCCATGCCGGGTCGACATGCGCCGCACGGCTTCGCGCGCGCACAGGAAGCTGCCCGTGACGTTGGTGGCGAGGATGCGGTTGATGCGGGCGGCGTCCATGTGCTCGACCCGCGTCTGGCGCGCGAGAATGCCGGCGTTATTGACGAGGGCGTCGAGCCGGCCGCAGCGCGCGTCGATGGCCGCGAACAGGCGCGCGACGTCGCCCTCGTCGGCCACGTCGGCCGCCACCGCGAACGCGCTGCCGCCGGCCGCTTCGATGGCCTGCACGACGGCGCGTGCCGCCGCTTCGTTGTCCCGGTAGTTCACGCAAACGGTGTAGCCGCGCCGCGCGGCCAGCAGCGCGCAGGCCGCGCCGATGCCGCGGCTGGCGCCCGTGATCAGTACAGTCTTGTTCATTGTCGTCCTTGTTTGTTCAACCGGACGAGCATACCGCGTTATTCGAAGATCGGGACGATCGCCAGCGGCGCGTTGTAGGTGACGACCTGGGCCCGTCCGGGCGCCGTGGCGAAGCGCCAGGTCACGATGGGGAAGCCTTCGTCGGGATCGCCCGTGAAGGCGGCGCCGGATGTGACAGGCAACGCCTGCTCGCCGCCCTCCGCGTGGCGCAGGCGGGCGCCGGCCGTTTCGGCCGATCCCTTCCTTGGGAACACGAAGCGCACGCCGGCGCACTGGCGCGCGCGCTGCGACGCGTCCACGTAGCGCACGAAGCCGAGCGCCTGGGCGCAGGCCGTGCGCAGGTCGGCGGCGTCGTACTGGCCGTCGGCGCGCGGCGCGATCGTCACCTGCGGGCGCAGCACGAACGGCATGCCCTTGCGGTTCAGGATGAGCGCCGCGTTCTCGTCATAGGCCGCCTTCTGCAGCGGGAACACGGTGCGGCCGAGGGCGTCCAGCGGCAGGTTCAACTGCATCGTCTTGCCCGTCAGCGTGAGCTGGGCGCCCTCGCCCAGTCCCGCGTGGTCGCGCGACTGCACCTGCAACTGGCTTTGCAACAGGTTCTTCGGGCCGCCGTATTTCTCGAACTGGACCATGGCCCGGTACGCATCCCGGTAGCTCACCCATTCGCCGGCCTGTGCCTGCGCCCGCACGCCGGCCGGAGCGGCCGCGAGCAGCGAGACAAGAGCAGCGATGAGGTGGCGGGATGCGCGCATCGTCAGAACCGGTAGGCGAAGGCGGTCGAAACCGTCAGGTTGGTGGACCGCTCGACGAGCGGGCTCTTGGCGGCATTGCCCAGCAGGCCCTTGGCCTGCAGGTTCGACGTCAGCATCCACGAGGGCGAGAAGGCCCAGTTCCAGCGCACGCCGACGTGCGCCTCCTGCAGGCCGCCGCCCGCCTCGTACCAGGAGAATCGGCTGCGCGACGCTTCTTCGCGCGAGACGCCGAAATACGTCTGGTTGTAGTTGCGGTTCGCGATCGTGACGCCCGCCGACACCGACACGTGGTGCTGGCCACCCAGCGAGAACGCGAGGCGCTGCACGCCCAGGTCCAGGCGCGCGCCGTCGTGGTCGTTGCCGGCGCCGTACAGCACGCTGCTCGTCAGGCGCCATTGCGGCGTCAGGTAATAGTTCGCGAAGACGCCGCCCTGCAGGCGGGCGCCGATCTTGTCCATGCCTTCCAGGCGCGTGCCGACCATGTTGCGCTTGTCGATCGGGTCCAGGACCGGGCCGATCAGGCTCGTGCCCACGGTGCCGACGCCGTCGACGCCCTGGCCGGTGCCGTCCTGGTCGCGGCCGGGCTGCACGGCGAGCAGCGGGCCGTATTCGAATGTCGGATTGTCCGACAGATGCATGCCGGCGCTCATGCCGGAAATAAAAAGGCCGTTGCTCCATTGGACCTGGAGCACCGGCAACGCTGATACCTTGCGGCTTCCCGTCCCGTCCCAGCGCGGCGCCGACTGCACGCCCAGGCCCACGTACATGTCGCGGCTGCCGTCGGGCATGGGGTTGGTCGCCGGCGTCTGGGCCCACGTCGTGCCGCAGGCGGCGCTCAGCGCGAGGAAGAGAAGCTTGTTCATGTTCGGGGTTGAAAGATTCGGGAAGACAACATTCTACGTCCTTGTCTTCCTTCCTCCCATATCCTTTCCTGCTTTAATGCCTTGTCGCCACTTCCGTCGAGAATACAACCGGCAGATCGCTGCGCGGGATCACGGCCAGGTGGGCCGGGGTCGTCACGAGCATGGCGCACATGATGTCCGGTCCCGGCACCGAGCGCAGCTCGCGCACGAGGATCTTGTCGGCCGTGCGCAGGATGCCGTCGATGGCCGTCGAGTAGCAGCTGCTGGGACCATTCCCCATGAACACGCCGACGACCATCTGCGATGCGAAATCGACGGCGGGCTTGGCGCGGCCCGGCGCGTGCTCGTTCCACAAACGGGTCCAGGCAGCGTCGTCCTTCACAACGACGGTGCGCTCCTCATGGATGCCCGACAGGCTCGTCGCGTCCGCGACCACCCCGATGATGTCCGTAGCGGCCACCTTGTTGAACGCGACGTCGGCATCGACGCGGTCCACGGCCACGACCTGCATCGGCTGCACCACGGCGGGCACGCAAATGGCGACCGGCGTCACGTCGCGCTCGTCGATCTCGACTTCCAGCTTGCTGGCGCCCGCCGCCACGCGGCCGATGACCATGCTGCGGCAACCGCTGGGGTACTCGCCCGCGAACACGCCGAGCAGCATCTTGCGCGTGAAATCGACCTTGGGCTGGGCAGGCACCGGCGTGCGGCCGGCGGTGTGCTGGGCCCACAGCTTGTCCCAGGCGGCCTGGTCCTTGATCACGACGGTCTGGGGCGCCGTCACGCCCGAGAACGTGTCCTTCGCCACGGTGTCGAACGTGATGCCCGTGCCCGCCGCCGGCAGGAAGTTCAGTTGCTCGACCTTGTGGGCGCTGCCCAGGCCCAGGTCCGGCTGGTCGGCGTTCTTGACGATCGTCTCGAACAGCGTGCGGGCGCTCTCGTCCTGGCATACCGTCTTCGGTCCGGCGATCGTGTCGCCGTACGAGCACAACCGGGTTTCCGGCTTGTTGCCGAACAGGACTTGCTCATAGGACGCGTCGGCGCAGCGACCGGCGTGGTCCCAGAACACTTGCTTGCCATCGATGACGAACAAACGGTTCTTCGTCTCGGCGCAGGCGGCGGTGCGCGCCATTTCGACGAACGGGGCGGTGGCCAGGGCGGTCGGATTCGGCTCGCCGACCGCGATGCCGGGGCTGGCTTGCTGGTCATGCATCGTGCTTCCTCCACCGCAGGCGGCCAGTGCCGCTGCAACGACGATGGCGCCCAGTGGCGGCATCACGCGTCCAAACATGCTCATATTCTCCCTCTCCTGGAAACGACGGCGCCGTGTGCCCGGCACGCATCCCGAATAAAAAAGGGTCCGCCTTCTCTCGCGCATCGGGCGGACCCAAACGGAAAACCCAATGCTGTACATCGTACGGACAAGGGGGAATAAGTTCATCCGTGGACTGTCGGGCATTTGTCCTCAATTTGTAAGGGATGGTTTTTTAGATGATTGCTCCTATACAATTTCGATATGTGTAAGACAAATCCAGGCCCAGGCTGTTGCCACGCGCGAAGGACGGCGGCGTGAATCGCCTGTTCTTCCGTTTCTTCGTGCTCGTCATGCTGTCGATCACGGCGGCGACGTTCGTCATCTATTTCGTCTTCGCGCGCCTGTTCGGCGACCCGCTGGACGACATCGCGCGGCGCCAGGCATCGGCCCAGATCTTCCTGCTCGAACAATATGTCGACCGCGCCCCGGCCGACGAGTGGCTGGGCCGCCTGAACAAGGTGCGCGAAGTGTCCGACGCGCATTTCGACCTGATCCCGCTGGACCAGGCGCGCGCCGCCCTGCCCGCCCGCCAGCACGAGGCCCTGGAGCGGGGCGAGGTCGTGCTGGATCCGCAGCACAAGGCGTTCTTCCGGCGCGTCGACCTGCACGGCGACCGCTACATCGGCAGCAACGAGGAAGCGATCCGGGCCTACAACCTGCCGATCGACCTCGGCCAGGCGCTCGCGATGGAAGTGGTGCGCTATGTCGTCGTGGCGCTGGCGCTGCTCGTGCCGATCGCGCTGTGGTCGCGCTCGCACTGGCAGGCGTTGCAGACGCTGTCGCGCG
The DNA here is from genome assembly GCA_966212555.1 of uncultured Massilia sp. Lineage (GTDB taxonomy): Bacteria > Pseudomonadota > Gammaproteobacteria > Burkholderiales > Burkholderiaceae_D > Telluria. The sequence goes on from CBIHRX010000098.1 coordinate 6,813, forward strand.
TGGCCGACGAATTCGGCGCCGGGCAGTTATCCGCGCGGGCGGATTTGAAACCGGCGGATGCCGTCTATCCGCTGGCCGAACGCATCAATGCGATGGCCGAGCGCATCCAGGGGTTGCTGGAAGCGCAAAAGAACCTGCTGCACTCCGTGTCGCACGAATTGCGCACGCCGATCGCGCGGCTGGAGTTCGCGCTGGAACTGCTGGCCGAGCGCGCGGGCGATCCCGCGCTGGCCAGGCGCATCGCGGCGATGGAAGGCGACCTGACGGAGTTGAACGACCTCGTCAACGAGTTGCTGTCGATGAGCAAACTGGACAATGCCCAGGGCCCGCAGCGCGCCCTGTTCGAACTGGAACCGCTGCTGCGCGAATGCACGGATGGCCTGCATCCGCGGCCGCAGCGCCTGCACGTGGACCTGGGCGAGCGCCTGGGCAGCGTGGACGGCGACCGCCGCCTGATCGGCCGCGCGATCGGCAACCTGCTGAGGAATGCGCAAAAATACGCGGCGCACGAGGTCGCGCTGCGCGTGCGGCGCGACGATTGCCGCATCGAGATCGCCGTCGAGGACGACGGCCCGGGCATCCCCGAAGAGGAACGGGAACGCATCTTCGAACCGTTCTACCGCCTCGACCGCAGCCGCGACCGCGCCACCGGCGGCTTCGGCCTCGGCCTGTCGATCGCGCACAAGGCGATCGCGCTGCACGGCGGCCACCTGAACGTCGAGCAATCGGCGCTGGGCGGCGCCCGCTTCGTGATCAGCCTGCCGGACGGCGTGCTGTCCGCCTGATCCTTATTTCGCCTGCGCGGCCTTGTCGACGCGCTTCAAGGAATTATCGACGACCGGCGGGCGCCGGGCGTTCCGGCTTCACGTGGCGCATCCCGTACCACAGGTGTTCCCACCAGTGTTCGCGCGAATGCACGGTCAGGAGGCACTGCCGGTCGATTTCGCCCTTGAACACGGGGTCCGCGCATTGATTCGTCACCAGCGCGTTGCGCTGGTTTTCGGCGTTCACCAACGCAATGGCGAGCCAGAAAACAAGTCCCGCGAGCGCGACCACGAGGACCCAGGCCGCGTGGTTCCAGTTACTCGAATCAAACAGATGCTCCTCGTCCGGCTTGGACTTGTCGTACATCCTCAGGATCTTGCCTTCGACATCACTCATTGCGCTGTTTCTCTACCTGTTATTTCGCTTATTTGGTCTTGGCCGCTTTCGCAACCAGGGCATCCATCACCTGCAGCGTGGCTCCGAACAGGGCCGGCTCGTTCTGGGTCTTGACCGAATTGTAAACCGTCGCGGGCGACGTCTGGTACTTGCCGTCGATGACGATCGTCGGCACGCTGTCGACCTTGTAGTCGCTGGTGATCTGCGGCAGGCGACGGAGCTTGGTCGTCACGCCGAACGAGTTCCAGGCCTCCAGGAACTTGTTGCGGTCGAGACCGTTCTTCGAGGCCCAGTCGATGATGGCCGCGTCCGTGTTCAGGCGCAGGTGGTCGACGTGCCAGGCCTTGAAGACCTTGGCCTGGAACTCTTCGGCCTTGCCCAGCGCTTCCAGCGTCAGGCGCAGGTGGGCTTCCGGATCGTTGGGGCCCGAGGACGGCAGGTGGACGCGCTTGAACACGATGTTGTCACCTTGCTTTTTGACCCACTGTTCGAGCTGCGGTTCCAGCGCGTTGCAGTGCGGGCAGTGGTACATGAAGAACTCGATCACCTCGACCTTTTTACCCGTGGCCTGCACCGGTTGCGGCTGAGCGAGCGTCACGTACTCGACACCGCTCTTCGGGTCGGTCGGCGACGCGAACGCGGTGCTGGCGGCGAGGGCGGTGGCGAGCAGGGCAAAACGCAGGGAACGCATAGTTATCCTTCTAGGGTTGGTTGAGCGAACGACGCGAGATTACCACTTTTTCGCCCCCCAGCCTTAGCCGGGGCTTATTTCTTGCAATTGGTTACCGACGTAACCAACACCGGGGTGCGACCCCAAAAAATGGCAAATAACCAAAAATTGGGTCTGACCCCGGTTTGTAAGGAGACGTACCAGGCCCACAGGGATTGTTTAACGCCATCGCTCGGGTAGATGCCGCCCTTGCACGAGAACGCATTGCTGAAGTAGTGACGGTCCGCCAGGTTCAGCCCCGTCGCCGCGACTTCCCACGCGCCCAGCCTGATGCTGTAGCGCGCGTCGAGCGTGGTGTACGACGGGATGCGCGCGCCGCACTTGTTGCTGAAGTCGTCGCCGTAGCGCTGGCTGTCGACCCATTGCACGCCCACGTCGGCCGACTGGCCGTTGCCGGGCACCCACGCCAGGCGCGCCGTGACGACGTTCTTCGGCACGAGCACCAGTTCGCGGCCCGCGTTCGGGCCATCCGTGAAGTGGGCGATCACGTGCTGCACGTGCGCGCTGGCGCGCCAGCCTGCCACCAGCGCGGCCTCGGCGTCGATCTCGACGCCCTTGCGTTCGGTCGGGTCGAGGTTCGTGTTCGCGCCCCAGCCGCCGTTGAGCGTCGGGTCGTAGAAGATCTCGTTGTTCAGGCGATGGCGGAACACGCGCGCCGTCAGGGTGCGGCTGTCGTCGCCCGGCGCATGGCGCAACGTAGTGCCGAGCTCGAGGTCGTGCGACGTCTGCGCCTTCAGGATATCGAGGCTGGACCGGTAGCCGTTCTCGTCGACGTTCGCCACGCGGTAGCTCTGCCCCGCCTTCGCGAACACCTCGACGCGCGGGTGCACGCGGTAGCTGGCCTGCGCTTCCCACGCGTTCTGCGATTGCGAACGGTCTTCCGGCGCGACGCCGCCCACGACGTCGACGACGCTCTTGTCGAAGTTCTCGTGGCGCGCGCCGAGCGCGATGCGGCCGTCGTGCGCCGGGTCGAAGCGCAGCTCGTCGCGCAGGTACACGGCCTTCGACGACTGGCTCGCGTCGGCGCTCGAGAACGAGGCCGTCGTCTTGCGCTTCCAGCGCGTGAAGTCCAGGCCGCCCACCAGTTCGTTCAGCATGCCGCCGACGTCGGACAGCCAGCGGGCGCGCGGCGAGAACTGGTCCTGGCGGCCGTCGTACGCATTGTTCGAGCCGAAGGACAGGTAGTTCGAACGCACGTTGCGCTCGCGGTGCGACAGGTCGGCCGCGAGGTCGACGGCGCCCAGGCGGTATTCGGCGAAGACGTTCGCGCGGTCCGTGTTCAGCGTGCCGAAGTCGTTCGGCGTCAGCGTCTGGCGCGGATCCGCGTCGAACTGGGCCAGCGACAGCGCACCGGGGAGACGCAAGTCCTGGCGCGCGCTCTCGACGTGGATGCCGGCGCGGCCGCCCGTGAAGCGGGTCTGCACGTTGAGCGACGCGGTCGTCTGGTCGAAATCGCTGTTGCGGCGATCGTGATTCGTGCCCTGGCGTGCGACGGCGAGGTCGGCGCTGACGTTGCCCGCCGTCTGCGACAGCGAGGCGCGCACGTCGTGTTCATGGAACGAGCCGCCTTCCGCAAACACGGAGCCGTGCAGGCCCCCGGCCACGTTGCGGCGCGTCGTGATCTGGATGACGCCGCCGGTCGCGCCTTCGCCGTACAGCACGCTGGCGCCGCCGCGGGTGATCTCGATGCGCTCGACCGTGTCGATCGGGATCGTCGACAGCACGGTGTTCGTCAGCTCGTTTTCGTTCAGGCGCACGCCGTCGACCATGATGACCACGTTCTGCGGGCTGTTGGTGCCGAAGCCGCGCAGGTCGAGCGCGAAGTCGGGCGACTGTTCCAGGCTCTGGCGGCCGTACACGCCGCCGATCTTGCGGATCGCGCTGTTCACGTCGTTGACGCCGGCGCGGCGGATGTCGTCCTGCGTGATGACGGTGGCGCCGATCGGACGCAGGGTTTCCACGCTCGGGAAGCGGGCACCGGTGATGACGACGGTCGATGGGATGTCCTCCTGCGCGCGCGCGGCGCTCGTGGAGAAGGACAGGACGATGGCACAGGCCAGCGCGAGCGGCTTCAAAGCCGGCGCGCCGCGGGTGGAGGCGGCAGAATGCATTGGATGTTCAGTCTTCGTTTGGTACCGGCAAGCGTCCCCGCACGCCGGCGTACACAAAAGCGCGGCATGACGCCGGCTTCCCCTGTCTGGCCGGTCTCCGGGCTCCAAGACGGACCGTCCCACCTTCCTATGCAAGCACAGTGGTTGTCGGGGCGGCCTGTCGCCATGCGGCGACGCTTGTTTACCGTTGCGGGGGCAGCACACGTTGGCACGCCGCCGGAGGCGACGCCGCTTCGTGTTTCCCGTTTAACTGCACGCGCAGACGCGCATGCGGGCACCAGAACCCCGAGATTATAACCTGTATAGTGTGGGCACAAAAATAACAGCCACGCCTGGGGTCCCGCATGCTTCCTCGTTTCCGTTTTCGCTTCGCCCTCGCCGCCGTGCTGCTGCTGGCAGGGGCGGTCCTGGCCGCGCCGGCGTCCGACGGCATCGCGCTCGCCCCGCCCGATGCCGCCGCCGTCCGCGTGCCCAGCAGCCCGGATGCGTGGGGCGGCCCGCGCACGGGCCGCGAGCCCACGCTGTCGGACCGCGTTGTCCATTACGACATCGCCGCCACGCTCGACCCGGTAAAACACACGGTCACGGGCCGCGAACGGCTCACGTGGCGCAACCGCGGCAACGCCGCCGTCAAGAGCGTCTACCTGCACCTGTACATGAACGCGTTCGAAAGCGCGGGCAGCACATACTTCACGGAGCGGCGCGAGCGCGACGGCAGCTTCCGCGCCGGCGTCGACATCAAGGATGCGTGGGGCCACATCGCCCTGCGCCGCGTCGCCCAAGGCGCCTCCAGCGTGCCGTGGACCTTCGTCCATCCCGACAACGGCCCGGCGACGGACCACACCGTCGTGCGCTTCGACCTGCCGCAGGCCGTGGCGCCGGGCGCAGCGACGACGCTCGACATCGACTTCGTCACGCAGCTGCCGCGCGTCGTCGCGCGCGCCGGGTACTTCGGCACGTTCCACCTCGTCGCGCAGTGGTTTCCGAAGATCGGCGTGCTGGAACTGCCGGGCGAACGTGGCGCGACGTCGCCGCGCTGGAACGTGCACGAGTACCACCTGAATTCCGAGTTCTACGCGGACTTCGGCAGCTACGACGTCAAACTGGCCGTCCCGCGCGACTACACCGTGGGCGCGACGGGCGAACCGCAAGGCGTCCCCGTCGAGAAGGACGGCATGCGCACGTGGCGCTTCGTGCAGGGCGACGTCCACGACTTCGCCTGGACGGCCGACAACCAGACGGCCAAGCCGCTCGTGGACACATGGTCCGGCCCCGGCAGCCCGACCGTGACGTTGACCGTGCTGTACCCGCCCGAATTCGCGGCCAGCGCGGCGCCCGCGCTGAAGGCGGCCAAGGAATCGCTGACGTATTTCTCGAACACGCTGGGCCCGTACCCGTACAAGACGCTGACCATCGTGATCCCGCCCTACAACGCGGAGGAAGCGGCCGGCATGGAATACCCGACGTTCTTCACGGCCGAGGCCTACCGGACCGTCGAACCGCGCACCGCGAACCAGTTCGCCCTCGCCTTCGTCACCATCCACGAATTCGGCCACGGCTATTTCTACGGCCTGCTCGCATCGAACGAATTCGAGGAACCGCTGCTGGACGAAGGCCTCAACGAATATTGGGACAACCGCATGATGCGCGACCAGGGCCAGCTCGCGTACATCGCGACGCCGCACCTAGCAAGGCTCGGCTTCGCCCCCGGCTACCCGACCTTCGACGCCGAACGCGCCGCGACGCCGCGCCACGACCCGGCCGATCCGCCCGGCGCCAACGCGTGGCACCGCCTGCAGGACATCGGCCCCGTCTACACGCGCACGGCGATCCTGATGCGCGACCTGGAAGCGCGCATCGGCAGGGAGCCGATGGAGCGCGCGTTCAAGGAATACTACCGGCGCTGGACATTCCGCCACCCGAGCACCGCCGACCTGCGCGAGACCCTCGCCGAGGTGACGGGCCAGCGCGCCGTCATCGAGGAGGCGTTCGAGCGCCAGGTCTACGCTGTGTCCCGCGTCGACGACGGCATCGCCGACCTCACGAGCACGGAGCAGGTGCCGCTCCCCGGCGCGCACGAGAACCAGGCCGCCGTCGACAAGCGCATCGAGGCGGCGCGAGCGGCATGGCGCAAGACGCATCCGGGCAGCACCGGACCATACCCGTACCGCACGGACGTCACGGTTCGCCGCCACGGCGCGCCCGTGCCGCAGACCCTCGTCGTGAAATTCGCCGACGGCAGCACCGAGACCGCGCATTGGGATGCGGACGAACGCTGGCACAGGTTCACGTGGACGAAGCCGGCGCAGGCCGTCTCCGCCGAACTCGATCCGCAACGCCTGCACTACCTGGACGTGAACAAGCTCGACGACAGCCGCACGCTCGAACCGGATACGCGCGCATCGCACCGCTGGGGCTTCGAATTCGCAGCCGTCGTCAACTACCTCCTTGCCCTGATCGCCACCTTATGACGACCGAAACGACGCTCGCCTCCCCTGCCCTGGCGCCGCGCGCCGTGGGCCCGCACGGCGTGCTGCATACGGCGCGCGCCGCCCTGCAATGGCGCTTGCTGCTGTGGTGGGCCGTGCTCCTGCTGCTGCCGACCGTCGTCGCCGCGCTGCCCATGTGGGAGCTGCTGTCCGCCAGCCTCGATCATTCCGTGTACGCGGCGCGTCTCGCCGAACGCCTCGACATGATCGCGTACGCGGACATCCTGCACGGCGCGCGCGAACAATACGCCCCGGCGCTGGGCGCGGGCAGCCTCGTCGCGCTGGTGCTGACGTTGCTGCTGTCGCCGCTGCTGGCCGGCATGGCGCTCGCCGCCGCGCGTGCGCCGGCCGCCCTCGGATCAGGGGCGTTGCTGGCCGCGGGCGCGCAGGCGTATCCGCGCATGGCGCGCATGCTCGCGTGGTCCATCGTCCCGTTGGGCGTGGCCGGGATGATCGGCAGCTCGGCCCACCACCTGGCCGGCCAGGTCGCCGAGACGGCGCTGCTGGAAACCGACGCCGAACGCGCCGCGCACCTGGCCCTGCTCGCGACCGTCGTGCTGCTCGTGCTGGCCCACGCGACGATCGACGTCGGCCGCGCCATGCTGGCCGCCGACCGGCGCCGGACGTCCGCCATCGGCGCCTGGTGGCACGGCTGCGGCCAGATCGTACGCCGGCCGCTGGCGCTGCTGGGCACCTGGCTCGGCATCACCGCGGCGGGTCTCATCATCGCCGCGCTGCTCGCGTTCGCGCGCGTGCACGTGCCGGCGCTGGGGACGGCCGGCACCGTCGGCGCCGTCGTGCTGGCCCAGCTCGTCGTGCTCGTGCTCGGATGGATGCGGATGGCGCGCCTGTTTGCGCTGACGGCATTGCTGCGATGAATCGGCTACCATGACCGTTTCGATAGCCGCCCGAAGGAGCCCGCCATGACCCGCCTGCCCACTTATTTCGTCTCGCACGGAGGCGGTCCGTGGCCGTGGATGAAGGACCAGTACGGCCCCACCTATGCCGAGCTGGAAGCGTCGCTGGTCGACATCAAGCGGCAGATCGGCGTGCGTCCGAAGGCCGTGCTCGTCGTGACGAGCCACTGGGAGACGGACGAGTTCACCGTATCGTCAGGGACGGCACCCGGCATGATCTACGACTACGGCGGCTTCCCGCCGCACACGTACCAGATCCGCTATCCGGCGCCGGGCGAACCGCAGCTGGCGGCGCGCGTCGCGCAATTGCTGACCGACGCCGGCCAACCCGCCCGCCTGGACGCGGAACGCGGCTTCGACCACGGCACCTTCTCGATGCTGGCGCCGATCTATCCGCAGGCCGACGTGCCGGTCGTGCAGTTGTCGATCCGCCACGGCTACGCCCCGGCCGTGCACCTGGCCGCCGGCCGCGCGCTGGCCCCGCTGCGCGACGAAGGCGTGCTGATCCTCGGCAGCGGCCTGTCCTTCCACAACCTGCGCCAGTTCGGCCCCGGCGGCGCGCTGGCATCGAACGCGTTCGATACGTGGCTGCAGCACGTACTGCTGGAACTGTCTCCCGCCGACCGCGAACAGGCGCTGTTGCACTGGAGCGAGGCGCCGTATGCGCGCATGGCGCATCCGCGCGAGGATCACCTCGTGCCGCTGTGGGTGGCGCTGGGCGCGGCCGAGCAGGAGGCGGCCGCATGCGTGTATCACGAGGAGAGTTTTTTTGGGGCGTTGACGGTGTCGAGTTTCAGGTTCGGCGCCGCGGCGGCGTGATGTGATGGTGGGCACGGGGTGCCTACGCCGGCCGCGCCCACCCTACGGCATCGAGACATCGTAGGGTGGGCGGCCTCCGCCCACCAAGCGCACGTATCATGCCAATTTGTGCGGTGCCCGGAGCCGGCATCGAACCGGCACGCGGTTTAGGTACCCCGCTTCCCCCGCGCCGCCTCTTCCGCCTTGCGCGCCGCGTTCTCGGCCGCGATGCGGGCCTTTTCTTCCATCTCGATGCGGTGACGCTCCAGCGCCTCGGCGCGCGTCTGCGGGGTTTCCAGGCTGATGCGGCCCAGCGCCCCCTGGCGGTAATCCTGCAGCAGCACGTGCGCCGCCTTTTCGTAGTCGTAGTCGCCGCCGCGCACGCGGAACGCGCGGCGCTGGGCGACGCCCTCGATCACGCCGAAGCCGTCCAGTCCTTCCGTCTTGATGCCGTAGCGGGCCGTCAGCAGTTGCGGGTAGCGCTGCAGCAGCAGGCCGCCCAGGTATTCCGCCACTTCTTCCTCGATCACGGCGTTCGTGCCGATCGCGTGGCTGGCCGCCAGCATCAGGCCGTCGCTTTCCATTTCGATCTTCGGCCACAGCATGCCGGGGGTGTCGACCAGCACCGTGAACTTGTCCAGATAAAGCTTTTGCTGGGACTTCGTGACGGCCGGTTCGTCGCCGACCTTGGCCACGCGCTTTTTCAGCAGCGCGTTCATCAGCGTCGACTTGCCCACGTTCGGGATGCCCATGATCATGATGCGCAGCGGCTTCGTCGGCACGCCGCGGTGCGGGGCCAGCGCCTTGCACAGGTCGGGGATCTTCGCCACGTCCGACGGCTTCTTGGTCGTCATCGGATACGCGGTCACGCCGTCCTGGGCGTCGTACCATGCGGCCCAGGCCGCGGTGGCGGCGGGGTCGGCGAGATCGGTCTTGTTCAAGACCTTCAGGCAGGGCCGCTGGCGGAACTTGCGCAACTCTTCGACCATCGGGTTGCTGCTCGCCTGCGGCAGGCGGGCGTCCAGGACCTCGATGACCACATCGGTGTTTTCCATCTGCTCCGCGGCCTGCTTGCGGGCGGCGGCCATGTGGCCCGGGAACCATTGAATCGACATAGCAAAAACTTTCAATATCTGCGTGCAACCGGCTATTTTACGCTAGTTGCCGCAGATCCCCTACCGTGTTGCAGGCATGCACTCGCTCGGCGGCAGCGGCGCGGCTGGGTCGAATGCGGACAGCCGGGCCCGCGCGTCGCGCAAGTCCTTGCCGAATTCGGTGAGATAACGCGACCGTTCCTCGCTCTGCCATTCGGCATCCGAATAGCTTTTCGGCGAGTGGGACGCCGCCGTCAGCACCTTGCCCTGCAGGCGCGGCAGCAGCGCGCGGTCGGGGTCCGTGTTTTCCTTGAGCAGGTAGCCGTCGACGTCGCGGAGCACGAGGGGCGCGGCGGGTGCCCGGTCGCGCAGCAGCTTGCCGAACATCGTCAGCTTGATGTCGTTCGGGCCGGGGCCCAGCACCTCGTTGAAGGTCAGCAGCGCGACGGGCTGGCCACGGGCGTCGTCGACGCGGCCGTTCACGATGTAGCGGCCGGGCATGCGCACGTCGAGCGGCAGGTGGAACACAAGCGAGCCTTCCTCGACGGCGTCGCGCGGGGCGCCGGTCCAGACGGCCGGCAATTCGGGCGTGTAGATGACGTCGAATTGCACGACGCCGGTCTTGCCGCCCACGTTGTAACGCACTTCCGTGCGGATGGTGCCGTTGAAGGATGCGAGCCCCGTCTGCGCGGGCGCCAGCACGCCGGCGAAGGCGCCGTCGTCCGGCACCGGGTCGGCGCCCGTGCCGTCGTCGACGAAGGGGATGCTCACTTGCGGCGTCTGGCGCGTGCCCGCATACGTGATGCCTTGCGCGAGGGCGCGCGTGATCACGAGGGGCAGCGTCTTGCCGTCGGCGTCGACGGCACGCAGCGAGAACGCCACCGATTCGCCGGACGCCATGTAGACGCGCGACTGCGACGTCTGCAATTGCACGCCGGTGTTGGCACCGCCGCCATCCAGGCGCATCGGGTTCGTCGAGGCGACGGGGTCGTTGGGGCGGTTCTGGTCGGGGTTCTCCGTCATCGGGCGCGAGCCGACCGGGTACTGGCTGGCCGTGCGGTAGCTGCAATACGTGTGATCGGCCAGCTGGACGTTCTCGACCAGTTGCCGGCGCCGGTTGTTGCGGTCGTCCGGCAGCGGCAGGTCGCTGGCCTGGACCCGGCCGAAGAACTGCGGCCCGCGCGGGGCCGGTGCCTGGGCGGCCGTGGCCGCCGGTGCGGGCGCGCCGCGGTCCATGGCGCTCCAGACGAGCACACCGACGACGGCGACGGCGGCCGCCGCCAGCGCCAGCCGGCGCAGGCGGGGTCGCGGCGCCCCCGACCGACGCCGCGGTGACGTGTCGTGCCGGCAAGAGCGCACAGTTTCCCCACGCCATGCGTACGACCGACACGATACCCTGCCAGTTACCGCTCGTGTAATGGTTGTAGGCTTCGCTGTCGTCGCGGAACGATACGGCGTGATAACTCCACTTCGCGCTGCCGCCCTCGTTCGCGGCCGTGCCGAGCGTCAGGTCGTTGCACAGCCAGTCGCTGGGGTTGCAGTACGAGCCACCGGAACTGCCGGCCACGCCGCCCGAGCTGTGGTAGGCAACGGCCTCGTCGTCCTGGCCAGGCAGGATGCCGGAATATGCCGTGCCTTTGGCGCCCGCGTACATGTAGAACCAGATGCCGCGCGTCGTGTTGTGGTTGTACATGGCGCGCGCCGTCGTCGTCTTGAGGTCCTGCGTCAGCGGGTCGGAGACGGCCCACGAGCCGTAGTCGGCCAGCTCGGAACCGCCGCCGGCGCCGGATGCCGCCCGCACCCATTTGATGTTCCAGCCGGTCTGCGACGTCCCGTCGCTGTTCCCGCACACGCCGGACGAGTTCGGCGCCGCGTTCTTCTTCATGCGCGCGGAGCCGCCATAGTTCGCCAGCGTGTAGCCCATCATGAGGTCGCCCGCGCTGTGGGTCGCGATATAGCACCAGTTGCTGCCGGTGCAGAAGCAGTCGAGGGCGTCGCGGATGTGGTAGCTCTGCGACGCGATGCTGTTGTAGCCGTCCCAGTTGACGGCCTTCTTGTTGACGCCCGCCGCCGTCGACGACGGGCCCCAGTAGGTGAAGCTGTTGTAGTCGCCGATCGTGCCGCCGCCCGTGCGGCCGTTGATCCACAGCGTGTAATTCGTCGCCGATGCGAGCCCGGTAATCCCCAGCAGGCACAGCGCCGTCAGCCAGCGCATCATCTTCATCTCCTCTCCTCCATTCTTGTGGTCGTGGATGGTGTCGCCGTGCGCCGGGTAGGTGCCGATTGATGAGGTCGCCGTCGCTTGCGGCTCAGTCGACTGTAGAGAGGGTTGGTATGTATGTCAATTGCCGTGCGAGCCAGTGTGGTGGCTCGCATATACATGCTCAACGCGCATTCGCCGCGACCGCCGCCCGCATGACGGCGACGATGCCGCCCCAATGTCCGGCCGTGTAGTGGTTATAGTTCTCGCCGTCGTCGCGGAAGGCGACCCAGTGATTGGCCCACTTGGCGTGGCCGCCCTCCGCCGGATCGGGTCCCAGCGTCAGCACATGGCAGAGCCAGTCCTGCGGATTGCAATACGAGCCGCCCGACGAGCCGGCCACGGCGCCCGCGCTGTGGTAGGCCTGCACGCCGTCGTCCTGGCCCGGCAGGAAGGCCGACGTCAGGCCGCCGTCGGCGCCGGCGTACATCCAGAACCAGATGCCGCGCGTCTCGTTGTGGTTGTACATGGCGCGCGCCGTCCTCACGCGCAGGTCTTGCACGAGCGGTTCCGACGTGGTCCAGGCACCGATGTCGGCGAGCTCCGAACCGCCGCCGGAACCCGCGGCGGACGCGATCCACTTGATGTTCCAGCCCGTTTGCGAGGACCCGTCGCTGTTGCCGCACACGCCCGACGCGTTCGGCGCCGCGTTCTTCTTCACGCGCGTGGAACCGCCGTAGCTGGCAAGCGTGTAGCCGATGAGCAGGTCGCCGGCGCTGTGCGTGGCGATGTAGCACCAGTTGCTCCCCGTGCAGAAGCAGTCGAGGGCGTTGCGGAGGGTGCCGCTCTGCGACGCGATGCTGCTGCGGCCGTCCCAGTTGACGGCCTTCTTGTTGATGCCGGCGTCCATCGTCGCCGGGCCCCAGTAGGAAAAGTCGGCGTAGTTGCCGATCGTGGCCCCGCCCGTGCGGCCGTGGATCCACAAGGTGTAGTTCGTCGCGGACGCCAGGCCGGAGACCACGAGGAGGCACAGCATCAAAACAAACCGCAGCGGTTTCATCGAGCCCTCCACTCATCCATAGTGTGGAGGTTAGAGATGGCGGCGCTGCGCGAAGTTCAGGGTTTCAGTCGAGTTCCGCGAGGGCTTTGACGTGGGCCACGACACTGCGTCCCAGCGCCGACAGCGCGTAGCCGCCCTCCAGGCAGCTGACGATGCGTCCGCCCGCGTATTGCCGCGCGATGTCCACGATCCGGTGCGTGATCCACGCGTAATCCGCCTCGACGAGGGCCAGGGCGCCCATGTCGTCTTCCTTGTGGGCGTCGAAGCCGGCCGAGATGAAGATCATCTGCGGGCGGAAGGCGTGCAGCGCGGGCAGCCATTGTTCGACGACGAGCTTGCGCACGACGTCGCCGCCCGAGTACGCGGGTACCGGTACGTTGACGCAGGTCGGGGTGATCGGTTCCGGCTCCGTGTAGGGATAGAACGGATGCTGGAAGAAGCTGGCCATCAGCACGCGCGGATCGTCCTTGAACGACTCCGCCGTGCCGTTGCCGTGGTGGACGTCGAAGTCGACGATGGCGACGCGCTCCAGCCCGTGCACGTCGAGCGCGCGACGCGCCGCGATGGCCACGTTGTTGAAGAGGCAGAAGCCCATCGGCTCCGTCGGCCGCGCGTGGTGGCCCGGCGGGCGGACGGCGCAGAACGCGTTGTCGACGGTGCCGGCGATGACGGCGTCCGTCGCGGCCACGGCGGCGCCGGCCGCGCGCAGGGCGGCGCGGTAGCTGTCCTTGCACAGCAGGGTGTCGCCGTCGAGCGGATGGAGTTCGCCGGGGACCGTCGGCAGGTTCTCGCGCACGAGGTCGAGCGCGCCCTGCGTGTGGTTGCGCAGGATGTCGGCTTCGTCGGCCAGCGGCGCGCTCACCTGCTCGACGAGGCCGTCCAGGCGCGCGAGGATCATCTGGTCCTCGATCGCGCGCAGGCGCCCGGGGGCTTCGGGATGCCAGCTGCCCATCTCGTGCAGCGAGCAGTCCGGGTGGCTGTAAATGGCTGTGCTCATGATTGCTGGTTGATGCTCATCGATACCGCAAGTCCCTCCGTTCTCGCATAGAATCGACGGGAAAGGCAACCGCAGGCATATCAAGATTGGTGATAACGTTAATCTACCACGCCTGCGCACCCCGCCGCCCCCGAACGACGACCGGAAGCCATCCATGTTCAACAAATTGCACGCCGCCGCCCG
>CBIHRX010000099.1:0-20496 GCA_966212555.1 uncultured Massilia sp.
GCATGTAACATTGCATGCTGAAAATTTGTAACGGTGACGGAAGAAATGCATGGCAGGACCATTGATCGTATTGGGTGACAGGACCTCGCACGGCGGCAGCGTGATCGAGGCGTCGACGCTGAGCGATTGCGACGGCAAGGGCATCGCGCGCGTAGGCGACATGACCGTGTGTCCCCGCCACGGCCGCTCGCCCATCGTCAGCGGCGACACCACGTTCATCGTCGACGGCAAGGCCGCCGCACGCCATGGCGACAAGGCCGGCTGCGGCGCCACGCTGATCGCCGGCCAGCAGGCGACGGTCGATCATGTGTAACCCGCGCCGCCGCAGCCGCATGCGGAGACGAATCTGATGGGCGCATGGATCCGCGGCGGCATCCTGACGATGCTGACGTTCGGCGCCTTCTGGGGTGGCGCGATCTGGACCTGGCGCGGCACCGATCGCGCGCCCTCCACGTCCGACCTGGTCACGTACCTGGTCGCGCTGCCGCTCGCAGTGCTGGCCGGCGTGCTGCTGGTCCGCCGGCTCGCGCGGCCGCAGCCCGCAGCGGCACCCGACACCGCCGCGCCGGCGGCAACCGTTCCCGCCGCGGCGGCGCGCCTGCCCGCGCTGGCGCTGGTCGATGCGGCCGTGCGTACGCGCCACGGCGATTCGTCCGATGACCTGGCCGCCGCGCTCGATGCGCAGCGCGCACGCCCGGACCTCGATCCCGAACTGGTCGACGACGCCGGCTATCCCGTGATGAGCGTGCGCGTGCCGTCCGCCGGCGACGCCGCGTGGCGCGCCGACGCCGAACCGTGGCTTGACGCACAAGGCCAGTCCGACGCCCGCTTCGGTGACGCACACTGGCGCGCCCTCGAACTGGCCAGCGCCATCGTGGACGAACTCGCCGACGCCGCCGCGCAGGATGCCGTCGACGGCACGCTGCTGCGCATCGTCCCCCTGGCGCCCACCGATTGGACCGCCGCGCAGCGCACCGCGGCCGGCGCGTGGCTCGCCCACGTCGCCACGCGGGCCGGCTGGATTGCGGACAAGGTGGCCGTCAGCCCCGCCCCGCCGGGCGAACCCGCGGCCGCCGCCAGCGCCCTGCTGTCGGTCCTGGCCGGGCAGGCGGGCACCGAACCGGTGCTGACCATCCTGCTCGCGTTCGATTCGCGCATCGACCAGGCCCTCGTCGACCGGATGGCCGCCGACGGCACGCTGTTCACCGCCACGCATCCACAAGGATTGGTGCCGGGCGAAGGCGCCGCCGGGCTCCTGCTGGCCGATCCGGCGCACCCCGCGCCGACGCTGCAGGCCGCGAGCACCACGCGCACCGCATCGGCTGACGCGGCGCCCCGTGTCGACGCCACCGACCTGCGCCGGCTGGCGCAACGCGTGCTGGCCGAAACCGCCGTCGACGCACCCGCCGTCACCGCGCTCTACGCGGATGCCGACCACCGCAGCAGCCGCGTATTCGAAACGATGGCGCTGGCCCACGACGACTTGCCGCATCTCGACGCGGGCATCGACGTCAGGACGACCGGGCCGGCATGCGGCCAGTCCGGTGCCGTGCCGTTCCTGGCCGCGCTGGCGCTGGCCCGCCGCCAGGTACTGGAGGGTGCGGGCGCCGTCCTGTGCGTCGGGAATACCGATTCGATTCACCGCAGTGTCGCCCTGGTCCGCCCAGCCGGCGGCACCGCTTCCGCCGCCGCCTGATGAGTCTCGCGTCCACACACGTGTCGGTCGGCTACTTCGGCAAGATCCCGAGCCGCGGCGACTTCGTCAAGGGTTCCGACAACCCGGCGCTCGTGAAGCTGCTGGACGACTGGCTCGCGCGCGCCATGGACCTCATGATGGCGGACGCGCTGTGGAAGACGAACTACGACGCCGTCGCGCCGCTGCACTTCGTCATCGGGGGCCCGCGCCGCCGGCACGCGATCGCCGGCCATATCGTGGCGAGCAGCGACGCGGCTGGACGGCGCTTCCCGTTCCTCATGATGGGCATGCTCGACGTGGCCGAACCGGACGCCTTCGTCCCGTCCGCACCGTTGCTGCTGGCTCGCCTGTGGGGACGCCTGGAAGCGCTCAGCCAGGGGATGATGGCGGCGCCCGACGCCGACGCCGACGCGCCACTGCGTGCGGCGGCCGGCCAGGTCGTCGAACTCGACCTGCGCGCAGATGCGCACGCGGCGGCATTTACGGACTTCGTCGAACTGCAATCGCTCGATACGCTGCAGGCGCTGCTGGCGCAGGCCGGCTACGCAGGCTCGGTGCGCCGGGTGCTGCTGGCGCTGGGCATGCTGCTGCAGCCCGTCCTGGCCAGCAGCACGAGCCGACTGAAGAAAAGCCTGGTGTTGCCGCTGCCGGCCGATCCGCTGTACCGCGGCCTGGTCGGCGCGTACTGGATGCATGCGATCGCGCCTTTCCTCGCGCGTGCCGATTTCGAGCTCGCCCTGTTCGTCACTCGCATCGGCGCGCAGCCGCGCCTCGTGCTCGGTTTCGGCGGCGCGTCGGCGCACACGCTGCAGGCCATCATGGATCCGCAGGCCGGCGGCGAGCGCCATATCGCGTTCGACGACCTGGACTGGGTCGAAGACCAGGTCGACACCGACTATGCCGTGAACAAGGTGTCCCGGCACCTGCAGCGGCCCGACGTGTCGCTCAAGTCCGCCCTGGATGCGCTGAGCGCGGCCTTCATCGGCACCTGAACATGCGACAACGAGAACTCCGCACATGCTGACACCTTCTCTTCCACTGACGGCCCAGGCGATCCAGGCGCTCGTCGCGCGCTTCACCCAGTCGAGCCGCGTGCTGCGCCTGCATACGCCGCTCGGCGCCGACGTGCTGCTGGCCGAATCGCTGCACGGCGAGGAAGCGATCGACACGGGCTACCGCCTGCGCGTCTCGGCCCTGTCGACGGATGCCGGGTTGCCGCTCAAGTCGCTGCTGGGCCAACCGGTGCTGCTCGAACTGCTGGCGGGGCCATTCATGGGCGTGCGGCCGTTCCACGGCCACGTGACGGCAGCCGAGATGACGGGCGCGAACGGCGGCCTCGCCCGCTACACGCTGACGGTCGAACCCTGGACCGCGTTCCTCGCACTGGGCCGCGACAGCCGCGTCTTCCAGGACAAGACGATCGTCGACATCATCGACACGGTGTTCGCGGCGTACAGCGGCAAGGGCAGGCTGGCGCCCGCCTGGCGCTTCCAGGTCGACCGCTCGCTCTACCCGCTGCGCAGCCTGACGACGCAGTACCAGGAGAGCGACCTCGCGTTCGTCCGGCGCCTGCTGAGCGAGGAAGGCCTGTTCGCGTTCTTCGAGCACGAGGGCGATCCCGACGGCGCAACCCTCGGTGCGCATACGCTCGTCATCGCCGACAGCAACGACGCGTTCCAGCCGAATACGCAGGCCGCGGTGCGCTTCACCCAGCCGGGCGCCGTCATGCAGGAAGACAGCATCGACCGCTGGCGCACCGAGACGCGCCTCGCGACGAACGCCGTCGAACTGCGCAGCTGGGATTATCGGGCGCGCCAGGTGCGGGCCGTCGGCGCGGCCGCGCAGGATCCGGTCGAACTGGCCAGCCGCGACGTTCCCGGCGTGTACGCGTACACGAGCCGCGCGCACGGCGCGCGCATCGCCGAACGCCAGCTGCAGGCGCTGGAAGCGGGCAAGGTCGTCCACGTCGGTGCGGGCACGGTACGCACCTTCACGCCGGGGACGACGTTCATCCTGGACGGCGCATCCGGTCCCTTCCTGCTCGTGCGCGTGCGCCATCTCGCGCACAACAACCTGGATGCCGACACCGCTTCGACGCTCGTCCGCCACCTGGGCCACGACCCGGTCGCGGCGCTCAACGACGACGTCCTGTCGGCGAGCCTGCACGCGCGCGGCAAACGCATCGCGGAACGGCCCGTGTACCGCAACAGCTTCGAGGCGATCCCCGCCGCGACGCCGTACCGCGACAGCCAGGTGGATGGCCACGGCCGCCTGCTGCATCCGCGCCCGACGGTGCAGGGCCAGCAGACGGCCATCGTCGTCGGCCCGCCCGGCACCGCGATCCACACGGACCGCGACCACCGCATCAAGGTGCAGTTCCACTGGCAGCGCGGCGGAGCGAGCCACAGCCGGCTCGATCATCCCGAGGCCGCCGGCCACACGGGCGCGCCGGCCGACGACCGCGCCGGCACGTGGGTGCGCGTGGCGACGCCGCTCGCCCCGGTCGCAGGCGCCAACTGGGGCAGCCACGCGCTGCCCCGCGTCGGCCAGGAAGTCCTGGTCGATTTCCTGGACGGGAACATCGACCGCCCGGTGGCCATCGGGGCCGTCTACAACGGTGCGGGTGCCGGCGACGCCCAGCACAACACGGTGGTCGGCGGCCCGGGCGCGGCCACGGGCAACGCAGGCGCGTGGTTCCCCGGCGCAGCGGGCGCGCACGCCCATGCGGCCGTGCTGTCCGGCCTGAAAAGCCAGGCCATGCAGGCCAGCGGCAACGGTGCCGGCGCGTACAGCCAGCTCGTGTTCGACGACACGCCGGGCCAGGCGCGCGTGGCGCTGCAGCGGCATGCGAAGGCGCATCGGGGGACGGCGGAGCTGAATCTCGGGCATCTCGTGCATCAGACGGATAACCAGCGACTGGGGGCCGTGGGGCTGGGGGCGGAGCTGAAGACGGAGCATGGGGCGGCGGTACGCGCCGCGCGCGGCCTGCTGGTCGCGACGGAACGCGCCTCGGCCGATGGGTGCGCGCTCGAATCCGGGCAGGCCGCAGCACAGATCGAGCAGAGCCATACGCTCCAACGCGGACTGGCCGAGACGGCCGGCAAGCACAACGCCAGAATGGCCGGGGAAACGTCGTCCGACAAATTGCCGGCGATCGAGGCGCTCGCCAAGGCCGCTGCCACGCTGACCACGCCATCGATCAGCGGCGACGTGACCGCGTACGGCCAACCGCAACTGCAACTCTACGCACCCGCTGGTATCGCAACGGCCACGCCGGCATCGACCGTCGTTGCTTCAGGCACGACAACCAATATCACGGCGGGGCAGGACATCGGCTTTGCCTCGCAAGGGAACATGATGCACTCGGCCAAGGCCGGGATCAGCCTGTTCACATACGCCAAGGCCGCGAGCAGCAGCAAACCGAATCAGGAAACCGGCATCCGCATGCACGCGGCCAGTGGAAAAGTCAGCACACAAAGCCAGAGCGGCCAGACGCGGCTGACGGCAGACAAGACGATCACGGTGGCGAGCATCTCGAAGAGCGTCAACGTCGCCGCCAAGGATCATGTGCTGTTGACGGCGCAGGGTGCATATATCCGGCTTTCAGGCGGGGACATCGAAGTGCATGGCCCGGGGACAATCGCTTTCAAGGCAAGCATGAAAGAATTCACTGGTCCACAGAGCGCCACCCCCGCGCTTCCATACATGCCGCACCCGGCGAACATCGAAAATTATCTTGAGCTGAATTACAGGTGGGATGACATGCAACCGATGGTCGGCGCGCCTTACACGGTTGTATTCGATAACGGCGTCACCATGCGAGGAAAGCTGGATCAGAATGGATTCGCTCACCTGGACAACGTACCGGCGATTGGCGCCACCGTGATGTTTGGAGAGGACGAACGCGATGCGCGGCCGCGCCGCCCCTGGAAGCCGAACGCGCTACATGGCACGAGGCCATCGAGCGCCGAGCACGCAAAAGAATTGTTGGAACAATATATCGCGCAAGAAGACGCCCACCTCAAACAGAACTACTTTCCGGATGAAATCGAGGCCATGGTCGCCGACAGTCATCACGACTATGAATTCCATTACGACGACTACCTTTACGAAGGCGAAGACACTGCGGATTCCCGTCAATTGGTCCGCACCTATCGCGAGTTGCACGACGACGAACACGGAGATGACGCCCAGGACGGCGAGGAGACACAAACATGAGTGCCGTTAGCGTGTCGTCCCGCGCCATCAAGGATGTCGACGATGGTGTCGGTACGTGGCTGGCCGATCTCGTGACGGGCGCGGGCTCATCGCCCTCCCACATCATCGTCACGGGAATCCTGGGGGTCGTCCCCGGAGTGGGCCAGGCCATGGACGCGCGCGACCTCGTGCTCGGCGTCATCGCGGTCGCGAAGACACCCGGCGCAGTCGGTGCGTGGATCGAACTGGTGATTACGCTGATTGGTTGCATCCCAGCCGCAGGCGACGCGTTGAAGGTCGGATTCAAACTGATGCGGAAAGGCGTGCCTTTCGGCCGCGTGCTGGAAGCCGTCTCGCCGAAACTGCGTGGCAACGTCGAACAATTCATGCGCAAAATTGATTGGGGAGGATTGGCGGCGCAATCCAAGACCTTGTTCGGAAGGAGCATCGATGCGTTCGTCGACGGTCTCGATTGCTGGGTCGTCAAAGCGGTCGCAGGTCGCGCTGAGGTGACCCGGATTACACAGGAACTGCGCGCGCTCGAACGCCGCGGTCCCGCAATGATCGACGAGGCCTTTGGCGAACTTCGGCAGATGCATCAGAAGATGTTGGGACATGAACTGCCGAAGAATACCGCGGCCGTCACCTCCACGCGACCGGCCGTATCGGCAAGCACCGCCGTCCGAACGGCCGAACAGGAGCTCGAGGCCGTTCGGCGAGAACGCAAGCTGGCGAAAAAAAGAGCGGCTCAGGAAAAGGGCGAAAGGTTATCGCCCAACTCGACCTATACCAGCACAAAGAAAAAAGCCAAAAAGAAAGAAAAGCCCTGGATAAGCGGCATTCCTGCCGAGCATATCACCGATTATTACGTGCGCCGGAAACATACGCATTATCGCAAGGCGAATCACGACGGACGTCTTATCGAGGAGTACAGCAAGGGGCACAACGGACTCGATCATTTGTGGCGCAACATGACGACCGGACGGCCCTTCATCGTGGGCGAAACCAAGTCGAGCATTTTCGATTCGTTCAAATTGATGGCTGCCCTGCCTGCACACCTGCAGCAGGCTTTCGACGCCCTGCGTGCGGGCGAAGTGGCGAATCCGACCAGGAACGGCCAACCGAACATCTTCGAGAATGCTGATCGCGACCAGTACTCGAATCGTCGGGTGGCGGTCGGGAGCGACGAAACTGCCGATGCCGAGCTCCGAAAAGGGCTCGCCAAACCCAACGAGAAGACCAGACTGGCTACGCAGATGAGCCACCTCTGGATCCGTAGAAGCCTCGAAGAGGACAAACATCTGACACTTGAGGGCAAACGCCTCATACGGCTCATCCGAGATTGGGAGGACGGCGAAATTGACTGTCCCTACAATCGGTGGATTTCGCTGGTGACCGGGCGGCAGTTGACGACCCATAGAAAATCGGGCGGCAAGACTCACCAGGTGCAGACCATGCTGAACCTTCCGGACAATATTTTGAACCGCTAAAGCCCGCCGCCGTGGCGACCCGGTAACGTATGCGATCGTTGAAAACAATCTGCGAGAAACCATGATTCATATCCTAGCAAAGTCCGAATTCAAACAATCAAGACGAGAGCCTTTACTCGACTACGGCGCATACAACGACGAAGCAGAAGACATCTCCAGGCGCATCCCCAACGCCCAAAAAAAGCTGAACGATGCAGAGTGGCTCTCGGGCAAAGACGAGGCCGCGTTGGTACGTCTTACCCAGGCACGCTGCGATTACGCGCTCAACCTGCTGACGATCAGCTACTCGGCTGGGGCGAACATCGCGGAGTTAGAGAAATTTTTCCCGTACATCGTCGACTATTTTGACGAGTACGCTTTATATACCCAGGCATTCAATCGAACCGACGAGGGAGCGAGAATCAATTCGCCGGTCGTTCATCTGCAGGATGTCGAATTCCAGGTTGCTAACCGCTTGCTCTGCTTCTCGGTCTTGCTTGGACAAACGAATCTGATCCCCCGGATCATGGCAATACTTGATTACAACAATCCGGTGCGCGATGGTCTGCTCGAACGGATTGCATCGGTTTATACCCGACGCCCGGATCCTTTGCCCAATGAATGCGCACGCCATTTACCCTACTACACGGCGTTGGCGATCTTCGAGGCTAGGCCATCGGACCGTCCGGGAATGATCAAGGAGTACCTGCTGGGCTGGTACGAGGCGAGCCGTCGCGAACCTTATTACGACGCCCACACCAACAGCTCGTCTTTCATGGGCTATTGGGCCTGGGAAGCCGCAGCAATCACGATTGCTTTGGATGTCGATGATCAATCGTTTCGGGACCTGCCATTCTATCCACGCGACCTGGTCGACCATCTCAGGAGCTCGATCGCAGCAAGTGCGACAGGAGCGTCAAACGAGTTAGCTGCTGAAATTCGCGCGAAAGCGGGTGAAGCATGCCCCGTCGGAGGACGCTGGCAATCGATCGGCGTACCCGTCCACGAAGCGGTCTATGCAGAGGGCGCACCGATGCAGGATCTGAAGTCACCCTATGGATTGACGGTCTGGCGCTTTCTCGGTGCGGCGTAGTCGAGCGTTTTTATCCTGATTATGGAAAAGAGCACGCAAGTATTGCGTAACGCCGCGGCCGCTGCCTTTGCCGCTTGGTTTTGTGCCGGTTTCCATGCGCCGGTGGTTGCGGCGCCGGCGCATCACGAAATCAAGCTGGCCTATGGCGTCAATGAGGTCAAGCTGGGCAAGATGTCGCTGCGCATCGTGCGCGGAATGGTCGCCAACGGTACGGCGAGCAGTTTCGATACGTTCACCGTCTACCTGACGCCGGACAGCGCGGATGATCCGTGGCTGCAGTTGACGACCAGCACGCCCAAAGGCCTGGGCTACAGCTTCCGCAATTACGAGTCCAGCGATGCGAACACGCAGGCCGTTGCGTTTTATGTCGAAGGGAACCACCTGTTCGCAGTTCAGGCGACGAAGGTCGGGCCCAGCGCCGATGCCCAGGGCGCGCGCAAGACGCCGTTCGATTTCGAAATCGTCCGGTTCAACGAGAACGAGGACATACCGCTGTTCAGGAGCGACAGCAAGCAACGCTCGAAGGGCCAGTACGTGGATGGGCGCGACGCGATAGACCATGAATTCTTCGGCCGCTGAGGGGTGAACGATGTTCGTACACGCGACCTGTCATTTACGACAAACGGCATACCGATGACGATGCAGACGCGCGCCGATATGAAATCCTGTCGCATCATCCATACGTTCACGCGGAACGGCAAAAAGGTCGAGATCTCGGAAGATACGTTTGCAGGATATAAGCTACTAGCGACCATGAAAATTACCACGCTGTTCCTGGCCCTGGCTATCGCGCCATTCAGTCTCCAGGCCGCCGCCCAATCAGTCAACATCGCAGCATTCCTGAAAGAGCGCGGTGCGGAGCGCGCCGAACTGCGTCAGCTGGCGCGCTCGCCCAATCCGGCCGTGGTACCCGTCGCGTTCTACGACAAGGACGGCAACGCGCCGACCTGCGGTCTTCTCGTTGCAGTCCCCCACGCGGCGAAGCCACGCTATATCGACATGCTGGATGCGGACGGTGGCATGACGTTTCCGCAATGTGTCGCGATACCGTCGATCAAGGCGTTCCGGTTGCAGAACAGGCGTTACCTTGCCGTAGAATACCTGGACCGGGATACGCGCGACGATACCTACCGCTATTTCCATTACGTCTACGATGACCCGGCCCAGGGCTTCGTCGAGGACAGGATGCTCAACGACGAGGTCCCGTTGTCCGACTTCAGGAAAGAAGCCGACGGCAT
Organism: uncultured Massilia sp.; assembly: GCA_966212555.1. Lineage (GTDB taxonomy): Bacteria > Pseudomonadota > Gammaproteobacteria > Burkholderiales > Burkholderiaceae_D > Telluria. The sequence goes on from CBIHRX010000099.1 coordinate 9,694, forward strand.
CAAGCTTGCACGCGCGGCGATGATGCGGAAGACGTTTCCGCAATGGCGGTTCCTGGAACGTGACTTCATTGCGGGCGACACGTCCTCATTTGCCACTTTCGAGGACGGCCATGCCCACGCCTGCCATCTCGCGATGGAAGCCGGTGCCAAACCGCTATCGGCGAACCTGGCCGAGGTGGCGTCGGCGACCGGATGCGCCGGCGTCCTCGCTGCCACCAAGCTGGCCGCACCCGCCGCGACGTACTACATTGCCATGTTCAGATCGGACGCCGGCAAGCAGCTGATCGCCATCGCGTCCATCGCGAACGACGGCGCGTTGAAGGTCGAAAAGGGCCTGTCCGCCGACATCAACGGCGCGGGCGCAACCGGCGATATCAGGGCGGCCAGGACGGCGCTGTCGCAACGCCTGGGCGTCCTCCGCAATCCACCAACCCGACAATGACACTGTTCTGACATGGACCTCGCAACGTTGAGCGAAGCACTCCGCCGCTTCGGCACCGGCCTGTCCCAGCACGCCCGCCTGATCACGCTGGCCAGCGCGCACGACGCCGCACTGCCGCAATCCCCGCTCGCCGAACGGGTGCGCGGCCGCGAAGCCGTCAATGATGTATACCGTTTCGACGTCGACGCCCTCAGCACGTCGACCGACCTCGATCTCGCGGGCTTCATCGGCGAGGAACTGACCGTCGGCCTGCTGCAGCCGGACGGCAGCCGCCGCGCGTGGCACGGCATCTGCACGGCGGCCGAATGGCTGGGCGCGGACGGCGGCGTCGCGCGCTACCGGCTGCGCCTGGAACCCGCGCTGGCCCTGCTGCGCCTGCGCCGCGACAGCTACATCTTCCAGGACAAGAACGTCCGCGACATCGTCACCGAACTGTTCGCGGACTACCCGCAACTGCGCTTCGACTTCGACATCACGCAGGACCTGCCGCCGCGCCCCATCTGCACGCAGTATCGCGAAAGCGACTACGATTTCTTCGTGCGCCTGATGGCGTCGGAAGGCCTGTCCTGGCGCTTCGAACACGACCAGGACGACACGGCCGACGACGGGCAGGCGCGGCACCGCTTGGTCATCTTCGACAGCGCGGCCGCGTTCCCAGCGACGCCGGGCGACGCCGCCATCCGCTTCCACGGCGTGCGCGCGACCGACACCGACGACGCCGTCGACGGCTTCCGCGCGCGTCGGCGCGTGCAGGCCAACGCGGTCTCGATCAGCAGCTGGGATCCGGCCCAGGTCCGCGCGCCGGCCTCCGAACAGCAATCGATCCTCGACGCCGGCGAGCTGCCGCTGCTGCCGGTCTACGACGGCGCCGGCGAACGCATCGCCACCGATGCCGGCACGGCCGACTTGCTCAGCCGCCTGATGCTGCAGGCACTGGAGCTGGACAACAAGCTGTTCGAAGGCGAAGGCGCCGCGCGCCGGCTCGCCGCGGGACACGCCTTCATGCTGACGCAGCACGAGCGCTATCCCGACGGCGACAACGAATTCAAGTTGCTGTGGGTCGAACATGAGGCGCGCAACAATATCGGCGCGCAGATCGCCGCCGTGGACCGCGGCGGCGTCGAACCCGGCACGTACCGCAACCGCTTCGGCTGCGTGCGCGACGCCGTCGCCATCGTGCCCCGCGCGACCGCCCTGCCCCAACCGCATACGGCCCTCGGGCCGCAGACGGCGCTGGTGGTCGGCCTGCCGGACAGCGTCGCCACCACGACGCGCGACCATCAGGTGCGCGTGCAGTTCGCCTGGCAGCGCGGCGCAGCGGCAAACCGCGGCGGCCTCGATCACGACATGGACGACACGGGCTGCGCCCCCGGCAACGACCGCTCGGGCACGTGGGTCCGCGTCGCCGAAGCGCTGGCGGGCCCCAACTGGGGCTCGCAGTTCACGCCGCGCATCGGCACCGAAGTGCTGGTCGACTTCATCGACAACGACATCGACCGTCCCCTCGTGGTCGCGCAGCTGTACACGGGTGCGGATGCGCCGCCGTTCGCGGCGGGCGTCGACTCCGGCGTCGACCACGCGGGCACGATCTCCGGCATCCACACGCACACGTTCGACGGCGCCGGCTGGAACCAGTGGCAGCTGGACGACACGCAGGGCCAGCTGCGCATGCGCCTGGCCACCAGCACGGCGGCCACGCAGCTGAACCTGGGCCACCTGGTCCGCCAGGCGCCCGGCGGTGCGCAGCGCGGCCAGTATCGCGGCAGCGGCTTCGAATTGCGCACGGATGCGTGGGCCGTCGTGCGCGGCGCCGAAGGCGTGCTGCTGACCACGCGCGCGCGCTCAGCGCAAGGCGCCGGCGTCGGCTCGACACAGATGGACGCGGCCGAGGCGGTGGCCAGCCTGGAGGCGGCGCAGTCGCTCGGCGCCACCCTGCTGGATGCAGCCTCGGGACAGCATGCGCTGACGAGCAAGGCAGCCGTGCAGGCGCACAAGGACTTCCTGGCGCAGATCGATCCGGCCGACAAGGGCAAGTTCGCCGGCCTGGTGAACGGCCAGGACGCCGCCAAGCCGACGCAGGGGTCGCGCGACCTCGATACGTCATCACCCGTCGAGAAATTCGGAGCGCCGGTCGTGCTCCTGGATTCGCAGGCCGGCATCAACTGGGCGACGCCCGCGTCGACCGTCCTGTTCGCGGGCCAGCACCTGCACTGGACGACGCAGTCGGACATGCACATGACGGCGGCGTACACATCGTCCTCCGTATCGGCGGAAGCGACGTCCCTGTATGCGCACGAAGGCGGCATTCAGGCGTTTGCCGGTAACGGGCCGGTGTCGGTGCAGGCGCATACGGATCAACTGGAGATCCTGGCGGACAAGGAAGTGACCGTCATCTCGGTCAATGACGGGATCGAGGTCAAGGCGAGCAAGAAGATCGTGCTGCAGGCGGGGCAGGCGTCGATCACGCTCGATGGGCAGGATATTACGTTTGCTTGTCCGGGGACGTTTTCCGTCAAGGGCGGGCAGCATGTGCTCGATGGCGGACAGGACAAGTCAGCTGGCATTACCGCGCTTCCGGATACTCGTCTGCATCTTTTCGACGAAGCGTTTGTTCTCCGGAACAAGTTCAGCGGCGAACCTGTGCCGAGGCAGCCATATCGCGTAAAACGGGCGGACGGCAGCTACGAAGAAGGACTCACCGACGAAAGCGGCCACACCCACTTGGTCAGCTCGTTTGCCGCCGAGCCCTTGGCAATCGAACTGCTGGATCAACGCGAATCGGGAGCGGGGTCGCAGCAAAATGCGCCTGTAAAAGGCGAGCCAAGATTCAAGACCGCGGCCAGCACGACGACCAGTCCTGTCGAGGCCAAACAACGAAAAGAGGTTCTCGTAGATCTTCCAAACTGCTGGATTGAAGATTATGAAAAGGAAATCGTCGCGGGACCTGGACGTTACAACATAACGACGAAGAATGCGGACGGCACTCTTTTCGAACCTAAAACGAGAGTTCGCTACAAGCTCTATGTGCCGACCAAGTCCGGCTCCCCAGTGATCGTCGAACTCCGCATCAGGCTCGTACCATTCCTCACGCTAAGCGAAACGTTCAGAGAGGAAAGCCTTGCAGAAAACGTACGCCAGGAGAAAAGACGCGTCTGGCTCGAAAAAATGGCTGCGTTAAAAAGCTGCGCAGAGCGCGGCATTTACACGCAATGGAACGGGAAATTTCAGATCGAGATGCACGATCCTGCTTGCGGAAAGCGCACGCTGCCAATCATCTACAAGATTGTCTGGACAGAGTCGAACGAACATTACGTCATGTATGTTCATGAGAAGGAACTGCGCGAAAATGTGAGCGCTGGCGATATCAACGTATGGACGAACTCCGATGAATTTGTCTTCGCGCATGAATTCGGACATTGCATCGGCTTGCCGGACGAGTACTCGACACTGGAAGACCTTACCAATACGACAATCAAATATATGAAACCCGATGGGACGGCGGATCAAGAGATTACGGGCCCAGCCGGAGGCAAGCTTGCAAGCATGCCGAACGCTTCCGTGATGTCGACACGCAATTACTCTAAAACTTATCCTCGTCATGCGTGGAATATTGCGATCGAGGTGAAAGACCTGCTGACTGAAAAAATCGGGCGCCAAGTAAAATGTCGCATTATTTGAAATTTCTTTTAGCAAGCACTTTTTTAATGACGAACGCCTCGGAGGCAGCGATGCAAACGCCGATCCTTACTGTCACAGCCACATGCAAAGATAATAGGGAATGCATTTTCGACAATGTCGGAATTTTTGTCGACCTGACATTAACGAACAGCTCCGACGATGTGATCGGCGTGCCGGTCGAATTTCTCGATCAACTCGGGCCATTTTGTGTACTGATCGATAATGAGACACACGATGATTTTCCGATAACGCCGGGCCTCCCCGATCGCTCTCTCATGGATAAATTTACGCCAATACCTCCAGGCGGTTCGATCAAAATCGAACAGCTGCTTCCGGCAGGGGCAATCAAGTGGTTCAGGGAGCACATGATTGATCTCACCGCGAGGTTCAAGATTAACATTCCGGTCAAAATGAACGGCGCTGTGCCCGCTGCACCCCAGACCGCCGTCACGACACTCCGGATTGTTGGGCGAGACAAGGCTGAGCTCGAACGCAGAGCGCAAAGCGCCGACGGGAAGCACCGGTCGAATTGAACGCCGCTTTTGGCATCGCGCGTTTAAGACAAAGAAGAAACGCCACCCGTTGATGAAACGCATGAATCGCCTGATCGCGGCCTTTGTTCATACGCCTCTGTCATTCGGCCTGGCTGCGCCTTGCACGCGAGTGCGGCCCCCCGCCCCGCACCGGTTGATCGTGCCTGGCTCGCTGCCAGGAAGATCGCGTCGACCGGCATCATCGTGAGTGCCCAGCGCATCCGCGACAGCAACGGCGAACATGTACTGGTCCTCGCGCGCCAGTCCGGCCCCTCTCCCTCAAATCCCGAGTCGGGACGGATCGAACACATCGAATTGAGAGCGATATTGCTAAAAATCTGATGAACAATCTGAATCCACTTGCCTTAAGCCTGCAGCAGAAACGGCAAGCCGCCCTGCTTTACCATTTCACTTCGATGGAATTTCTTGAAGTGATCATTTCTCACGTGCGTGCACTGGCAGCGTTCACGGATCAAACCCTGGATTATGTGATACGAGTCGATCGCGATAAGGCAATGCGAGCGCATGGCTGGGCCGACGGCCATCTTGCGGCAAACTGGTCGACATACGCCCATCCAATGTTGAACGACTGTCTGCGCGCACTACTGCGTCAAAAACAGATGCGTGCTACTGATTGGTATGACATCGCGGGCGTCAGCGGCACGCTCACAGGCATGAGCCATTTCTCGATGAATTGGACGTTGCCTGAGGAGGAAGAAAAATTTCTTGAATTGAGCAGGGACGCCGTCGGCATCGGCTTTAAACTGGATTCAACGATAAATCATGATTGGACGGATTTAGACCTAGAGTCGTCGTGGGATCTGTACAAACGCGACATTCCCAAGTTGCCTCAATTCCGAATCCGAACAGATGTCGAAGGAGAGAGCGGAAAACGGCCGATCCGAACGGGTGTCTATGTCCCACAGGACGATCCGAGCGGCACCCTGCAGTTTGCCTGGACCGGAAACAACGGCGGCGCACTGGACCTCTGCGAGACGTTCAGCGATTTGGCGCTCGAATACCTGGCAATCGTTGGCCGAGACAAAATCTGGAGGGCGCCAAACGAAGCTGCGAGAAAGCAGGACAGAGCCGAGCCCACCGATGAGTACTTCGACGACTGGTGTCGCGAATACAAAAAGATGCAGTTCCGCGATTCCATCTCCTCCAGGAATGCGCGTGCGTTTGCAAAGCGCCCGTGCAAATGGTACTTCGTCGAACAAATTACCGGCGAATTCGAGGATAGTATCGAGCAGCCGATGCCCGATCCTGACGAAATTCGATGCCTGCCGGGCGCAATCGTGCCACGTTCAGGTTGGTGGCATTCACCTGCATTCCAAGGCGAACAGGGATTCCGCTACTTCAAGCAAGGCTCAAAGTTTCCGGTGGACAGCAGGACCGAGTGGGGCATGGTTTTCTGGTATTACGACGCTCAACGCCAAAAATAACCAACGATAATGTACTGTTGCTTAAAGCGGTTCAACAGCGGCAAAGACATGCCTCCCTAGGTGCGGAAACCAGATCGTCTTCTACCCGCACTCGCCTCCTGGTCAGCCATATGCGCTCATGGATGAAACCCGCCTTTATAAGCGCAATGAGACCGACCGGAATCTTACAGACCAGCATATTAAGCACGATCAACATCGTGCACTATCAGACTCGGAGAAGAGAAACTATGAAGGCGTGCGCGCCCAGATCGACATCCCGACATTCGCGGCCCGTTCGACACAGGCTGGGGCATGACTAATTTTGATGAGCAATTGAGTCAAGTAAAGCTCGGCCTTCCGGCGTTGCCGGGACAGATTACGAATCACTGGCATCATAATGAACCAAGCAAAGATCATTTCACTGAGCCTCTATCAGAAGCGCCAAGCAGCTCTACTCTATTATTTCAGCTCGATAGAATTTCTCGACCAAATTATTGAACGCGCCTGGGCTTTAGCGGCGTTTACAGACACGACACTGGATCACGTAACCAGGATCAAGCGAGACAAGGCGATGCGACAACTTGGCTGGGCTGAAGGGCATCTTTCGTCCAATTGGTCGACTTACGCCCATCCAATGCTCAAGGACTGCCTGCGTGGACTACTGGAACAGAAGAGACTCCGAGCCACCGAGTGGTACGACATTGCCGGCGCCCGCGACGCCTTGACCGGCATGAGCCATTTCTCGATGAACTGGACGCTCCCGGAAGAAGAGCAGGTGTTCCGACAATTGAGTAATGAAGCTCGCGGCATCGCAGCGAAACTCGACATGACCGTCCTTCGTTTCTGGACGGACCTCGGGATGTCGTCGACTTGGGAGCAATACCAGCACCAATTTCCGAAAATTCCGAAATTCCGCGTACGAACCGATGTCGAGGGCGAAAGCGGTAAACGGCCCGTTCGCACAGGTGTCTACATGCCACAGGACGATCCGGTTGGTACGCTACAATTCGCATGGATCGGTAATTCGGACGGAGCCCTTGGTCCGTGTGAAACGTTCAGCAAACTGGCGCTTGAGTATTTGAGCACCATCGGACGCGATAAGCTTTGGCGAGCCCCGAGCGAAGCGCTTAGAAAACCTGATCGGGAAGAACCAACAGATGAGTATTTCGACGATTGGTGCAGGACAGCCAAACGCATGCAGTTCCCAGATGAAATTTCAGCGAGAAACGAGCGCGCGTATTCGAGTGGACCTTGCAGGTGGTACTTCGTAGAGCGCATCGCCGATGAGTTCGAAGACGAGACGGTCGAGGTGATTCCTGATCCAGACAGAATTCGCTGTCTTCCTGGTGAACCGGTGCCGCGCTCCGGGTGGTGGTACTCGCCCACGCTTCCGGGTGACCAAGGATTACGACATTTTTCTCAGGGATCAAGTTTCCCTGACGCAAGCTCGACAGAATGGGGCGCCGTATTCTGGTACTTCGATGCAAACCGGCAAAAATAAGGCTAGCCGCGCCTTGGCCACACTTTGTGCCATAGGCGTTCTCCATGTTTCCGGCTGCTCGGCAAAAGATCAAACAAGCAAACCGTCTGGCGATGTCAAGGCACTGCAACAACTCGTCGATATATCAGCGGATCTGAAGTCGGCACGCTGGGAAATATTCGGAACGCCTGAGTACGACGGTGGCGTGCCGGGCCCCACGGATTACATGACCCTGATTGCAGAAATTGAACCGGTCACGCATCCCGAAAGTTTCACACGCGGCACGAATAGCCAAAGCATCTATATTGTTCCTGAAGCCGCACGTCCGTGGCTTTCAAGCCAGTTCCGGAACGTGCTGAAAATGAACAGGAATGCGAATATCGATCTCGCGAAAACTTCCGGGTGCCACGCATATGATGCGAAGATAAAGACATCCGGGCGCAAGGCTAGCGGTTTTGCCTGCGAAAATTCCGGAAAAATCCTCTTGTATCTTTCGCTGTATTGAATGTTTACACGCTTGGGCGTATCCTCGACTATCGCCCGGAATAAAAATGCTCTATCTCACCAAATTCGCTTTAATATCCATCCTGTTAATGACAAATGCTGCGGCGTTTGCCGCACCGCAACAGGTTCTTTCTGTTACCGCGAAATGCCGTGATAACGAAGCGTGCATCTTCGACAATGTCGGCATGTTCGTCGACTTAACGCTCACGAACAATTCACGCTCCACAATCGGCGTGCCTCTGGAATTTCTCAAACAGGTTGGGCCACATTGCGTTTTGATCGACAATGAAACACAAGAGAAAATCCCGCTGGGCGCGCCCCCGCCTGCCGACCTCTCGCTACGCAATAAATTTACGTCAATACCTCCCGGGGGATCGATCAGAATGGACGAGTACAATCCCGGATCGGCGATCCGGGGCTTGAGGGAATGGATGATCGATCTCACCGCGACATTCGCGATTCATATCCCGGTCAAATTGGAAGGCATCGAGGCCCCCGTCCGACAAAGCGCGCGCACGTCGCTCCGGATCGTCGGACGCGACAGAGCCGAACTCGACGACAAATAACCTGACCCCGCCCTCCTTCAGGAGCTTGCGCCTGCCCCCGCACGCCGCCCATGCTTGACCCGATACATGGCCCGATCCGCCAACTCGATCAACTGCTCCATGTCGTCACCATCCTCCGGCCACAGCGCAAACCCGACGCTCGCCCCCAGCGGCAGCGCATGCCCCTCGAACTCGAACGGCGCACCGATCGCCGCCGTCAGCGCCTGGCATTTGGCCGCAACGCTGTGCCGGTCGCGCACGCCGACGAGGATCACGCCGAATTCGTCGCCCCCGACGCGCGCCGCCATGTCGTCCGCGCGCAGCTCGCCGCCAATGCGGCTGGCCACCTCGCACAGGGCCGCATCGCCGGCGCGGTGGCCGTGGGTGTCGTTGATCGCTTTCAGCCCGTCCATGTCGATGTTCACGACCGCGACACGCCCGTGGCAACGTGCCGCCCGCGCCAGGTGCTGGCGCAGACTGTCGTAGAACAGGGCCCGGTTGGCGAGGCTCGTCAGGGCGTCGTGCGTCGCGCGGTAATACAGGTCGTTCGACGCGTTCTGGACGGCGTGGTAGACCGCCGCGCCGACGAGCGTCGACAGCAGGCCGAGTACCTGGGCATGCCAGGCGCCGAAGGCATTCACCGACGACGACACGATTTTCAGCACACCTACCGACTGGTCTTCATGGCGCAATGGCACGACGAGCATCGACCGCAGACCGACCTTGCGGCACGCGACGCGGTCCACGCGCGCATCCATCTCGGCATCGTCGCAGCGCAGGATTTCATTCGACTCCACGCACAGGCCGGACAGGCTGCCTTCGCGCCGCAGGCGCAGGCCCAACTGCGCCCTGGCGAGACCGGCCGCCGCGCGGTACACCATCTCATTGCCCTCAGCCAGTTCCACGACAGCACCATCGGAACGGCACAGCGTCGCGGCACGCTGGCTGACCAGTTGCATGACGCCGCCCAGGTCCAGGCCCTGGCAGGCGATCTCGGTCTGGATGTTGATGATGTCCAGCAGTACGGCAGCGTCCAGGGTCGCGCCATTCATGTCGATCTCAACGAGAAATATCACGAATAATCACACAACCAGTGTGAACCATTTGCCCCTTGTTGACAAGTTAATACTGACGGTTGTCGATCGCATAAACCACTTCGTCGACGTCCACGTATCCCCTCTCGCCCGTCGGATTGAACGTGAACACGCCGACACGGCTGCCGCGATATGCACCCCAGGTCAACGGAAAATCAGGCGCCACGGTCTGGTAGCGCACCCCATCGGCACTGGCGGCCAGCGCGCTCTTGCCATCCAGCCCCCACGTCGAGCGCAGCCAGATCGCATCATGCGGCCACGCCTGCAGCCGGGTATAAGCACCATCCCGCGACACTTCCAGGTAACGCTTACCCTCCACCATCACGATCCCTGCCGACGCCGTGGATTCTGCGGGATTGCCGGACCGCGGCTGCGCCGTGAACTGAACGAGCCCGGCATGCTGGCCGTCGGCCATTTCCGTGAGTTCGAGCCGCGCGGCGAACGAAGGCCGGGCCGTGCGTACGACCCGCTGGGTGAGCACATTGCCCACTTTGAGGAGGTTGGCGCCGTCCAGGCCGGGAAACGCGTGCAGGCGCAGATGGCCGGGACGGGCCGACAGCGACCATTTGTCCGCGCGAGGCTGGTAATTCCATTCCCAGACAGGCGCAAGGCTCGCACCCGCGAAGTCGTCGCCACCTTGCGGGAACTGGCGCGTCGATGTCAAAGCCGGCATCTTGCCTTCCCACACCATCGTCCCGACGCCGGCCCGGTCGGGCTGCCCGATCACCGGCCAGCCGTCGATCCAGTGGACGGGCACCAGGCTTGCCGCCCGTCCCGCCCAATCGCCGCTGCCGTGATGGGTGAAGAAATACCAGTTGCCGTCCGGGCCCTGGACGATGCCGCCCTGGTTCGGCTGCATGGCGGGGCCGTCGCCCTGCATCAGCTGGCGTTTCTCCGACCACGGGCCGCGGATAGCCGGCGCCCGCCGCATCATCATCACGCGCAGGTCGCCCTGCACTTCGCTGAAGAAGTGGTAATAGGTGCCGTTGAACTTGTACAGCTTGTTGGCTTCGCTGCCCTTGGACTGGTAGATCACGGTGTCCGTTCCCGGCACGAGATTCAGGCTGTCCGGGGTCATTTCCCACAGGTGGATCTTGTACCCG
>CBIHRX010000100.1:0-20343 GCA_966212555.1 uncultured Massilia sp.
TAGACTGTATTTACTGGGCGCCGTGTTCGAATCCGTCGCGACAATGCGCTACGCCCCGTCGATGACCGGGAACCTGTTCCGGATCATGTGTCTCCAAGTGAATTTGAGGCGATCGACATGGCCAGGCAAACCTTTCCAAGCGATGTACCGCGTGAACAGTTCGAGACCGTGCGTGAAATGCTGGAAGCGGCCCGCCGCAAGACCCGGCCGCGCAAGCACGATCTGTACGATGTGTTCTGCGCCGTCCTGTACTTCCTCCACACCGGCAGCGCCTGGCGCAGCATGCCGCCCGAGTTCCCGCCCTGGCGTACCGTGCACGAATATTTCACGCAATGGACGATGCTGCGCGACGGCGACCGCACCCTGCTCGAGCAGGCGCTCGACCGGCTCGGGCGCACGGCCGAAATCGCGCGGCTGCGCCAGCTGACCGGGCAGCAGCGCTGATCCGGGCCGCGGTGCCGGCATGGCCGGCCCGATGCCCGCGCGGTCCATTGGTGTGAGCGCTATCCAGAGAGGGATGGGACTCAGCGGGCGGCCGCCACCGACCCTTCCGCCGGCTCGAACACGAGCTTCTTTTTCGCATCCATGTGGAACACGCCGATCGGCTGGGCCTGGACATTCTCCGACGGCTCCGGCAACTGGCTGCACGTACGGGTTTCCAGCTGCCACATCTCGTCGCCCGCGCGCAGCAGGAACGTGTCGTCGCCCGTGGAGAACAGCTCCACGTTCAGGTCGGCCAGCGGCGTCTTGCCGAGGTCGAACTGGCGCTGGCAATCCGGCAGGCGCGACGCGATCACGCGCAGGCCCGCCTGTTTGCTCCAGAAATAGTCCTGCGTGACGACCACCGTCAGGGCGTGGTCGTTGCCGTCGATCGTATAGCTGGCCGATTCGTTGACGCAGCCGGCCAGCAGCAAGAGCGGTGTCAACAGGAGCAAGGTGGAGCGCATGGTCATTTCCGGGTTAGCGATGCTTCCGTGCATCACTGCGCGAGTATAGAGCGCTTCAAACGCTTGCCGCAACGCCATGCGTCTGGCGCGCTCCGCGATTTTTTGATTTCAGAGATGATGAATCAGCCTATCCATCTCCCCGAAAGCGAGCAAAGCCATGCCAGACGACGATCAAAGTCTACCGGAGCAGCGTGCGCAGGGCGCGACGTTGCTCCATGCGCCGCCGCAACCGCTTACCTTGCGGATCAATGGCGCCGAGCACAATCTGACGATCGAGCCCCGCGTGACCTTGCTGGACGCATTGCGCGAAGTCCTGGGCCTGACCGGCACCAAGAAAGGCTGCGACCGCGGCCAGTGCGGGGCCTGCACGGTCCTCGTGGACGGCCAGCGGATCAATTCTTGCCTGACCCTGGCGATGATGCACGACGGCCGCGAGATCACGACCGTGGAAGGCCTGGGCCACGAAGGGCAGCCCCACCCGATGCAGCAAGCCTTCATGGATTGCGACGGCTTCCAGTGCGGCTATTGCACACCGGGGCAGGTGTGTTCGGCGGTGGCGCTGCTGGACGAAGTGAAGGCAAGGCAGGCCAGTATGCTGACGGAAGGCGACCAGCTGGCGCCGGGCGCGCTGTCGGAAGACGAGATCCGCGAGCGCATGAGCGGCAACCTGTGCCGCTGCGGCGCCTATCCCAACATCGTCAAGGCCATCCACAGCGTGGTCTTGCGCCAGGCGTAGGAGGATGTGCATGCAATCGATCTTCTACGACCGTGCGAGAGACGTGAACCATGCGCTCGAGCTGGCGCGCCAGCCGGGTGCCAAATACATCGGCGGCGGGACCAACCTGCTCGACCTGTACAAGAGCGGTATCGAAAAACCCGTCCGCCTCATCGACGTGAGCCGGCTGGCGCTGGCCGACATCGAGAACACGCCGGGCGGCGGCCTGCGCATCGGCGCCATGGCCAGCAACACGGCGGCCGCGAACCACCCGCTCGTGCGCCAGCGCTACCGCTTGCTGTCGGAGGCGCTGCTGAACGGCGCGTCGACCCAGCTGCGCAACATGGCGACCGTCGGCGGCAACCTGCTGCAGCGCACGCGCTGCCATTACTTTACCGATCCGACCTTCCCGCACTGTAACAAGCGCGACCCCGGCTCGGGCTGCGACGCCATCGACGGCCACAACCGCATCCACGCGATCCTCGGCGCCAGCCCGCACTGCATCGCGACCAATCCGTCCGACATGAGCGTGGCCCTCGTCGCGCTCGACGCGGTGATCCATTTGCAGGGGCCGGACGGCGCGCGGCAGGTGCCCGTCGCCGAGTTCCACCGCTTGCCGGAGGACCGTCCGCAGGACGACACGGTGATCCGCCCCGGCGAACTGATCACGGCGGTGGAATTGCCGCCGACACCGTTTTCCCAACACGCGCACTACCTGAAGGTGCGCGACCGCGCCAGCTATGCGTTCGCACTCGTGTCGGTGGCGGCCGCCGTCGACGTGGACGGCGACACCATCCGCGACCTGCGCATCGTGCTGGGCGGCGTGGCCCATAAACCCTGGCGCGCGCTGGCCGCGGAACAGCGATTGCGCGGCCAGTCGCTGGGGGCGCTCAGCGACGAGGTGCTGGGCAAGGCAGGGGCAGATGCCGTCGCCGGCGCGCAGCCGTATGCGCACAACGCGTTCAAGGTCGAACTGGCGCAGCGCGCGGTCGCGCGGGCGCTGCGGATCGCCACGGGCGTGATGGGAGGCATGGCATGAACATTACCGGCGCACCCATCAATCGCGTCGACGCGTGGGCGAAAGTCAGCGGCGGCGCGCGCTACTCGGCCGAGCATCCGGTCGCCGACGTGGCCCATGCGGTCCTCGTCACGAGCACGATCCCCAGCGGACGCGTGCTGTCCATCGACGACGGCGCGGCCCGCGAGGTGCCGGGCGTATTGCTCGTGATGACCCACGAGAACGCCATGCGCCTGCCGCCGAAGATGAAGGACGGCAAGCTCCAGCCGCCGATCGGACGCAGGCTGACCCTGCTGCAGGAAGACGACGTCTACTACAACAACCAGCCGGTCGCCGTCGTCGTGGCCGACACGTTCGAGCACGCGCGGGAGGCGGGCGCCCGGCTGCGCATCGAGTACGAACGCACGCCGGCCGTGCTCGACTTCGAGCAGGCGAAGCAATCCGTGCATCCGCCGGAAAAAGTGTTGACGGAAGAAACCGACACGAAGCGGGGCGATCTGCAGGCCGGACTGCTGGCCGGCAGCGCGCGGATCGACGTCACCTACACGACGCCCATCGAGAACCACAACCCGCTCGAAACGCATGCGACGATCGCGCAGTGGGACGGCGACCGTCTCACCTTGTACGACTCGACGCAATACATGAAGGGCGTGCAGCGCATCGTGGCCAGCATCTTCGACATCCCGCCGGAAAACGTCACGGCGATCTGCCCGTATGTGGGCGGCGGCTTCGGCTCGAAAGGGTCCGTGTGGTCGCATGTCGTGCTGGCGGCGATGGCGGCGAAGCAGCTGGGCCGTCCCGTCAAGCTGTCGCTGGACCGCAACCAGATGTTCGGCCCCGTCGGCAGCCGCCCGAACACCGAGCAGCGCATGCGCATGGCGGCGCTGCCGGACGGACGCATGACGGCGTCCAGCCACGACACGATCGCCTACACGTCCATGATCGAGGACTGGATCGAGCCGTGCGGCCTCGTCACGCGCATGATGTACGAGAGCCCGAACCAGGAAACGTCGCACCGGCTGGCGCGCATGAACCTCGGCACGCCCACGTTCATGCGCGCGCCCGGGGAAGCGACCGGCTCGTACGCCCAGGATTGCGCGATCGACGAGCTGGCTTATGAACTGCACATGGATCCGCTCGACCTGCGCCTGAAAAACTACACGGAGCGCGATCCCGGCAAGAACCTGCCGTTTTCCAGCAAATCGCTGCGCCAGTGCTACGAGATCGGCGCCGAGCGCTTCGGCTGGCGCGACCGCAACCCGCAGCCGCGCTCGATGCGCCGGGGTCATGAACTGGTCGGGTGGGGCATGGCGACGGCGAGCTATCCGACCAACCGTTCGGCGGCGGAATGTTCCGCCACCTTGCAGCCGGACGGCACCGCGCTGTTCCGCTCCGGCACCCAGGACCTCGGCACCGGCACTTATACCGTGATGACGCAGGTGGCGGCGGATGCGCTCGGCGTGCCCGTCGACCGCGTGCGTTTCGAGCTGGGCAATTCGCAGATGCCGGAAGCGCCCGTCTCCGGCGGATCGACGACGGTCGCCAGCGTGGCGCCGGCCGTGCAGGCGGCGGGGAAGGCGTTGCGCCTGAAACTGCTCGGCATCGCCGCCGCCGACGCACGCTCGCCCTTGTTCGGCGCGACGGCCGACCAGGTGGGCGTCGATTCGACGTCGGATGGCGGCGAGCTCTACCTGTTGGCCGATCCGGCGCGGCGCGAAGCGATGCAGGCCATCGCCGCGCGCCACGGCAGCCCCGTGGAGGCGACGGCGAAGGCCGAGCCCGGCGACGAGAAGCAGAAGTATTCGATGCACGCGTTCGGCGCCGTGTTCGTCGAGGTGACGGTGGACGAGGACCTGGGCCAGATCCGCGTGCCGCGCGTCGTGGGCGTGTACGGCGTCGGCAAGCTGATGAACGAAAAGACGGGCTACAGCCAGCTGATGGGTGGCATCGTCTGGGGCATCGGCCTGGCGCTGTTCGAGGAGACGCTGATCGACCAGCGGGAGGGGCGTGCCGTGAACGGCAACCTCGCCGAGTACCACGTGCCGACGAATGCCGATATCCAGTCGATCGACGTGCAGATCGTCGACGAGGACGACCCGCATGTGAACCCGCTGGGCGCGAAGGGGATCGGCGAGATCGGCATCACGGGCGTGGGCGCCGCCATCGCGAACGCCGTGTTCCACGCGACGGGAAAGCGGGTGCGGGATCTGCCGATTACGCTCGATAAATTGTTGTAAGCGACAGGCGCGTCACTCCCCGTGATGCGCCTGCGCCACGTGTTCGCCATGTTGCGCGTGCGTGCGCTTGTGCGTACTCTCCCAACCGCCACCCAGCGCCAGGAACAGCTGCACCTGATCCGCCGCCAGCTGCGCATCGGAGGCCGCGAGGACGCTCTCGGCACTGGCCAGCGTGCGGTCCGCGTCCAGCTGGGACAGGAAGTCGGTGCGCCCGAACTGGTACAGCCTGGCCGACTGGCGCGACGCGAGCGCGCTCTGGTCGCGGGCGGCGCGCAAGGCGGCGTTGCGGTCGAGCTCGCGGGCGTAGACCGTTAGCGCGCTTTCCGTCTCGCGCAGCGCGTTCAGCACGACCGAGTCGAAGCGGGCCAGCGCACCGGCCGTGTTGGCCTTGGCCTGGGCGATGTGCGAGCGGGCCGAGCTGGTCGCCGGCAGGCTCCACGAGATCAGCGGGCCCAGGCTGAACTTCCACGTGTTCGCATCGTTGAACTGGTTCATCATGCCGATCATGCCGACCGACGCGCCCAGGTTGATGTTCGGGTACAGCTCGGCCGTCGCGACACCGATGCGCGCAGTGGCGCCCGCCAGCTGGCGTTCGGCCTGGCGCACGTCGGGACGGCGGCGCAGCAGGGCGGCACCGTCGCCGACGGGGATCGTCGCGGCCACGCGCGGCGGCGCGGCGCATTGCGCGACCTCGGCCGGGAACTGGCTCGGCACGTCGCCGGTCAAAACAGCCAGACGGTACAGCGCCGTGCGGCGGCGCGCTTCCAGCGGCGGCAGATTGGCGCGCAACTGGTCGAGCTGGGCTTGTGCACGGGTGGTGTCGATGGCGATGCCGCGGCCGCGCTTGACGCGTTCGGCCGTGAGCTTCACGAACTTTTGCTGCAGATCGACGGATTCCTGCGCCACCTTCAGCTGGTAGCCGGCCGAACACGCTTCCGCATAGGCGCGGGTCGTGTCGGCGGCGACGATCACGTGCGTGAGGTCGCTGGCGGCCTGCGCGGCTTCGACGTCCGCCTCCGACGCCTCGACGGCGCGGCGGATGCGGCCCCACAGGTCGAGCGTGTAGCCGATCTTGACGTCGGCGTCGTACAAGCCGTCGGTGGGCAATTGTTCCGGGATGCCGAGCTGGGCGCCGGCGATGCGGCCGTACTGCGGCGCGGCGCTCATCTCGACTTCGGGCCGCTTCTTTTCCTCGACCTCTTCCAGCACGCCGTGCGCGCGCTGCAGGTTGGCGGCGGCCACGCGCAGGTCGGCGTTGTTGGCAAAGGCCTTGGCGACCAGCTTGTCGAGCAGCGGGTCCTGGTACAGGCGCCACCAGTCGGCCGGCAGCGGCTCGGACTGGAAGGGCTGCTCCGTCGCGCCCATGAACGGGGCGTTGGCCGCGTCGCGCTGGATCACGGCCTCTTTCGGCACGTGGTAGTCGGGACCGACCGTCGTGCAGGCGGCGAGCGCGGCCGCCAACAGCGACAGCGTGAAGACTTTCTTGAGGGAGGATCGGTTCATGACGATGCGTTAATGCGTAGTGGTCGCAGCGGGAGCGGTAGCCACTGCCTTGGCCGTAGGTTTGGCCACAGCGGGCAACACCTTGACCGTCGCCGTCTGCCCGGCAACGAGGCGTACCGTGGCCGGCACCTGGTCGATGGCGATGCGCACCGGCACGCGCTGCGCCAGGCGGACCCAGTTGAAGGTCGGGTTCACGTTCGGCAGCATGTTGGCGCCCGTGGTGCGGTCGCGGTCGGTGATGCCTTCGGCGACGCTCTCGACGTGGCCGCGGATCGGCTGGCGCGTGCCCATCAGGGTGACGTCGACCTGGTCGCCCAGCTGGATGCCGGGCAGCTTGGTCTCTTCGAAATAGCCCTCGACGTAGAACGAGCCGCTGTCGACGACGGCCATCACGGGATGCGCCGCGGTGGCGTACGCGCCTTCGCGCAGGTCGAGGTTCGTCACGATGCCGTCGACGCTGGAGACGACGCGCGTGCGTTCGAGGTTCAGCTTCGCCGTGTCGCGGTTGACGATGGCCTGGGCCAAGGTGGCGCGGGCCTGGTCGGTGCGGGTCTGGCCTTGCTCCCGGGTTTCCTGCGACACGAGGTCGTCGAGCTGGGTATTACGCTGGTTCTCGCGCAGCGCCTGGGCCAGCGCGGCCTGGGTCGCCGTCACCTGGGCTTCGCTCTGGCGCAAGGCCAGTTCGAAGCGGGCGCGGTCGATGTCGAACAGGGGCTCGCCGGCCTTCACCTGCTGGTTGTCGTGCACGTAGACCTTGGTCACCTGGCCCGTCACGTCGGGCGCGACCTGCACGACATAGGCTTTCACGCGGCCGTCGCGCGTCCAGGGCTCGACCTCGTAATGGCGCCACAGCTGCCAGCCCGCGTAGACCGCGCCCGCGGTCACCACCGCCGTGATTGTTACCCGGCCGATCGCCGACAAAATAGTTTTCATAGCCATTTCAAACCCAGTTGCGTGTGTAATACGTCAGTGCGCCGAGCACGATGACGAACAGGGAAAAATCGAACAGGGCCGGGTGCCAGACGACGCGATAAAAGCCCGTCTTCGCCAGGACCAGGTTGATGAGCCGCGAGACCACCAGCGCCGCCAGCGTGAGCAGCAGGAGCGGAGGAACGTAGAGGCCGTAGATGCTGACTTCGCCGATCATCGGATCTCCTTTCAGATTGCAGTTGCCAGCGACGGCTCATACGCCGCCGCTTTGGGAAACAGGTCGCGCCGCATCCCGGTGAGGGCAGCCAGCGCCTCGCGCTGGGCGGCGTCGCGTTCGCCGGCGCAGATGGCGCGCAGGGCGTTGTCGAGCGTGTCCAGCAGGCTGCGTTCGCAACCGGCGTCGACCCGCGGGCGCAGCGCGAAATGGCGCGACAGCTGCTTCATCAGCGGGCCGACGGCCGCTTCGCCGCGGCCCAGCCCGGCGCGCACGCTTTGCAGCAGGGTCATGTTCAAGCCGATGCGCAGGTCGCGCAGGGCGTCGACGGCTTGCAAGTCCTCGTCCTTGCCGGCCAGCGCGAGGCGCGGGGTCAACTGGCCGACACGGTCGACCATGCGGGCCGAGAATTCCGGCAGCGACGGCACGCGTTCGCCCTTGCCCATGCGCGACAATTCGCTCCAGCCCGCCTTGAGCAGGCGGCGCGCCGTCCAGCCGGCGCCCACGCGGCGGAACACGCTCGTCGTGACGGCGGCCGCGATATAGCCGACCACCTGCGCCAGCGTGCTGTTCACGAAGGACACCATGTCGGCGTTGTGCGTGTCGACCATGGCCAGCGTCCCGCAGATGCCGAACAGGAAGGGCATCGCGCGCCCGAACGTGGCAGGCCGCGCGAGGAAGACGCCCAGCACGAGGAAGGTGGGGGCGCACGCGAGGACGAACGATTCGAAGTTGTGCACGGCCGGCAGGATGCCCAGCAGGTACAGGGCCGACAGCGGAATCGAGAAGATCGAATACCACATGAAGCTCTTGATGAACGGCACCGGGTCGTCCTGCGTGGAGAAGAAGCAGCACAGCACGGCCGTCATCATCGGGGCGGCGGCACCGGCCGGCCACCCGGTCAGGATCCAGAACGCGCAGCACGCCAGCACGGCGACCGCGGCGGCGAATGCGGACAGCAGCGCCATGCCGCGGTCCAGGTGCAGCGCGCTCACCGGCACGCCCGGCAGGTGGCGCACGGCCTCGGGCAGGCGGCCGTGCACGCCGGCGTCGATGTGCTGGCGCAGGGTGCGCGTCTCGACGCAGATCTCGATCAGGCGCCGCAGCCGCGCGGCCAGGTTCACTTCGATCATGCCGGTCCAGCCGAGAGTCTCGTCGACGTTCGGCTCGAGCGCGTCGATGCGCGCGTGCAATGCCGCGCCCTGGGCATCGAGTGCCACGTCCTTCGGGCTTTCAGTGAGGGCGACGACGTCGCGCAGGACGGCACGCCACCGTTCCGACACCTCGGTGGCACCCAGGTCGCGCAGCGCCGTCAGGCGGTCTTCGACGCCGGAGACGATCGGGACGAACGCGGCCAGGCGTTCCTGCAGCGCATTGACCGCCTGCTCCGTCCAGCGCAGGTGCGACGTGTCGAACGGCAGGTGCGTGGTCATCAGGCGCATCTCCGTGATGTCGCCCGCGAGCTTGCGGCGATCGCCGGCGGAGCGCGCGTCGCCGGCCGGGTTCAGCGCGTCGCGGATCCAGTGCTGGGCGTCGCGCACGGCGTTATCCAGGCGCGCCACCAGCATCGGGCCGAACGGCTGCGGCAGCACGAGGCTGTGCACGACGGTGGCGCACGTGATGCCGAGCAGGATTTCTTCCACGCGCGCGAGAGCGATGTCGAAGATGGCGGCCGGTTCGTTGACGGCGGGGAAGGCGATGAGGCCGGCGGTATAGCCGCCCAGCATCAGCATGTACGAACGCGGCGTGCGGTCGAGCAGCGAGACATACAGGCAGCCGGCGATCCACAGCGCCAGCGCCAGCGACAACAGTTCAGGGGAATTGATCAGGCGCGGCACGAGGAACGTGACGGCGATGGCGCCCAGCACCGTGCCACCCGCGCGATATAAACCCTTGGAGCGGACGGGGCCGGAGAATGGCGCGGCGCAGATGTAGGCCGTCATCATGGCCCAAAACGGTCGCGGCAGTCCGATGCGCATCGATATATACACCGAGAGCATCGCTGCCGCGAATGACTTGACGGAGAACAGCATCTCCGACCGGGTTGGCATGGTTACGCACCCTGGATGGTGGCGATGGCCGCGGGCAGGCCGGACAGGACACGCAGCGTGGCTTCGACGTCGGCCGGGTCGAACTGCCCGAACAGCTTGCGGCGGAAGGGCGTCAGCGCCTGGTCCATCTGGGCGGCCGTCTTGAGGCCCTCCTCGGTCAGGCGCAGGATCTTGGCGCGGCGGTCCTGCGGACATTCATGGCGCGCCACCAGGCCCGATTCGATCAGGTGGTCGACGACGCGAACGAGCGACGACGCCTCCAGGCTCAGCGTCTCGGCCAGGATGCCGGGCCGCACGCCGTTTTCGCCGAAGCGGTGGATGACCAGCACCGGCAGCCCGGTCGCCTGGGACAGGCCGAAATCGGACGCGACCTTGTCGGCGGCGGCACGGTAGGCGCGCGACGCGTGGGTCAGCGCGGCGGTGAGACTGCTCAGTGTCTGGTCGGTGAGTCGCATGTTGTTTTGCGTAAATACTTTGCTTGTCTACTGTTGATATGCGAAAGTTTAGCATGCGAAGTATTTTCCTTCAAGCGACCGCACGTAGGGTGGGCTCCCCGAGCCCACGGGTCACGTTGGCATCACGGTAACGTTCGGGCGGGCACGGGGTGCCCGCCCTACGAGGCAAGCCGGCAAAGGTCTGCCGGCGTGACGAACTCGATGGCAGGCACCTGCTGCCGTAGCGCCTCGATAGTCGCGTAGCCCCAGTGCACGGCCCCGAACGCCACGCCGGCCTTGCGCGAGGCTTCGGCATCGGTGGCCTGGTCGCCGATGTAGAGGGCATCTGAAGGTGCGACGCCGCACGCCTTGAGCACGGCGCGGATGCGGCTCGCCTTGCCGAACACGGACATCCCGCAGTCGAAGCGCGCCACCAGCGCCGCCAGCTCCGGGCCCAGCACCGCGCGCACGTTGTGCTCGGCATTCGACGACACGACGGTCAGCAGCACGCCGCGGTCGTGCAGGTGCCGCAGCGCGTCGGCGATGCCGTCGAACAGGGCAATCGCGTGGGCGCTGTCCTGCATCATCGCCATGAAGGTCCTGGAGGCGAGCGGCAGCTTCCAGGCCGGCATGCCGACGTGGTCCATCATCTGGCGCACGCCGAGGTGGCGCAGCTCGCAGGCGCGCGTCATGTCGATGCGGCGGAACGCGTGGCGGTCGGCGATCGTGTTGAAGACGCTGAGGAAGAACGGAAATGAGTCGGCGAGCGTGCCGTCGAAATCGAACAGGGCGAGGCGGTAGGTCATGTGCACATGGTACACGCCGCGTGCTTCAGCTCCGATACCTCGTTTTTTGCACAGCCGCCTGATCGCAAGCGCACATCGCTTTGCGCTTGCACATCGGTCTGCCTCATCTAAGCTGATCCGGGTCAAACCTATAAAACAATCGGAGACACCATGGCATTCCTGATCAGGGCAAGGCATCTTGCCGGCATCCTCATTGGTTTTCTCGGCACGAGCGCCTTCGCGGCGGTCGTCGCACTCCCCAGGTACAACGTCAGCGTGAACGAGGTGTCGGTGTCCGGCTTTTCGTCCGGCGCCCACATGGCGGCGCAGATGCATTTCGCGTATTCGAAAACCGTGAAAAAGGGCGCGGGCATCATCGCGGGCGGACCGGTCTACTGCTCGCAGGGGAACGTCGCGATCTCGGTCGGCCCGTGCATGGCCAATACCGGCTCGCGCAATCTGCCGTACCTGATTTCGATGGTGAATACGTGGTCGGGCAATGGCTATATCGACCCGACCAGCAACATGGTTGCGTCGAAGGTCTATCTGCTGTCGGGCACCATCGATTCCACGGTACGTCAGCCCGTCATGGACGATCTCAAGACGATGTACGGGAATTACCTCCCGGCGGCCAATATCTACTACAAGAACAATCTCGCGGCCGAGCATTCGATCCCGACGGATTTCGTCGGCAACGGCTGCGCCATCAACGGCAACCCCTACGTCAACAACTGCAACTTCGATACGGCGGGAGAAATCCTGAAATGGATTTACGGGCCGCTGAATCCCAAGAACACGGGTACTTTGAGCGGGAGCTTCATCAACTTCGACCAGTCCGTTTTCTGGGGTAATTTCAATCCGAATTTTTACAGCATGGCGAGCAGCGGCTACGCGTATGTGCCTTCCAATTGCGCCGCGGGACAGTCATGCCGGCTGCACGTGGCCTTCCACGGCTGCCTGCAAAGCGCATCCGTCGTCGGCTCGGCCTTTTACCAGAACGCCGGCTATAACCGCTGGGCCGATACGAACAACATCATCGTGCTGTATCCGCAAACGATCGTCACCGCGAACAATCCGGGCGGCTGCTGGGACTGGTGGGGCTACGAGGACGTGAATTTCCCGGCCAAGAGCGGCGGGCAGATGGTCGCCATCAAGACCATGATCGACAAGGTCGTCAGCGGCAACGCGGCGGCGCCGTTCACGTGCAGTCACTGGTATGCCAGCAATGTGTCGCATGTGTCGGCCGGCCGGGCGTACATCGGTGCGGATGGGCAGGTGTATGCGAAGAATTCGAACCAGTATCTCGGGTATTACATGCTGGCGGCTTATACGGATGTGAGGCAGACGTCGGCGGGGTATTACGCGTACGGCAGTTGTTCTTAAAACACTTTAGTTACCTTGCATGGCTGAAATCGTGCGCAAAACGCGATTTCAGCCGCTATTTTTACGATTAATTTGCATCTTTATGTAACAGGCTTTACGAGGTGTAAAGCGTGGTCCCGCACGATTCAGCTCGGCTATGATGGCGGCCCGCTCAGCCATATCGACAACTTTGTTGCTTGATTGACACTGGGCAACATTGAATGGCTGGGCTTGCACATGAAAGATACGGGAGTGTCCGGACCGAACGCGACGGTCCAAAAACAGTTTGGTTTGATCAACCTCTTGAAGGCCGGTGCCGCGCAGCTGATCGTCCTGCACCACCTGGCGTTCTACGGCCCGATGGCCGACGCCGCGCGGCCGCTGATGCCGCCGATTATCGACTGGCTCGACCAATACGGCCGCATCGCCGTCCAGGCCTTCCTCGTCATCAGCGGCTTCCTCGTCGCGAAATCGCTGTCGCCGTCCGGCCTGCCCGGTATCGGCAACCCGCTGGGCACGATCTGGCGCCGCTATATCAAGCTGGCGCCGCCGTTCATCGTGGCCATGTTCCTGGCAATCGGCGCCTCCGCGCTCGCGGGCACGTGGATGATCCACGATTCGATCTCGGCCCCGCCGAACATGTCCCAGCTGGCCGCGCACATCCTGTTGCTGCACAGCGTGCTGGGCTATGAATCGCTGTCCGCCGGCGCCTGGTATGTCGCCATCGATTTCCAGCTCTATGCGCTGATGACCTGCCTGCTGTGGCTGGGCGGACGCATCGCCGGCAACCGTCCCATGCCCTGGCTGATGCCCCTGCTGGTGACGTTGGGCGTGAGCATCTCGCTGCTGTACTTCAACCGTGACGCGGAATTCGACGTGTGGGCGCCGTATTTCTTCGGCAGCTATGGCCTGGGCATCCTGGCATGGTGGGCAAGCGACTCGCGCCGGCCGTTCATCGCGACGTTCTCCCTGCTGTTGATGATGGTCGTGCCGGCCGTGCTGGCGCTGGAACTGGATTTCCGGATCCGCATCGCGGTGGCGTCCGTCGTGGCCTGCTTCCTGTGCCTGTATGGCCGCACGCGGCTGAGCACGTATGCGAGCTCGGGTTGGTCGCTCATCAATTACCTGGGCAAGATTTCGTATTCGATTTTTCTCGTGCACTTTCCGGTGTGCCTCGTCGTGAATGCGGCGTTCACGCGGTTCGTGCCGGACGATGCTTACCTGCAAGGCGCAGGCGTCGTGTGGGCGTGGGCGGCCAGCGTGGCGTCCGGGGCCGTGTTCCATCACTGGGTCGAGGCGCCGCTGGGCCGCTTCCTGGCCGGTCTGGCGAAGCCGGTCGCGGTGCGCACGTTTGCCACCAAGCCCGTGAGATTGCGGGGCTGAAGCGAAAGTCAGCATACGATTGCTGACTTTTATTTGTGTTCAAGCTACGCTGTCACTACGAAACGAAGGTGACATGATGAACACGCAAATCCTGGCACTCGATATCGCAGGCAACCCGTTCGACTGGATCGCGCCAGAGGACGCTATCCTGTACTACGCGCTCGGCAAAGTGGCCTGGGAATTGGGCGGTCGCGAATTCGTTTTCCGCGGCGGTTATTCCCGTTCGGGCGTGCAGTCGAAAATCGCGGTCAAGCCGATCATTGCCATCGCCGGCAGCGAAATCATGACCCGCATGTTCAGGACGGGCCTGCCGCTGACGAACCAGAACGACCTGCTCTTCAAGCGCGACCGCTATACCTGCGCTTATTGCGGCAATCGTTTTACTCACAAGGAACTCTCGCGCGACCATATTTTGCCAAGGTCGCGCGGCGGCAAGGACACGTGGATGAATTGCGTGACCGCCTGCAAGCGCTGCAACCAGGAGAAGGGCAATCTGCTCGTGGAGCAATTCCGGCCGCTGATCTACGTGCCGTATGTGCCGTGCCGCGCGGAGCATTATCTGCTGAGCGGGCGGAATATCCTCGCTGATCAGCATGATTATCTGGCGGCGAAGCTGCCCAAGCACAGTCGATTGTTGAATTGACGGCGCTGTCCACAACTCGCCGGGGTAGGTGCGCGGCTCGATGCTGCCAGTTCACATCGCGCCGCCATGCTCTACGCAAGAAGAAGTTACCTCAAGGGCGATTGTTCTGAAAACAACGTCGACGCATGAAATGTTTGGGAAGCGAGATCGGGTTGGCGCAGAATCGCGCCTCATCGATTTTCGATCAATTATTTTTTTGGGAAAGGAACGGCAATGCAACGTACGGCTATCCACAACACGCAACATAGATAGCCTTGGGTACAGTTCTCTGGGCCAAGCCTTCTCTTTCCCGAGTCGGGCGTTCTTCAGAACCCCGGTGAGGAAACTCGCCGGGATTTTTGCTTTCCGGCAGACCATTTCTTGCGTCGCAGGAGATCCATTTTCCGTTGCTGATCAATAAATATAAGGCGGCAATCCTACCGGCAGGTAGCTTTTGGGCAATCGAAGTGGGCGCAAAACTACGCATGTTCCGTTGACGACTTACCCGCAGATTTCGCTGCTTTCAAGAAACAGTATTAGAATGGTATTGTACGCATCGCGCACCTGCGCTGCATCCTTAACGCATACTACCGCTCTTCTGATGACCGCGAACCTCCGAGTGCATCTCGACCATCTCATAAAAAGGCAGAGCTTGCGATACTCGCCGCCGAAAAGCATTGAGGGCGATGGACGTCCCATGTCGTCACATCGTTCCGACCAAAACATTAGGTTCGACGACATCAAGCAGGAGGATGGCTGGTTCAACAGGATCGTCAAGCCCGACTTTCAGCGTGCCACTTGTGCCTGGGATCCACAAGCATGCGTCACCTTCCTGAGGTCGGTGTTGAACCGCAGGATTATTCCTTCGATTATTCTTTGGCGGAGCAATGAGACCGGGCTTGTATACGTCCTCGACGGGGCCCATCGCCTGTCGGTGCTACGTGCCTGGATGATCGACGATTGGGGCGACAAGGCGGGCGAATTTTACGGCAAAAACGAGAATTTCGAGGATATCCTCCAGGCCGCCCACGCCGCGCGTGATGCGGTCAACCAGAGCATCGGTCCGTTCAAGGCCTTCGAGGAAGCGCGCTCGGAGTTCGACAAGATTGCCCTCGCAGGCGGCGCCCCGATGCATTCGATGTCGCAGGCAAGAGCGCAGATGGCCCGCTTCTATCTTGACACCTTCGGTTCGAACCGAACTCTGCACGCCCAGTGGGAGGACGGCGACTACGCCGCAGCCGAGGAGTCGTTCCTGGCGATCAACCGTCAAGGCGTTCCCCTCGACGATCTGGAATCCCTTCTCATCGAATACCGGAACGGCAGCATGGCGCGGGTGATCATGAGTATCGCGAACGCCGGCGCAGCAGGGCATTATTGGCCGCACCCTCCGGCCTCCGAGCCTTTAACCGAGCCACTCAAGGCGAAGCTGTCAACGTTCGACGGCCGCTGTGCCGAGTTGCACCGCACCTTGTTCGTGCCGCCGTTCGATACGACTGTGCGCGACATCAACGTTCCCTTGATCGTCGCTCCTGGACATTTCCGTCTTCAACAGCATTTAATCGAATTGCTCCCGTTGCTGTCGGAGGGGATGCCCGTCGACGCCGACGGAATCAAGAAACTTCTTGGAAAGGATAGCGGCGGTCCCGTCCAGGATATGATCATCAACGCCGACGAGTTGCTCAGCCGGGTCGAGAACAAGCTCGAGCACATCGGCGGCCAGGGAAACGGATCGCTTTCCCTTGCACTGGTACCGTTGATCTATTGGTACAACCGCCGCGGCGGTTTCGTGCGTGCGCTGATGTATGGATGGATGCATTGGTTGCTGGCGGGTTCCGACAGCGAGATTCGATCCCGCAAAATCGTAGTGTCGTCGGTTCGTGGCGAACTGGAGGATGTGCTGACGCGTTACAAGGACGAGTTCGCTGAGATCCAGCATCGCGCAGGTGCTGGCTTCAAGTCGCTTGCAAGGGTAACGAATTTTATCCAGGAACTGGTTACCCTGCTTATCGAGACCCGTGGGCTCGACGATGAGGGACGGGGAGATCGATTGGGAGCGCTGTTCGAGGCGAAGCCAAGCAAGGTTGCGCCCAGGGGCGGACGAAGCCGTAGTTTTTCGAAAACAAGTCGCGCCGAGATCAACGTCCGCGCGCTGCTCGGCTCCCCCGTCAGGTGCGAAATTTGCGGTGGTGTAGTGGATCTTAAGCAGGGAGTGCAATACGACCACAAGCAGCATTACTGGGCGGGCGGGACAAGCGCACCGGACAATGGCCGCGCCACCCATCCGTTCTGCAATCTTTTCCGTGAACGAATTGGCAAGCTCCGCTCGGGCGTAGAAGTCGCCAAACTGCCTTCGCTGCCAGAAATCGGCAGCGTTGAACGGCCATTCCGTCAGCTAAATCTATTCGACTCGTTCCCCGGGGAGTGACCTCGAGATTACGACCATGCGTTGAGTTAGGATTCGTTCGTTCACCCAGCCAAAAGGTGTTGGTTTGCAGGCTCTATATATTTTCGACTTTCTCCGTACCGTCTCCGAACAGTTAAAGGAAAAATTGGAGTCGCTATCAGCTTCGCCCTTGGACGATGCTGCGCTTCGCCGATTACAGGATTTTCAAGTCGAATCCCGTTCTACTCAAGGGGTGTACCTGTTAATTTATGACGGGCAACCCCGTTATATTGGCAAAGCAAATAACGTCAAAGAGCGGCTTGCGCAGCACCTTACGAAACTACGTGGTCGTCGTCATATCGATCTCGACAAGCTTGCGTACAAAGTCCTGGTACTTGATCAGAGCATGAGTACCGCAGCTAACGAAGATATCCTGATTGGTCTATTCAGGACGCAGTATGCGGATATGTGGAACGGGGCGGGGTTCGGCCCCAAGGATCCCGGGAAAGAGCGGGACACCACCAAGCCTGGCAAGTTCGATCAACAGCATCCCATTATCGATGACTACCCTGTTGAAATTGATCTGGATCTTGAGGGAAGCATCCAGCTTGGACACCTGCTTGCCAAGATGAAGTCCCAATTGCCGTATGTCTTCCGATATGACGTTCCCGCGAGCGTCCAGCTGAGTACAATTCACTTGCAGTCCGTCAACCACGTCGCACATGACTTGCTCCAGGCCATCGTCACACATCTCGGCGATGGTTGGCGGGGGGCGATCATCAGTTACGGCATGGTGCTCTATAAGACCAGCAAACACTATCCGTACGGGATCGAAGTTGATCCTTTAGTGTATTAGGCGGCAAGATCGAGCATTTGTTGTTCGGCGGCTTTCAAATAATTGCATACGCGTTCGGCCATGACGGAAGCCAGTCGGACTGGAACGGCGTTACCTAATTGACGCATGGTTTCGGTCCAGGAACCCTGAAAAATGAAATTGTCCGGGAACGTTTGAATGCGCGCGGATTCACGGACGGTGAAATATCGCACAGTGCCATCTGGTCGGCGCAACATATTTTCTCCACCGGGCACACCGTGGTCACCGGCTTTTAGGGCTTTGGCAGGTTCGTCCAAGGGGCTGCCTGTGTGGCCGGGGTAAATCCGTGCGCCGGGTTGAAACTTATGCGCTTGAACCCGCGATGCACGTGGATTCGTTTCCGGGTCAGGAAGATCGGAAATCGCATCGCGCACCGTTAACCATGGCGAAAGCCGACTTCCGGTCTGACTCTTTTTGATTGCATCGAGAATACGCTCAATCCCGACTGGTCGCATTGGTTGATCGCGTTTGGCCACCTGATGGCGCTGCCAGTAATCCCCAGAATCCCATTGTGTTAACAACAGAGCATGTTGGCTATGGGTTTCTTCTGGAAATTCGAAATCGATCCCGAGGTCGGCGCGGAATCCGACAATAAACACGCGCATGCGTTTCTGTGGAACACCATAGTTCGCTGCGTTCACCAATTTCCATTTAACTCTATATTCGCTCGGCGTGCCCGACGCTTTATGTTGACGGAGTCTATCCAAGTGTAGCAACCATTCTTCTGTGGCGTCCGCACTCAACGAGGGAAATTCCAATTGCAGAAGAATGTAATCGAAATAATCCTTGAACGCAGTTCGAGTCAAGCCTTGGACATTTTCGAAAACGAAAGCGCGTGGATTTGTCTCGCGTACGGCCCTGACCGCTTGGGGAAACATATCACGGACATCCAGAAAGCCGCCATGTTTGCCCCCGAGCGAGAATGGCTGGCAAGGCGGCCCACCAGTGACCAAGTCGATATTGTTGAAATTCGCATAATCGAATTTCCGTACATCTCCTTCCGTTACGTCTGGCCAATGAGCTACAGGGTCAACATTTTCTTTTTTGTTTAAACGGATTGTATTGCAGGCGTGCGTATTCCACTCCACTACCGCTTCGTGAATCACATCGTGACCGGAAAACCCGAGAGCCAATCCTCCGGCGCCAGCAAATAATTCAATCGAGTTAATCGTCATAATTTATTGTGAAAATAGCAAGTGAAAATCGCTGCAACCAGTTTGGGATTGACACAAATGCAAGATGTCAGTGCCGTTGGAGATGGTAAGTTGGGTTTATTTTACTGTACATGTGTACAGCAGTCCAAGTTGAAGGTGTCGTGTAGTACCCACTGACCTTTAAAAATCGTGGTCTTCCCCCAACTAGAAGACTAGCGTCCGTTGAGCTGCAACAATATTAACGGAAGCGCCTTATGATAGCGAGCTTCTCTGGGGAGGGAAGATGGTTGACACCGTCAGTGTCGCCAGGCGTAGCGAAATCATGTCACGGGTTCGAAACAAGGATACTCGCCCGGAATTGTACGTGCGACGCCTGATTCATAACGCCGGGTTCCGTTACCGATTACATGTATCCAAACTTCCGGGCAGACCGGATTTGGTATTTCCTGGGCGAAAAAAAGTAATTTTCGTTCATGGGTGTTTTTGGCATTCACACGATGGGTGTCACAATGCCCGGGTTCCCAAATCGCGCGCGGATTTCTGGATGTCCAAGCTCGAGTCAAATAAAGAACGGGACGAGCGTAACATGCGCGCGCTCATGGATGAGGGTTGGAAGGTGCTGGTAATTTGGGAATGCGAGCTGCGCGATCTTGATCTACTCGACAGGATTAAGGATTTTCTAGAGCAGCGCGCCGATTGAACGGAGAAGGAGGCAGGGACCTCCTTCTCGTCACGCTTAGGAAGTGCCGCTACTCATAATGTCCGAGTGGTGCTGCCTTTCTTCGCCCCAATTTTAAACGTCAATATTCCCCGCCTGCAGCGCATTCGACTCAATAAAGTTCCGGCGCGGCTCGACTTCATCCCCCATCAGCGTGGTAAAGATCTGGTCCGCCGCAATGGCATCCTCGATCTGCACCTTGAGCAGGCGACGCACGGTCGGATCCATGGTCGTCTCCCACAGCTGCTCAGGATTCATCTCACCCAGACCCTTGTAGCGCTGTTTGGACACGCCACGCTCCGCTTCCTCGCGCAGCCATTCCATGGCCTGCTGGAAGTCGCGCACGGCGAATTCCTTCATCTTCTCGCCTTCGCCGCGGCGGATGATGGCGCCTTCGCCCATCAGGCCCTGGAACGTCTCGGCCGAGTTTTCCAGCGTCTTGTAATCCGCGCCGGCGACGAAGTCGGCGTCGATCGACGTCACCTGCACGTTGCCGTAGTGGATGCGTTCGATGCGCAGGCTGTGCTTGTCGGACAGCTCGTCCGAACGCACGCCCACCTTCACGCTCGGGTCGTGGATCGCGTCGGCCAGCGCCTGGGCCGATTTCTCGGCCGCTTCCTGGGTCGACAGGTCCAGTTTCACGCCGGTCATGATGGCGGACAGGGCGGCGCGGTCGATCACGCGCGACAGGCGCATCATGATCGCGTTCGCCCGGTTGTACTTGTCGACCAACTCGCCCAGCGCGCCGTCGGTGATCGGCTCCACGCCTTCTTTCGGCAGCAGCGCGGCGCTGTTCAGTGCCACGCGCATCATGTAACTCGCTTCCTCGACGTCGTCCTTGAGGTAGCGCTCGTCACGGCCGGCCTTGACCTTGTACAGCGGCGGTTGCGCGATATAGATGTGGCCGCGCTCGACCAACTGCGGCATCTGGCGGTAGAACAAGGTCAGCAGCAGTGTCCGGATGTGGGCGCCGTCGACGTCCGCGTCGGTCATGATGATGATGCGGTGGTAGC
>CBIHRX010000101.1:0-20310 GCA_966212555.1 uncultured Massilia sp.
TCGAAGGCTGTTTGTTCGGCAACGGCGAGCGCACCGGCAACGTCGACCTCGTCACCCTGGCACTGAACCTCTACACCCAGGGCGTGCACCCGGGCCTGGACTTCTCGGACATCGACAGCGTCCGCCAGCTCGTCGAGGAATGCAACCAGATCCCCGTGCACCCGCGCCATCCGTACGTCGGCGACCTCGTGTTCACCGCGTTTTCCGGCTCGCACCAGGACGCGATCAAGAAGGGCTTCGCGAAGCAGCAGGCGGACGCCATCTGGGAAGTGCCGTATTTGCCGATCGACCCGGCCGACCTGGGCCGCAGCTACGACGCGGTCATCCGCGTGAACAGCCAGTCCGGCAAGGGCGGCATGGCCTACCTGCTCGAGCAGGAATACGGCCTCGAACTGCCGCGCCGCCTGCAGATCGAATTCTCGCGCGTCGTGCAGAAGCATGCCGACGCCACCGGCCGCGAAGTGGCCGCCGCCGACATCCACGCCCTGTTCGACCGTGAGTACTTCAACCAGGAAAACGCCGCCTACCGCTACGTCTCGCACCGCCTGGTCGAGAACAGCGAGGGCGAGGAGCGCGTGCAGATCGACACGACCGTGCAGCACAACCGCGTGACGGAGCCGCACCAGGGCACCGGCAACGGCCCGATCGACGCCTTCGTCAACGCGCTCGGCCTGGACATCCGCCTGATGGACTACCACGAGCACTCGATCGGCTCCGGCGCCGACGCGCGCGCGGCCTGCTACGTCGAGCTGCGCCTCGCGAACGGCCCCACGCTGTTCGGCGCCGCCATCGACAGCAATATCGTGACCGCGTCGTTCAAGGCCGTGCTGTCGGCCGTGAACCGCCACCTGGCCCTCGGCGCGGAACAGGCGCAGCAGCAGGCTGCCTGATTTCGTAGGGTGGGCATTTGGGGCCGGGGGCCCCAAATGAAACGTGCCCACGCGTAACGTTCGCAGTAAGGATGCGTCACGCGTGGGCACGGGGTGCCCACCCTACAGCAACGTCTCCAGCACATCCGCGACCGTCTCCGCCTGACGGTCCGCCGCGAAATCCGCGTGGCGCCGCGCACATGCCTGCGCCGCCGCGCGGAAGTCGCTCCCCTCCAGCATCCGGCCCACGACGGCATCCCAGTCCAGCGGCCGCGCCATGTCGTTCACGTTGATACCGGCACCGAGCCGGCGCACGCGCCGCGCCGTCAGGAACGCTTCCGCCGTGCGCGGCAACAGCAGCAGCGGCACGCCCGCCAGCAGCGCCTGCGATACGGTCGACTCGCCCGCGTGGCAGATGGCGAAGGCGGACTGACGTAACGCGTCGTGCAGCGCCACCGGTCCCGCGGCCCACGCGATGCGCGGATGCGCGAACGGCGGCGCGGCGCCCGCCGCCACGTCGGGCAGGTAGCACAGCGTGCGGCAGCCGGCGCGCGCCAGCGCTGCCAGCATCGCCTCATGCTCCGGATGCGGTCCACGCAGGTAGGCGAACACGCGCGGGCCGTCGCCCTCCGGCCAGGCCGGCGCGCCCCCGCCGGCGCCTGCGCCGCCGATCGTGGGGCCGAACCAGCGTTCGTCGGCCTCGGCGCGGCCCCACGGATCGAGCTCCGGCCACGTGCACAGCAGCGGCAGGTCTCCCCGCAGCAGGTCGGCCGCGCGCGCGTACGGTGGCGCGCCGTGGCGGGCCAGCACGGCGTTGGCCGTGGCCAGCACGCGTGCCTCCGTCGCGGCCATGCGTGCCCGCGGCGTCGCTTCCCAGTCGCGCAGCGGCGGCAGCGGCCCCGCCGGCGGCATCTGGAACCCCGCGCCGACGGCGCTGCTCGCGATGCCCAGGCTGCGCGCGGCCAGCAGCGCGCCCGGCGCATAATCGCCGACGACGACGTCCGCCCGCAGCGCGCTCAATAAATGGCGCCAGCCGTCGACGAGGCCCGCCATCGCGTCCGCATCGAGCCAGCCGCAGGCGAGCAGGATGTCCGCGAGGCTCGCCTCGCCGGGCGGCAGCCCTTCCACGCGGTGCAGCCACAGGGGCGCCTGGTAGACGGGGACGCCTGTGCCGGCCAGCAGGCGGCGCGTGTGCACGAGGTCGCGCAGCACGAACGAGACGGCGTGGCCGCGCGCGACGAGCGGCCGCGCGAGGGCTTTCAGGCGGCCGGCGTGGCCGAGCGCCGCGCCGAGTTCCCAGCAAAAGACGATATTGGCCATCAGGGCGCCGTCCGCATCGGCTGCGGCGCCTCGCCCGGCCCTTTCTGCCCGACGCGCTCGTATTCGGCGATGACCTGCGCGCCGAACAGCAGCAGGCTGGCCGCGATCTCGAGGCTGAACATGACGACGATCGCGGTGCTCATCGAGCCATACACGAGGTTCACCTTGGACAGCGTCGTGAAGTACCACACGAGCACGTGGCGGGCGAGTTCCCACAGCAGCGCGGCGGTCACGCCGCCGATGAGCGCATGCGACAGCGACAGCCGCCCCACCGGCATCACGAGGTAGATCGACGTCAGCACGAGGATCTCGCCGACGAGGCCCAGCAGGTACAGCAGCGCGCCCGACACGCCGTGCAGCGACCACGTGTGGCCGAACAATTCGACGCTCTCCGAACCGATCACCTGCAAGGTGCCGGCGACGAGCGTCACGATCATCACGCCGAAACCCAGCGCGAGGATGTAGCAGTACGGGAGCACGGCCGACACGAGGAAGTGGCGCCGGCGCACGGCCACGCGGTGCACGAAGATCACGCTCATCGCGTTTTCCAGCACGGTGAACGCGAGGGAGCTGAAGAACAGCATGGTAAAACCGAGCACCCAGGTGATCAGGTCGCGCGTGTCCAGGAAGTGCGCGACCTCCGCCACGATCGAGCCGGATTGTCCCGGCACGAGCAGCTCCAGGTAGCGGCGCAAGGTGAGCAGCAGGTTGACCTGGTCGATGAAGTGCGACAGCACGACGACGACCAGCATCAGGAACGGCACGATCGACAGCAGCGCGTAATAGGCGACGGCGCCGGCCAGCAGCAAGCCCTGGTTGGCGCGGAAGGCGCGCACGCACTGCAGGGTGAAATCGAGCGGGTGCGCGACGATCCACGCATTGGCGCGCCGGTTCAGCACGCGCAGGCGCAGGCCGCGCGCCGGCTTCATCGCGCCAGCCTGATCCCGGTGAACTGCCAGCGCGCGCCGGCCGGGAAAAAGTTGCGGTAGCTGGCCCGCGCATGCCCGTGCGGCGTCGCGCACGACGAGCCACGCAGCACGTACTGGTTGACCATGAACTTGCCGTTGTATTCGCCGATCGCGCCCGCGGCCGGGGCGAAGCCGGGATACGGCGCGTAGCTGCTCGCGGTCCACTGCCAGCACTCGCCGAACATTTGCGCGAGGCCGCTGCTGCCCGCCGCGCGCGGATGCAGGTCGCCGCAGGTCAGCGCCGCGTCGCGCGCGGCGAATTCCCACTCCGCTTCCGTCGGCAGGCGCGCGCCGCGCCAGCGCGCGTAGGCGTCGGCTTCGTACAGCGACACGTGCGTGACGGGCCGCGCCGGGTCCAGCGCCTGCAGGCCGTGCAAGGTGAATTCGCGCCGGCGCTCGCCGTCCCCGACCCAGTACAACGGCGCGGCGAGCGTGCCGTTCGCGACGAGGTCCCAGCCGTCCGACAGCCACAGCGCCGGATCGCGATAACCGCCCGCCTCGACGAATTCGAGGTACTCGCCGTTCGTCACGAGACGCGACGCGAGCGCGAACGGTTGCAGGTACTGGCGGTGGCGCGGGCTTTCGTTGTCGAAGGCGAAGCCGTCGCCCGCGTGGCCGATCTCGGCGAGGCCGCCGTCGAAGTCGATCCAGGCCAGCGGTTCGACCGGCCCCGACTCGGGCAGCGGCGAATCGACATAGGCCGGGAACAGCGGATTACACGACAGCAGGTGCTTGACGTCCGTGAGGATCAGTTCCTGGTGCTGCTGCTCGTGCTGCAGGCCCAGCTCGACGAGGGCCGCGAGTTCAGGTTGATCCAACCGGGCGTCAGGCGCGGCCGCCAGCAGGCGCAGCATGCGGGCGTCGACGATGGCCCGCCAGTCCAGCACCTCGGCCAGGGTCGGCCGCGTGAGCAGGCCCCGCTGCGCGCGCGGGTGCTTCGCGCCGACGCCGTTGTAGTACGAGTTGAACAGCACGCGGAAGGCCGGATTGTGCGGGCGGAAGCCGGGTTCGTGCGGCTCGAGGACGAAGGTCTCGAAGAACCACGTCGTGTGCGCCAGATGCCATTTGACCGGGCTCGCGTCGGGCATCGACTGGGCACAGCAATCCTCGGCCGTCAGCGGTTCCGCCAGGTGCAGCGTGCGCTGGCGTACGTGCTGGTACGCGGTCGACAGGCGGTGTTCGAGAGCTCCCATCGTCACTCCTTCAATGCGACAGTGCGCGCGCGTAGATCACGGCGAACCACTGTTTCGGATCGGTCCACACGCGCGTGGCCGCAAAGCCGGCCTGGGCCAGCAGGCCCACCGCGTCGCTCTGACGGTATTTATAACTGTTCTCCGTGTGGATCCACTCGCCCGCCGCGAACCGGCGGCTGCCGCCGCGCCACGTCACCTGCTGCGCCGTCTGCGCTTCCAGGTGCATCTCGACGCGGCCCTGGGCCGGGTTGTAGAAGCCGCGGTGACGCCACTGGCGGATGTCGAAGTCGGCACCCAGCAGGCGGTTCACGTGGCGCAGCACGTTGAGGTTGAACGCGGCCGTCACGCCCAGCGCGTCGTCGTAGGCGGCGTCCAGCACGGTGTGTTCCTTGGCGAGGTCGATGCCGATCAGCAGACCCCCGTCGCGTCCGCACTGCGTGTGCACGCGCTGCAGGAAATCGCGCGCCTCGTCCGGCGTGAAATTGCCGATCGACGAACCGGGATAAAAGAACAGGCGGCGCTCCTCGCGCACGGTGTCGGGCAGTTCGAGGCTGCCGGAAAAATCCATGCCGAGCGGCCGCATCTCGATGTGGCGGAAGCGCTGGCGCAGGCGCTCGACGGCGTCGAGCAGGAATTCGGCCGAGATGTCGACGGGCACGTACTGGCGCGGCTGCAGCAGCGGAAACAGGTTCGCCGCCTTGGCGCAATTGCCGGCGCCCAGGTCGATCAACGTGGCGCCGGTGCCGACGGTGCGCGCGATCTCGGCGCCGTGCAGGTCGAAGATGCCGGCTTCCGTGCGCGTCGGGTAGTACTCGGGCAATTCGCAGATGGCTTCGAACAGCTTCGAACCGAGCGGGTCGTACAGGAACTTGGGCGAGATCCAGGCCTGGCGGGCCGTCAGGCTCGCGGCCAGCTCGGCGGGTACGTGCAATCCATCGTTGTTTACTACGGGCACTGCGGGCGACGTGGCGTTCAGCATCGGGTGTCCTCGGTGGTGCGGCCGCACCGTGCGGCCGGCTGGAATGTTGCCGTTCCGGCCATGATACGCGATTCCGCGATTCCGCACGCACGACCTTACCCTGCAAGAATTCAGGGCCGAAGCACATTTGAACTGAGCAATTGCCAAAAACCGGGGTCTGACCCCGGTTTTTGGCAACATGCTAGAGTAGTGGTTTTGTCAATCGGCGTTCCATGCTCGAACTCGTCAATCTCAGCAAGTCCTACGGCGGCCGCACCGTGCTGGCGGCACTGTCGCACCGGTTCGAACCCGGCGAGTTCGTCGCGATCATGGGGGAGTCGGGCGTCGGCAAGTCCACCTTGCTGAACCTGATCGCCGGACTCGACGCGCCGGACGGGGGCGAGGTCCGCGTCGACGGGACGCCGATGTCGGCGCTCGACGACGACGCCGCCACCCGGCTGCGCCGTACGCGCATGGGGTTCATCTTCCAGGCCTTCCACGTGCTGCCGCACCTGACCCTGGCTCAGAACGTCGCCCTGCCCCTGCTCCTCAATGGCCGCCCCGATCCGGCCCGCGCCATGCGGATGCTGGAGGCCGTCGGCCTCGGCGGACGCGGCGCCGATTTCCCGCGCCAGCTGTCCGGCGGCGAGCTGCAGCGGGTCGCCATCGCCCGCGCCCTCGTGCACCGCCCCGCCCTCCTGCTGGCGGACGAGCCCACCGGCAACCTCGACCCCGACACGGCCGACGGCATCCTGCACCTGCTGCGCACCGAGATCAAGGCCAGCGGCGCGGGCGCCGTCATGGTCACCCATTCGCACGCGGCGGCCGCCCTCGCCGACCGGACGTTCGTACTGACCCGTGCCGGATTGAAACTAGCGTAACCCCCGCAAGAAAGACGCATCTTATGGCGTTTTAGTCATGAACAGTGCGGCGTATTTGTCAACTCCGTAGTAGCATTCCAACAAACCCACCAGGCATAAGTCATCAATGAATACGGTCGGGCTGGATTCCGTTCGGGCGGGGGCACAAACCGGACGAACCTGCAACTCTCCAAAACAGTCGATCTGTCTTGAACATATTTCCCAATGCGGAGGAGTTCATGAGCGTACGGCAGAAAAAACAGGAGTTGCTCGAGGCGATGCACCGCGCCCGGGCCATGGAGCCGTCGAGTTTTGTTCCGAACAAATTGCTCGACACTTTGATTCAGCGTATGCAGCTGAAGAACGACGCGGAACTGTGCCGCGTCCTGGAGGTACAGCCGCCCATCATCAGCAAGATCCGGCACCGTAAGCTGAACGTCGGCGCCACCATCCTGCTGCGGATGCACGAAAAGTCGAACATCCCGATCCGCGAACTGAAGGAATTGACGGCGGAAGCGCGCACGGAGCCGCCGCCGACCCATCACTGAACGAGGCTCATTCGCCCGGCGGACGGCCGGTCTTGAGCTGGGGCAGGCTGTCGAGCACGGCACGCAGCGACGCCATGTCGAGCTGGCCGAGCAGCGCCACGCCGATGCGCAGCAACTCGCTCTTCTTGACTTCGAAGCCGGCCTTCAGGCATGCCTGCTTGACGGTGGCGAGCACGGCATATTCCTGCTCGGGCATGGTGAAACTGTCGCGCACGAGACGCGGACGCGCGGGCGGCGCGGCAGGCGCAGGCGCAGGCGCCACCTTCGCACGTGTGGATTTCGCCGGCGCCGCGATGGCGCGCGCCGCCTGCCGGGCCGCCTTCGCCGGCGTGGGCGCGGCCTTCGCGCGTACCGGCTTGACCGGTGCCGCTTTTTTCACCGCAGCCGTTTTTTTCGCGGGCGCGGCTTTTGCCGCCACCTTCTTCGCCGCGGGCTTCGCAGCTGTCTTTATGGTCGTTTTCGCCGCCGTCGCCCTCGCCATGGGACCTCCATCTTCAAACAAGCCAAACAATATATATCATTTGACCGGCCAGCGGAAGGTCAGGTCTCGGGCTCCGCGTCGCGGAACTCTTCGGCAATCGCCGCGAACTGCCCTTCGATCTCGAAGAACGCATCCAGCACGTCCGGATCGAAATGCGTGCCGCGGCCCTTGCGCATCACGTCCAGCGCCTGCTGGTGCGTGAACGCGGGCTTGTACACGCGGCGCGAGATCAGCGCATCATAGACGTCGGCCACGGCCATCAGCCGGGCCGACAGCGGGATCTGCTCGCCCGCCAAACGGTCCGGGTAGCCGGAGCCGTCCCACTTCTCCTGGTGCGAGTGGGCGATCTCGCGCGCGAACATCAAAAAGCCGTTGGTGCCGCCGATGTGCTTTTCGACGAGCATGATGGTGTCGCGCCCGTACACCGCATGCAGCTTCATGACCTCGAATTCCTCGCGGTCGAGCACACCCGGTTTCAGCAGAATGCGGTCGGGGATGCCGACCTTGCCGATGTCGTGCAGCGGCACCGAGCGGTACAGGAGCTCGATGTTCTCGTCGGTGAGGTCGGCCGCGAAACGGGGGTGATGCTGCAGGTGCCGCGCCAGCGCGCGCACGTAGTGCTGGGTGCGGCGGATGTGATGGTCGCCTTTCGTGACGGCCGCGTTGTCGCGCGTCTCGGCCAGCGTGCCCATCGCCATGATGATCGCTTCCTGCATCAGCGCCAGCTGCGCCGTGCGGTCCTGCACGAGCTTTTCCAGGTTCTCGTTGTGCGCCTGGAGCTGGCGGCGCGCGTCGAGCAAGGTCAGTTGCGTGGCCACGCGGGCGAACAGGATCGGGGGACTGATCGGCTTGGCGATGTAGTCGACGGCGCCCAGCGACAGGCCCATCGCCTCGTCCTCGACCTGGTTCTTCGCGGTCAGGAAGATCACGGGGATGTCGGCCGTGACGGGGTTCGCCTTCAGCTGGCGGCACGTCTCGTAGCCGTCCAGGCCGGGCATCATCACGTCGAGCAGGATCAGGTCAAGGCCGGGCGTGCCTTGCGCGATCTGCAGCGCGAGGCTGCCGTTGTTGGCGACCTTCGTGTTGTAGCGGTCCTTGAGCAGGCGCGACAACAGCATGATGTTGTCGGGCGTGTCGTCGACGATCAGGATCGTCGGCTTGTCCTTGTTGCTCGTGCTCGTCTTTTCGGTGGTGACAATGTTCATCAGGTTTCCGCGGTATCGGGGCGGGTTGCGGCGGCCGTCTTCGGCAACTGCTGGCGCGCCTCTTCGAATTCGTAACGGGACAGGTGCTGCTCCAGCCGCGCCATGTGCTCGGCGTCGAGCACGCCGGCCAGGCGCGCCCGCACCGTCTCGAAATAGTCAATGGCGTCGCCCGAGTACTCGGCCAGCAGCTGGTCGAGCTGGGCGACGGCGTCGAGCGCGGCGTCGTCCGCATCCGGCGGGGCCGACGGCAGCGCGGGCGGCGCGGGCGGCGGCGGGACGATGGCGGCGCGGGCGAAATAGCGGTCGAGCGACTCCATGGTCGCGTCGACGGCGGCTTCCAGCGCGCGCACGCCGGCCGCGAGGCGGCCGCGGTCGGGCGCCGCCAGGCCGAGGCCCTCTTCCACCGATTGCGCCAGGGTCTGCAGCTCGCGCGCGCCGATGTTGCCGGCCACGCCGCGCAGGGTGTGCGCCCGCGCGGCCGCCTGGCGCAGGCGGCGCGCCTGGTAGTCGGCGCGGATCTGGGCGCCGGCGTCGCGCTGCGTGGCGCGGAAGCGGTCCAGCAGCTGCACGTACAGCGCGACGTTGCCGGCAACGTGGCGCAGGCCGTACGCGGAATCGATGCCGGACACGGTCGACAGGCCCGGCAAGGTGGGGCCGTCCGCCGCGACGGCACCGCCGGCCGACAGCGGCGGCGGCACGGCCTGGCCGATCCAGCGCGCCAGGGTGGCGTACAGTTTCTCCGGCTCGACAGGCTTGGTGAGGTAGTCCTGCATGCCCTCGCGCAGGCAGCGTTCGCGGATCTCGGCCAGCGCATGCGCCGTCATGGCGACGATCGGCAGCTTGTCGAAGCGCGCATCCTTGCGCAGTTCGACGGTGGCCGCGTGGCCGTCCAGCTGCGGCATCTCCAGGTCCATCAGCACGAGGTCGTAGGCCTGCGGGCCGCCTTCGTACAGCATGTCCAGCGCCTCGTTGCCGGTGGCGGCGACGTCCACCGCGATATTCTGCGCCTGCAGCAGTTCCAGCGCGATCTCCTGGTTGACCTGGTTGTCCTCGACGAGCAGCACGCGCGCCAGGCAATCCCCCGTGTCTTCGCATCGGTTGCGCGCGTTCGGCAGGCGCGGCGGCGCGAACAGGGCGACGAGCGTGTCGACGAGGGCCGACTGGCCGATCGGCTTGCACAGGAAGCCGCGGATGCCCGCCGCTTCCGCCTCTTTCTGCACTTCCTCGCGGCCGAATGCCGTCACGAGCACGGTCGACGGCGGATGGCGCAGCGCCGGATTGCCGGCGATGCGGCGCGCCAGCTCGATGCCGTTCATGCCCGGCATCTGCCAGTCCGTGAGCACGACGCGGTACGGGTCGCCGGCGGCGTCGGCCGCGAGCAGCGCGCTTTCCGCCTCGGCGCCGCTGGCGGCGAGGTCCACGCGCAGGGGCAGCGTCTGCAGCGCCTCGCTCATGATCTCGCGCGCGACGTCGCTGTCGTCGACAAGCAGCAGGCGCGCGCCATCCAGTTCCGGCGGCGCGACGGCCACGCGTTCCGGCTCGCCGGACAGCGGGAAGTCGAGGTCGAAGTGGAACGTCGAGCCCTTGCCCGGGCTGCTTTCGACGGCGATGCGCCCGCCCATCAGGCCGACCAGTTGCTGCGAGATCGACAGGCCCAGGCCCGTGCCGCCGTATTCGCGCGTCGTGCTGCCGTTGGCCTGGCTGAACGCGCGGAACAGCTTGGCCTGCTGCTGCTCGCTCATGCCGATGCCCGTGTCGCGCACGGCGAAGCGCAGGGTCGCGTAGCCGGTGCGGAAGCGGTCCGTGGCCGGATCGTCGAGGCGCATGCACGACAGTTCCAGCTCGCCCGCCGGCGTGAACTTCACCGCGTTGTTGACGAGGTTGATGAGGACCTGGCCCAGGCGCAGCGGGTCGCCCACGAGCATGCGCGGAATGGCGTGCGGCACGTGGAACAGGTACTCCAGGTGCTTGTCGGCCGCCTTCTGGCTCGTCACGCTGGCCACGTTCGCGAGCACGTCGTCCAGGCAGAACGGGATGTGCTCGACGTCCAGCTTGCCCGCCTCGATCTTGGAAAAGTCGAGGATGTCGTTGATGATCCCCAGCAGCGACAGCGCGGCGCGGTGGATCTTGCCGACGTAGTCCTGCTGCTTGGGCGAGAGTTCCGTGCGCAAGGTCAGGTAGGCCATGCCGATGATCGCGCTCATCGGCGTGCGGATCTCGTGGCTCATGTTGGCGAGGAATTCGGACTTGGCGACGTTCGCCGCCTCCGCGCGCACGTTGGCCGCGACGAGCGACTGCTCGCGCTCGCGCCGCTCGGAGATGTCGCGGATGAACGAGCAGAATTCGTAGTCGTCGCTGGCGGCCAGCTGCACGCGCGTGATGGCCAGCTCGATCGGGAATTCCACGCCGTCGCGGCGCAATGCGTACGTCTCGATGCGGCTGTCCAGCACCCCGCCCACGCCGCTGCGTTCATAGCGCGCGAGGCCGTTGCGGTGCGCGGCGCGGTGGCGTTCCGGCACGATGCATTCCGAGAGGTCGCGCCCCAGCACCTCCTCGCCCTTCCAGCCGAACATCTTCTCCGCCTGCGCGTTCCAGCCGACGATGCGGCCCTGGCGGTCCATGCGCACGACGGCGTCCAGCGCCGTGTCGACGATGGCCTGCAGCTTGGCCTGGCTGCCCTGCGCCATGCGCATGGACTCCAGCAGCTCGCGTGTGCGCGCGGCGATCTTCTGTTCGAGGTCTTCGTTCAGGTCGCGCAGCTGCTGTTCGATCACGCT
Source organism: uncultured Massilia sp. (assembly GCA_966212555.1). GTDB lineage: Bacteria > Pseudomonadota > Gammaproteobacteria > Burkholderiales > Burkholderiaceae_D > Telluria. The sequence continues at coordinate 11,180 of CBIHRX010000101.1, forward strand.
CTTTTCGCGCAGCAGGCCGTTCGTCACCTGTTCGGCGCGGCGCAGCCGGTTCAACGTGTCGCGGAAGCTGCGCACGGCGGACGATAGGCGCCCGATCTGGTCGCGCCGGCCGATGCCGGACAGGTGGATGTCGGTCTCGCCGCGCGCCAGCTTTTCCAGCGCTTCCTGGATGTCGGCGAACGGCTGCGTCATGCGGCGGCCGATCAGCAGCACGCACAGGGTGATGGTCAGCGTGAGGATCAGGTTGCCCAGCACGGTCTGGATGATCTGGCGGCGCAGGTCCGCGTCGATCTGGCGGCGCGAGATCGCCAGGTCGATCGAGCCGACCAGGTATTCGCGGTTGCCGTCGTGGTACACGACTTTCTGCTGGACGCGTTCCGCGCCCTCCTCGTCCGCGCCGGAGCCGAGCGATGCGAGCACCGTGCCGTTGGGCGCCAGTACGCGCAGCATGATCACTTCCGGCGTGCCGCCCAGCGCATCGACGACCGAGGACACGGCCGCGCTGTTGATGTCGAACAGCGGCCGCGCCAGCGCGTGCGACACCACCGTGGCCTGGCGCTCGATCCGTTCCCCGAGGCGCGCGCCCGCTTCGCGGTGCAGCGAATGCATGACCCACGTCGTGTAGGCCGTCGTCGACAGCGCCACCGCCAGCACGATGCCGGCGCCGAGCCGGAACACGATGTTCTGGCGCCAGCTGTCGACGAGGCCGCGCACCAGTCCCGCCGGGCGGCGTGACGGGGAGGAAGGCAGCGCGTTAATGGGAGCCTCCCGGATGGCCGGCCAGCTCGCGCTCGCGGCGGCGGTAGGCGGGGCTCGTGCGCACTTCCTCGATCGTCTTCCAGATCCGGTCCGCGAGGTCCGGCCGCTGGGCGACGAACGAGTGCGACAACAACAAATAATATGGCTTTTCGACCAGCGGCACGGGCAGTACCTCGATCTGCTTGCCGTAGGACGAGCGCATCAGCCGGACCGCGTCGCCGCCGCCCAGGGCCGCCGCCACGAGGCGTCCGGCCAGCATCTTCTGCACCAGCTCGTCGGCCTGCTGGCTGCCCTCGTCCACGGCCACGTTCTGGGCGCGCAGGAAGTCGCCGACGGAATAGCCGAGCTGGATGCCGATGCGGCCGTCGAGGTTCGTGAAGCGCTTGCCGTCCCAGTCGACCTTGCCGCCCTTGCGCCGGACCAGCACGTAGCGGTCGACGTGCATCCGCCTGGCGGGATCCGCCTGGCCGTCGTCGCCCTTGACGCCCGGGTAGGTACCGAGCGCCAGGCGCTCGCGGCTGAAGCTGACGGCGAAGGCGCCGTTGACCTGGTTCGCCTTGACCTGCGCGAGGCAGCGCTTCCACGGCATGCTCTGGTAGTCGAGCGTGAGCCCGAGACGGCGCGCCACTTCGGCCAGCAGTTCGAAATTCAGGCCGCCGCCGTCCAGCGTGCGCCACGGCAGCACCTCCTGGCGCTCGAAGCACAGGGAGACGGTACCCGCCGCGAACGCCGGCGCGCCGACGAGGAAACAGCAGGCGATCGATCCGTGGCGAAGGAAGCGCAACATGGCAAAGGCAGGGCGGCGGCAATAATGATTAAAAACAGACAACAGTATGCCAGACCTTGCCGACAAAACCTACGTGGAGCGTCAAGCCGCGAGCGCGGCGCGGCCGTGGCGCAACTCGGCCAGCACGCCGGCGCGCAGCCCGGTCTTCGGCATCTCCAGTTCCTCGATCTCCAGCTCTTCCATGAGACCCAGCAGGATGGCGAGCGCGGCCGTCACGTCGCGCAGGCGCAAGTGGCCGAGGCCGGCCAGCGCCGCCCCGCCGCCGCCCTGGTCGAGCGCGCGGGCCGCGAGCGTCTCGAGCCGGGCGCGGGTGATGGGACCGGCCAGGCCGTTGTCGGCCAGCAGCCGTGCCAAGGTGTGGATCGTGCCGGACGCGCCGCACGCGCGGTCGCGCCGGCCGGGGCCGAACGTGGGCGTCTCGTCGCCCAGCCTGGCGCGCGTGGAGGCGATCGCGGCCGCGAACGACACCGCGTCGATGCGCCCGCCGCTGAAGAACGTCAGCGCCAGGCGCGACGTGCCCAGGCCCAGCGACGCCACCTTCTGCACGCGGCGGCCGGTGCCCAGCGCGAGCTGCGTCGAGCCGCCGCCGATGCCCAGCACCAGCGTGCGCGTGTCGGCTTCGGCCGGCACGCCGTCGGCCACGCCGAGATAGGTCAGTACGGCCTCTTCCTCGCCGGTCAGCACCTGGACCGGATGCCCGAGCAGTTGCTGCGCGGCCGGCAGGAACAAATGGCTGTTGCGCGCCATGCGCAGGGTCGACGTGGCGACCACGCGCACGGCGGCCAGCGCATGGTCGGCAAGGCGCGCGCGGATCGTGCGCAGGCATTCGAACGCGCTGTCCATCGCCTCGGGGCTCAGGCAGCCCTGCGCGTCCAGCGCGGCGGCCAGGCGCAGCGGCGCGTGGTAACTGTCGAGGGGACGCAACGTGCCGTCCTCGACGGTGCCGACCAGCAGGCGGAAACTGTCGGATCCAAGGACGAGTGCGGCGTGGATGGGAGATGTGGTGCTCATGCAGACTCCGAAGTCGAAAACGGCGCCACGATAGCGGGGCTGGATGACGGATCGATGACAGGAGCATCGTTGATCGCATCATCATAAGCCAAGCGCGAGCAAGGCGCCATGGCGGACACGACAATCACTCCTCGACGGGCGTCATGACCGACGCCGCCACTTCGACCCGGTTGCGCCCCGCCTTCTTGGCCACACGCAACGCCTCGTCGGCGCGCGCCAGCAGGGTGACGGTACTGTCGTCCGGGCGGATCGTCGTGACGCCGAAGCTGGCCGTCAATGAAATCATCGCGCGCTCGGTCTTGACGCGCTCCGCTTCGATCGCGGCGCGCATGCGCCCGGCGACCATGGCCGCATCGTCCAGGTTCGTGCGCGGCAGCAAAATCGCGAATTCCACGCCCACCAGGCGGCCCAGCAGGTCGCTGTCGCGCAGCTGGCGCTTGCACGTCTCGATCAGGTGCGCGAGCACGACGTCGCCGGCCGGGTGGCCGTAGCTGTCGTTGATGCGTTTGAACTGGTCGAGATCGAACACGACGAGGGCGGTCGGCTGGCCGGGGCGGCGCGCGAGCGCCATCCACGGCGCCAGGGCCTGGAAGAAGCCGCGCCGGTTCGGCACGTCGGTCAGCGGGTCGACGACTTCCAGGCGCGCCAGCTCGGCCTGTTCGCGCTCGCGGCCCAGCAGCAGCCAGCCGAAACCGCCGACGAGGGCCAGCAAATACAGCGCGCCCGAGTGCAGCTGGCGCAGGATGTCGCTCGTCATCCAGCCCCAGCCCGTCGGCGCCAGCAGCACCAGCGCCCCGCGCGCGCCCACGACGAGGGCCAGCACGGTCGTCGCCAGCGCCAGGAAGCGCTGCAGCATCGATGCGGCCGCCCAGCCGCGCGCCAGCGCCGCGGCCAGCGACAAATAAAAGCCGCCGAGGACCAGCGACGCGGCCACGGCGCGCAGGCCGATCGGGTCGATCAGCCAGCACAGCAGGAAGGCGTCGACGGCCAGCCCCAGCGCGGGGATGGTGGCGCGGCGCCAGCGCAGGCGGCCCGCGCGTTCCCACGCGGCGCCGGATTCCCAGGCCACGCCCGCGAACACGAGGACGTAGGCGATGGGCAGCGCGAGCCCTTCCGGCACGACGCCCGCCGCGCCGATCGCCAGCAGCAGCCAGCCGGCGCCCTGGTACAGGCGCGACCAGCCCCACGTGGGCACGGCCGGGCGGCCGCCATGGTTCGATTGTTCGAAGAAAAACAGGGTGGCGCACAAGGCCAGGTTGCCGAGTGCCAGTGCCAGGACCATCGTGGTGGCGTCCATCGGCGCCTCAGAATTCGTGCACGACCGCGGTCGTGCCGTCGCCGACGCGGCTGGACCAGGCGCGCGTCCAGTACTCCCGCTCGGCCTCGTCGGGCGGTGCGTGCCAGAACACGATCAGGGTCCCCTTGTGATCGTGGATCTGGGTCAGCTTCTCGACGAAACCCGGGTTGCCGTCCACGTCCGCCAGCGCCATCGCATATCCATAGACGCGATCCAGGCGCTCGATGCGGTCCGGCTCGGTCTGGCTATTGGTGGCGGTAATGGTCGGGTGGTCCAGGAACATGAGGTCTCCGCTTGGGCTGCAACGGCCAGCTTATCAGAAACCCATCGTGCGCAACAAGTTCGCCTATACTTGGCGGCATGCCCCACGACATCCCCACCCCGCCGCTCGTACGTACGCGCCGGGGCCGGCGGACGCTCGAATTCGTCCCCGGCGACATCCAGAGCGAGATGCTGCTGGCCCGGCCCGACGCCCTCGTGCTGGCCTACCTGCGCGCCATGATGGGTTTTATCGTGTTCGTCCCCGCACCGCGCCGTATCGTGATGGTCGGGCTCGGGGGCGGCTCGCTGGCCAAGTTCTGCCACCGCCATTTTCCCGGCGCGCACATCACCGTCATCGAACTCCGCGCCGACGTGATCGCCCTGCGCGACGCCTTCCACGTGCCGCCCGACAGCAAGCGCTTCGCGGTCGTCCATGCCGACGCGGCCGACTGGGTGGCCGCGCACCCCGGCGCGGCCGACGTACTCCTCGTCGACGGTTTCGACGCGCGCGGTCTGCCGGCCCGGCTCGCCGACACGCCCTTCTATACCGACTGCCGGCGCGCGCTCCGCCCCGGCGGCGTGCTCGTGGCCAACGTCTTCACCTACGATCCGCGCTACCCGGACGTGATGGACGCGCTGGAGACCGTGTTCGCCGGCCGGACCTGCTGGTTCGACAAGGTGGCGGGCAACAACCGCATCGTGTACGCCTTGCATGCGCCGGGCGACACCGCCCTGCGCCGCATGACGGCGCTGCGGCGCCGGCGCGGGCTCGGCCTGGGATTATTGAACCGGCTAGCCATTCGATTCATCCTTGCCTGGATCGCATCGCGATCTGTTTTGGCCCTACCACACCTGCCGCTGGTTAGGCCCCCGTTGTGACAATTTGTTTGCGGAAACTAGAGTTTCTGTGACAAACTGATGCCTCTTCATGCCTTTGGGCAAGTATCCACCTTTCATGCATAGGGATCACTGGATGTCGCGTCGCCGACTGCCGTTTTCGCTCACGCTCGCAGCAGGCCTCACGCTGGCCGGCGGCCTGGCCGCAACCGCAGTGCTGACGGTCGCCATCAGTCGTCTGGAATACGACAACAAGGCGCTGGCGTTCGAGCAGGGCACCGGCGTGCGCGTGGCCGCCCTGCGCCAGGGCATGGACGATGCCGTCGAAGTCCTGAACGTCACCAACCAGCTGTTCACGACCGTCCAGCCGGTCACGCGCGCGCAATTCCACGATTTCACGACGCCGCTGCTGCAGCGTAATCCCTACATCCGCGCCTTCAACTTCCACCGCGTCGTGCTCGACAGCGAGCGTGCCGCCGTCGAGGCGGAGCTGCGCCAGTTCCAGCCGGACCTCGTCCTGCGCGAGATGCAGGACGGCAAACGCGTGCCGGCACCGACGCGCCCGCGCTACAACGTCGTCGACTTTCTCGAACCGATGCAGGGCAACGAAGCCGCCCTCGGCCTGAACGTCAGCGAATACCGCCAGGTCAGCGAAGCCCTCGCGCGCGCCCAGGCAAGCGGCCGCGCCGCCCTCACCGGCCTGTTGCGCATTGCCCAGGCCCCCGGCGCACCCAGCTTCGAAGTGCTGATGCCCGTGTACGCCCGGGGCGGCAAGCTGCTGGGCGACACGGCCGCCGTGATCTACCTGCCGACCCTCGTCAAGGCGGCGCTCGCCCGCGCCGGCCTGCTCGACGACCACAGCATCCAGCTCCGTTTCTACGCGGGCGGCCGCACCGACGCGGAACACCTCGTCTACGCCAGCCGCGACGGCGTCGAGACGGAGTCCCCCATGCCGCTGCTGTCGGCCGGGTACACGGGGCGCTCCCTGACGACGTTCACCGTCGGCGGCCAGTCGTGGACCGTGGAAGCCATCGCCGCGCCCAGCCCGTGGCTGGCCGACCACCTGGGCTCGACCCTGCTGCTGGCCGGCGGCGTGCTGTCGACCCTGCTCCTGTGCGCGTTCGTGCAGGCGGCCGGCCAGCGCGCGCGCAAAGTCCAGGAACTGGTGCGCGAGCGCACCGCCGACCTGAAACTGACAAACCAGCGCCTGATCGACGACGTCCTCGCGCGCAAGCGCACCGAGAAGGCCCTGCAGGAAAGCGAGCAGCGCTTCCGCCAGCTGGTCGCCATGTCGTCCGACTGGTACTGGGAACAGGACGAGGAATTCCGTTTTACCCACGTCACCGGCGACTTCACGGAAAAATCCGGCATCGCCACCGAGCGCGTGCTGGGCCGGCGCCGCTGGGACTACGTGCCCGCGCTGACGGACACGGAGCTGGGCCGCGACCACATCGCCACGCTGGAAGCGCACGAACACTTCCGCAATCTCGAATACCGCGTCGTCGACGACAACGGCGAGGAGCGCTGGTTCTGCATCAACGGCCAGCCGACGTTCGACGAGACGGGCCGCTTCACCGGCTACCGCGGCACCGGCAGCGACATCACGGCGCGCAAGGTCACCGAGCAGCGCGTGCACCACGTGGCCCAGCACGACGTGCTGACGGGCCTGCCCAACCGCTCGCTGCTGCAGGACCGCCTGGGCCAGGCCGTCGCCTACGCCACCCGCAGCGGCCACCAGGTCTGGGTGATGCTGATCGACCTGGACCGCTTCAAGTTCGTCAACGACAGCATGGGCCACAAGGCCGGCGACGTCCTCCTGATGACGGTCGCGGCGCGCCTGCGCTCGTCGCTGCGCGATACCGACACGGTGGCGCGCCTGTCCGGCGACGAATTCGTCGTGATCCTGTCCGAACACCACGACCAGCCGCTCACGCCGGACATCGTGCAGCGCGTCATGGATTCCGTCGCGCAGCCCGTCATCCTGGGTACCAAGGAATTCTTCGTCACCTGCAGCATCGGCGTGGCCGCCTTCCCGAGCGACGGCACGCCGGCCGAGAACCTGATCGAGCACGCGGACATCGCCATGTACCGCGCCAAGAAGCTGGGCCGCAACAACTTCCAGTTCTATACGCCGGCCATGAACGAGGAATCGCTGGAGCGCGTGCGCATCGAAAGCGCGCTGCGCAACGCGCTCGAGCGCAACGAATTCGTGCTGCACTACCAGCCGCAGGTCGACCTGCAGACGGGCCGCATCGTCGGCATGGAAGCGCTGATCCGCTGGAAGCATCCGGAGCTGGGCATGGTGCCGCCGTCGCGCTTCGTCGGCATCGCCGAGGACACGGGCCTGATCGTGCCGATCGGCGCCTGGGTGATGCGCACCGCCTGCGCCCAGAACAAGGCATGGCACGATGCGGGCCTGGGCAAGCTGCGCGTGGCCGTGAACCTGTCGGCGCGCCAGTTCGGCGCGGCCGACCTGTTGCCGGGCATCGAGGCGATCCTGAACGACACGGGGCTGGACCCGTCCTGCCTCGAACTGGAGCTGACGGAAAGCCTGTTCATGAACGACGTCACGCCGGCCGTGGAGCTGCTGCACCGCATGAAATCGCTGGGCGTGAACCTGTCCATCGACGATTTCGGCACGGGCTATTCCAGCTTCTCCTACCTGTCGCGCTTCCCGATCGACGTGCTGAAGATCGACCGTTCGTTCGTCAACGACATCACGCACGATGCCAACGACGCCGCAATCGTCGCCTCGATCATCGCGCTGGCCCACAACCTGCGCCTGTCCGTGATCGCCGAGGGCGTGGAAACGGCCGAACAGCTGGATTACCTGCGCCACCAGGGCTGCGACGAAATGCAGGGATACTATTTCTCGAAGCCGTTGCCGGCCCATGAATTCGAGCAATTGCTGCGCCAGCGGCGCGGGCTGACGGCCCCGGAAGACGAGCCGCAGACGGCCGTCGCGTGACGAAATCTCGAATCCGCTTTAAGTTTGGATGACAAGTGCGATATTTCGTGCAATTTCCTGTGGATTAATCAACATCGTTCTCATACAATACTCCGTGACTCTTTAGCAATACACTCACCGAGCATGATGATGACCGAACTGAATATCGACACCGCCACGGCCACCCTGGCGGAACGCAGGCCGCGCACCGACATGCGCACGCGCGACCTCGTCAACCAGGCCGTCGCGTCCGTTCCCACGCTGGGGCTGCAGCGCGCCGCGGAATTCCTCGCGGCCATGGGCGTGCCGGCGGAGATCGCGGTGCGGGCGCTGGTGTATCCGAACCGCCGCCGTACCAATTAAGCGGCGGTAACCGGACATTTACCCCTGGGCGGCAATGTCCGCCAGGGATTCGCGTCCCCGCGCCGTCAATTCGAACCCGCCCTCGGCCCGCGCCGCGACGTGCGACTTGCGGCTGAGGAACTGGACGACGTCGTCATCCACACTCGCCGCCGGGTCCGCCTCGAGCGCGCGCAACGCCTGCACGCAGCGGCGCAGGAACAGCAGTTCCGTGCCCTGCGCCGTCAGCGCCAGGCTTCCATTCTTCCCATACTGGATCAGTTTCAGGCCCGACAGGCGCTTCGCGTTGCGCCCGACACAGGCATTGACGCGGTCGCTCTTCGCACCGCGCCGGATGAATTCGAGCGCATCGTATTCGTCGCCCGTCAATTTCAGATTCTTCATTACCACTTTCCAAGAGTACAAGCCCGCCATGGTAACGGCGGCGGGCCCTCCCGGCAACCCGCCGTCAGCGCAACGCCCGCACGGCGGCCCAGACGAGGCCCGCTCCCGCGAGGACGCCCAGTGCCACGGCCGCATGCATCTTGTGCGACCCCAGCAGCGGGCCGCGGCCCAGCGGAATCTTGTTGTACAGGGTGGTGCTCATGCTTCTCTCCTCCGAAAGTCGTTGGCCACGGGCCTATTATTAAAAAGTTCCTAAAAGACATATGTGCGCCAACGTACACAAGCGGCGATCCTATTGCGCGCCGGGGCCGGACATGGACTGTTAGTATCGCGCCAACACGACAACGCAACGGAGCACACCATGAGAACCGACATTCCGAAACCCGATCCGGGGCCCGGCGCCCCCCCCCAACAGCACGAATCGGAGTACGGCCGCGGGGGGGGCCCGGCCCGCCCCCCCCGAAAGGCCCCGGAGAGGCCGGGACGTA
>CBIHRX010000102.1:0-20222 GCA_966212555.1 uncultured Massilia sp.
TGGCGCTACGGCGCGGACCCGGCCAGCATCTACGCGACCATCGCGTACGGCCGTCCGAACGGCATGCCCGCGTTCGGCGGGCGCGTGCCGGAAGATCAGATCTGGCAGCTCGTGGCGTACGTGCGGTCGCTGAGCGGGCAACTGCCGTCGTCCGTCGCGCCGTCGCGCGGCGACACGCTCGCGGGCCCGAAACCCGAAGCCCGCCGCTCGAAGGAAACGATCCGCCCCGAACCGCCATCCAACCCGGGAGAACTGCGATGAGCGCTGACCCGACCTCCGCCGCGCCGTCGGCCGGCATGCAGGATGCCCTGCGCGCGGCCGGCGCCCAGGCCCTGCACATCGGCGACCTGTGGAACTGGACGCTGGCCTTGTGCACCTTCGTGTTCGTGGCGATCGTCGTCGCGGCCATCATCGCCGTCTGGTGCGCGCCCCGTGCCGACGCGGCCACGCGGCCGGACACGTCGTCGCTGGAAGGACCTGAGCGGCGCATCTGGCACCGCGTCGGCTGGGCGACGGGCGTCTCCGTCGCGGGCCTGCTCGTGCTGCTGGCGGGCGACGTGTTCACGAGCCGCGCGCTGGCCCGGCTGCCGCTGCGGGATGCCGTCAACATCGAACTGGTCGGCCACCAGTGGTGGTGGGAGGCGCGCTACCGCGACGAGGATGCGTCGCGCGAATTCACGACGGCGAACGAGCTGACGATCCCCGTCGGCCGGGCCGTCATCGTCACCTTGCGCGCCGAGGACGTGATCCACTCGCTGTGGGTGCCCAACCTGGCCGGCAAGAAGGACCTGATCCCGGGCCGCACCGCCACCCTGCGCCTGCGTGCCGACCGCGCCGGCACCTATCGCGGACAATGCGCGGAATTCTGCGGGCTGGAACATGCGCTGATGGCGCTGCTCGTGCATGCCGTGCCGCCCGCCGAGTACGAGGCGTGGGCCGCGAACCAGCGCCAGCCCGCGCGCGAACCGGCGGACGCCGTGGCGCGCCACGGGCGCGACGTCTTCCTCGGCAGCAGCTGCGCGATGTGCCATACGGTCACGGGGACGCCGGCACAGGCCCGCATGGGACCGGACCTCACGCACCTGGCGTCGCGCCAGACCATCGCCGCCGGCATGTTCCCCAACAACCGCGGCCACCTCGCGGGCTGGATCGGCGATCCGCAGGCCCTCAAGCCGGGCGTGAACATGCCGGCCAACACCTTGCCCCCCGACGACCTGCAAGCCCTGGTGTTTAAGGTTGAGACCTTGCGATGACCTTATCCGAGCCCCGCCTCCCACAGCACGCCGCCCGGGCCGCCCCCTCGGGGGTGGCGCGCAGGGGCCGCGACCCGCCGGGGCTGTACGGCTGGTTCGCCGCCATCAACCACAAGACGATCAGCAAGCGCTTCATGGTCACCACCATGATCTTCTTCCTGCTGGGCGGCGCGCTCGCGTTGCTGATCCGCCTGCAACTGGCGCAGCCGAACGCCGGCATCATCGGACCGGACCTGTACAACCAGGTCTTCACGATGCACGGCTCGACGATGATGTTCCTGTTCGCCGTGCCCATCATGCAGGCCGTGGCGACGTACCTCATCCCGCTGATGATCGGCGCGCGCAGCCTCGCGTTCCCGCGCCTGAACGCCTACGCCTACTGGATCTTCACGATGGGCGGCATCATGCTGTACGCGGCGTTCTTCGTGAACGCCGGGCCGGACGCGGGCTGGTTCGCGTACGTCCCGCTGTCCGGACCGCAGTACTCGCCCGGCAAGCGCATCGACTTCTGGGCGCAGATGATCACGTTCACGGAGTTGTCCGGCCTGATGGAGGCGATCGTCATCATCGCGACGATCCTCAAGCTGCGGGCACCGGGCATGAGCCTGAACCGCATGCCGCTGTTCGTGTGGGCCATGCTCGTGACGTCGTTCATGATCCTGTTCGCGATGCCGGCCGTGATGCTGGCCAGTACGGCACTCATCACGGACCGCCTCGTCGGCACGCATTTCTACAACCCGGCCGAAGGCGGCGACGCCCTGTTGTGGCAGCACCTGTTCTGGTTCTTCGGCCACCCCGAGGTGTACTTCATCTTCATTCCGCCGCTGGGCTTCATCTCCGCCATCGTCGCGACGTTTTCGCGCCGGCCCGTCGTCGGCTACCCGGCCATGGTGCTGGCGCTCGTGACGACCGCATTCCTCGCGTTCGGCCTGTGGGTGCACCACATGTTCGCGACCAACCTGCCGGAACTCGGCAAGACGTTCTTCACGGCGGCCAGCCTCGTCATCGCCGTGCCCACGGCCGTGCAGATCTTCTGCTGGATCGCCACGCTGGGCAGCGGCCGGATCAATGTCAAGACGCCCCTGCTGTTCGTGCTCGCGTTCTTCTTCATCCTCGTGATGGGCGGGCTGACGGGGCTGATGCTGGCGTCCGTGTCGCTCGACACGCAGCTGCACGACAGTTTCTTCGTCGTCGCCCACCTGCACTACGTGCTGCTGGGCGGCGCCGTGTTCCCCCTGTTCGGCGCGTTTTATTACTGGTTCCCGAAATTTACCGGCCGGATGCTGGGCGAGCGCCTGGGCCGCTGGAACTTCTGGCTGTTCTTCATCGGTTTCAATGTCGCGTTCTTCCCGATGCACCTGCTCGGGTTGTGGGGCATGCCGCGCCGCGTGTACACGTATCCGGCCGAGATGGGGTGGGGCTCCCTGAACCTCCTGTCCAGCATCGGCGCAGCGACGATCGGCGTCAGCATGGTGCTGTTCCTCGCGAATGTCGTGCGTACGCTTCGGCGCGGCGCCATGGCCGGCCCGGACCCGTGGGGCGCCGGCACGCTGGAGTGGAGCGTCGCGTCGCCCCCGCCGATGGGCAATTTCGACGTCATCCCGGTCGTTCAGGGGCGCTATCCGCTGTGGCAGCCGCAAGCCGAGCCCACGCACGTGACGGGGATGTCGAACGACTGGCGCGAAGTGCTCGTCACGACGGTCGCCGACGCGGAGCCGGACCACCGCCTGTGGATGCCGTCGTCGTCGATCTGGCCGTTCCTGTCCGCCGTGGCGACGACGATCCTGTTCGTCGGTTCCATCTTCACGCCGTGGGCGGTCGTGTGGGCATCCGTCCCGGTCGGCATCGCCGCCACCATCTGGTTCTGGCCCAAGCGGTCCATCGTCGAGCAGCGCGTGCAATCGGAGTCGCGGCCATGAGCGCGCCCCTCGAGAACCGCAAGGCGGGCAAGGAGGCGGTGCGGCGCGGCGCGGCGCTCGACGTGTCGGGCTTGCCCACGTTCGCGTTCGGCACGCGCAGCCCGATGTGGTGGGGCACGATGGGCCTCGTCGCCGTCGAGAGCACCGTGTTCGCGCTGACGATCATGGCGTATTTCTACCTGCGCAGCCACGCGACCGTATGGCCGATGAGCCGCTTTCCGCCCGACCTCCTGTGGGGGACGCTCAACACGGCGATCATGCTGGCAAGCCTGTGGCCGAACCAGAAGGCCAAGCAGGCGGCCGAGCGCCTCGACCTGGCGGGCGTGCGGTTGTGGATGACCGTGTGCATGGTGGTGTCGGTCGCGTTCCTCACCGTCCGTGTGTTCGAATTCGGCGCACTGAACACGCGCTGGGATACCGATGCCTACGGCTCCGTCGTGTGGATGCTGCTCGGACTGCACACGACGCACCTCGTCACGGACGCGTGGGATTCGCTCGTGCTGACCGTGCTGATGTTCACGGGGCCGCTGGAGGGCAAGCGCTTCGTGGACGTCAGCGAGAACGCGGGCTACTGGTACTTCGTCGTCCTCAGCTGGCTGCCGATCTATGCCGTCATCTACTGGGGCGCACGTTTTTGAGGGGAGACGATGGGAAACTGGCCGGCACTGCTGCTCGCGCCCACGCTGGCGCTCACGAACCTGTCCGTCACGTATGCGCTCGTGACGCCCGCGTGCACGCGCCAGTCGATGATGGCGCCCAACGTCGTCGCGGCCGTCGTACTGGCCCTGTGCGCGTGGATGACCCGGGCCGCCTGGCGCAACTGGACGGCGGGCCGCAGCCAGGGACGGGAGGCTGCGCGCGACCATGTGCCGGACCGTCCGCCGTTCGTCGCCTTCGTCGCTGCGCTGGTCGGTGCGCTGTCGTGCCTCGCCGTGCTGGCCCAGTGGTTCCCGCAATGGGTGTTGTCGCCATGCGCCGCCTGATCGTTCCCCTCGCGCTGCTGCCGCTCGCGGCCCGGGCCCACGACGTCCGGGCCGAACTGGCGGCCGGCCCCGCGCTCGGCTGGGGCGCGGAATGGTGGGTCGTCGCGCTGCTGGCGCTGTCGCTGTTGTTGTACGCGGCCGGCCTGAAACGCTTGTGGCCCCGCGCGCACGGGGCGCGCCGGCAGCTGGCGCGCCAGGCCGCGTGGTTCGGCGCGGGGTGGGGCATGCTCGTGCTGGCGCTGGCATCGCCGCTGGACGGCGCGGGCAGTTACGCGTTTTCCGCGCACATGGTGCAGCACGAAGTCCTGATGATCGTGGCGGGGCCGCTGCTCGTGCTGGGCCGTCCGCTCGCGCTGTGGCTGTGGGCGTTCGGGCCGGACGGGCGTGCGCGCATCGCGGCGGCCACGCGCGGGTCCGCCGTGCGCGCCGCCTGGGGCGCGCTGACTGCGCCCGTGAATGCGTGGCTGCTGCACTTCGCGGCACTGTGGATGTGGCACGTCCCGGCCTGCTTCCAGCTCGCGCTGGCCGACAACGGCATGCACGCGCTGCAGCACACGAGCTTCCTCGTCACCGCGCTGCTGTTCTGGTGGGCCGTGCTGGGGCGCGAGGGCGGGGCGCACGGCCGCGGCGGCGCCATCGTCTACCTGTTCACGACGATGATGCACACGGGCGCGCTCGGCGCGCTGTTCACCATGTCGGGTTCGGTGTGGTATCCGCTGTACGGCAACCGCGCGCAGATGTTCGGCCTGAGCCCGCTGGAAGACCAGCAGCTGGGTGGCCTCATCATGTGGATTCCCGGCGGCCTGTCCTACCTGATCGCGGGCCTCGTGCTGTGCGCCCGCTGGCTGCGCCAGGGACCGGCCCCGCGCGCCCTGGAGGTCCGCCCATGATCCATCGTTCGCTCACGCTCGTGCTGTGCGCGGCCCTGCTGTCCGCGTGCTCGAAAACGCCGCCGGAGACGGAGCCCATCACGGGCGGCGATCCGCGCCACGGCCGCGAACTGCTCGCCCGCTACGGCTGCGCGAGCTGCCACAAGATCAAGGGCATCGCGCACGCCGACAGCCACGTCGGACCGCCCCTCGACGAGATCCGTTCGCGCGGTTATATTGCGGGCGTCATGCCGCACAGCGCGGACAACCTGATGACCTGGATCCAGCATCCGCGCCAGGTGGTCCCGAACACCGCGATGCCGGAGCTGGGCGTCACCCGGGCCGAGGCGCGCGACATGGCGGCCTATCTCTATAGCCAGTAAGGAATCGGATGTTCGAACAGACGGAACTCCAGGTGCGCGCCTGGGTGGAGTGGCTGCGGCTGCTCGTGGAGACCCTCGGCGCGCTCGTGATCGCGGCCGGCGTCGTCGTCGTCGTCGTCGGGCTCGTGCGCTACGCACTGTCCAGGGGCGGCAGCTTCGTGCCGATCCGGCTCGCGTTCGCGCGCTACCTCACGCTCGCGCTGGAATTGCAGCTCGCGGCCGACATCCTGTCGACGTCGGTCGCGCCGACGTGGGACCGCATCGGCAAGCTGGCCGCCATCGCGGTGATCCGGACGGCCTTGAACTATTTCCTCAGCCGCGAAATGAAGGACGAGACGGAGAGCGGGGAAAAGACGATCACGCGTCCAACCTGAGCACCATCGCCTGTTCGAACGTCGGCCTGCCCGCCATCGGCACGGGCGTACCGGTGTCGACGAAACCCAGGCGGCGATAAAGCCGCGCGGCCGCGCCGTCGCCGGACGTCACGTCGAGGCGGACTTCCGACGCCTTGCGCGCGCGGGCCCACCCGATCGCGGCGTCGAGCAGCGCGGCACCGACGCCGCGTCCGCGCGCTTCGGGCGCGACCCAAACCTGGTACACGCTCGCATGGTCGCCTTCCAACTTGACCCATGCGAGGCCGACCGGCATGCCGTCCACTTCCGCCGCGATCGGCCAGCCCTGCTGGTAGTCCCCGAACGCGGGCGCGGCCAGCCGCGCGGCCCAGATGTCGTCCGTCCGTTGGGATTCCTCGGCATGGGTGCTGCAGAATGCCTGCGGGGCGTCGGCCAGCGCGCGCAGGCGCAGGTCGCGGTAGATGGGCCAGTCGTCGGGGTGCAGGGTGCGGATGGCGGGCATGTCGTGGTCCGGTAATGGGGAGCGTCGATCATAATCGAAAACTGCGCTCCGTAACCGTGGCACCCACGCCGGAGCATGCAACGCCGACAACGTTTGCACGGGCGCGCGGGATCGGTTAGCATCCGCGGGATGACTTTCCTGAATGTTCCCTACGCGGAAAAAGACGAAGCGCGCGCCCTCGGGGCCCGCTGGAACCCCGGCCGCAAGCGCTGGTACGTGCCCACGGGCGTCGCGCTCGAACCCTTCCAGAAATGGCTGAAGGAGGGCGCGCCGGCCGGCCGCGTCGACTCGGCCGCCGCCAAGCTCGTGGTCGGCGCGAACTACGTCGAACTGGACCACGCCTGCAATCCGTTCGAGCCGTGCGCCGAGTGCGCGCAGGCGCTCGCGGGCACGCCCTGGGCGCAGGCGCGTGCCGCACTCCTGAAGCGTTAAGGCCGCGCCAGCACGCCCAGCACGGCCAGGCTCATGGCCTGGGCGGCCGTCTTGATGGACGGTTCCGGCACGGGCGCATAGAACGGCGAGTGGTTGAACGCGAGCGGCTTGCCGCCCGCGCGCTGCGCTTCTGCGACGCTGTCCGGCGCGTACACGCCCGTGAAGAAGAACATCGACGGGATGCCGTCGTTCGCGTAAGCGGAGAAATCCTCGCTGGCCGTCATCGCGGGCATGCGTACGGCGTTCTTCGCGCCGAACGCGTCCTGGAAAATCGCTTCCGTCTTGCGCACGAGCGCGGCGTCATTGACGATGGCGGCGCCGCCCGGGATCAGGCGCACGTCGGGCACGGGGGCGTCGGCCATCGCGGCCGAGGCGTTGGCGACGCGGCGTACGCCGTCCAGCAGTTTCGCCCGGACGTGCGGGCTGTACGAGCGGATCGTGCCCCGCACCTGCACCGTGTCGGGAATGATGTTCCCCACGGTGCCGCCCTGGATCGCGCCGATCGTCACGACGCCGAATTCCTTCGGATCCTTCTCTCGGCTGACGACCGTCTGCACGTCGACGATGAAGCGCGCGGCGATGGCGATCGGGTCGATGGCCTTGTCCGGCGCCGAACCGTGGCCGCCGCGGCCGTTGAACCGGATTTCCAGCGCATCCGAGTTGGACGACACGGGACCGGCCTCGAAGCCCACGGTGCCGTGGGCGAGGGGCCAGGAGTGCAGGGCGAACGCATAGTCCGGCTTCGGGAAGCGCTTGAACAGGCCGTCGTCCAGCATGGCGCGCGCCCCGGACACGGTTTCCTCGGCCGGCTGGGCGATGAACATCAGCGTGCCTTGCCACTGCCGTTTCAGTTCCACGAGCGTGCGCGCGGCGCCGAGCCAGGCGGCCATGTGGACATCGTGGCCGCAGCTGTGCGTCGTGAACGTCGTCCCGTCCTGCGTGCGGCTGCGGCTCGCGTACGGCAGGCCCGTTTTCTCTTCCATCGGCAGGCCGTCGAGTTCCGTGCGCACGAGGACCGTGGGGCCGGACCCGTTGCGGAGGATCGCGACGAGTCCCGTGCGCCCGACCTTTTCCGTCACCTCGAAGCCCAGCTTGCGCATCTCGGCCGCCAGCTTCCCGGCCGTGCGCACTTCCTGGAACGCGATCTCCGGGTGCGCGTGCAAGTCCTTGTAGACGCCGTCCAGCCACGGGTACATGCCGTCGACCTTGCCGGCGACCTCGGTTTTCAAAGGCGCGGCGGCGGCGTTGACGGCGGCAGCGAGCAGCAGGAGGGAGACGGCGGTTCGTTTCAAGGCGGGCCTTTGCGAGCGGTGACGAAAGGGCAAGCCTAGCACGGGCTCACGACGCCATGCAAACCCGGTTGCGTCCGCCGTGCTTGGCCGCGTACAGCGCGCGGTCGGCCGCCTGCAGCAGCGCGGCCGCGTCGTCGCCGTGCGCGGGCCAGACCGCCACGCCGAACGATGCCGTCACCGCGGGCAGCAGGACGTCGCCCTGCTGCAGCGCGAGGGCGGCGATGGCGGTGCGGATCGTCTCGGCGCAGCGGAGCGCGGCCGCGCCGTCGCATTCGGGCAGCACCAGCACGAGCTCCTCGCCGCCGTAGCGGCAGGCCACGTCGCTGCGGCGCACGCCGTCGCGCAGGCATTGGCCGACGGCGCGCAGCACGAGGTCGCCCGCTTCGTGGCCGTAGGTGTCGTTCATGTGCTTGAAGCGGTCCAGGTCGATCATGACGACGGCCAGCGCCGCGCGCTTGCGTTCGGCGCGGAACAGTTCGCGCCGCAGCGTCTCGTCGAACCAGCGGCGGTTGTACAGGCCCGTGAGTTCGTCGGTGGTCGACTGGCGGCGCAGCACTTCGCGCAGGTTGATGTTGCTGGTGCCGAGCGCCAGTTGTTCGCTGATCGCGGTGGCGGCGGCGTGGTCCAGCGCGGCGTCCGGACCGGCGGGCACGCTCGCCACGAGCAGGCCCAGCACCTCGCCCTGCGAAACCATCGGGACGCACAGGTTCGTGCGGCCGGCCGCCGGCGGCGTGCCGGCGCGGTGCGCGCAATGCATGCCGTCCCCGCTGCCCGCGAGGTGCACGCGGCCGAAGCGCAGGCCCCAGCACTGGTCGGGGGCGACGAGGTCGGGGTGGTGCGTGGCGCCGCCCCACACGGCGGCCCGCTGCAGGAAGTCGCGCGAATTGCGGTACAGGTAGACGGCGCCCGCGCTGCCGGGCAGCAGCCTGGGCAGGAAGGCCGGCAGCACTTCGCGCAGTTCGTCGGCGCGGGTCAGGCTGTCCATCGCCTGCAGCATCTGCGCGGCGTCGGCCAGGCGCTGGCTGCGCGCCTGCTCGGCCTGGGCCTCGGCCAGCGCGTGCGCCTGGGCGGCGGCCTGTGCCCGTTCGCGCAGCGTGTGCGTGGCCACGTACAGCGCGATGCCGATGACGAGGGCGCTGGCCATGCTCGCCGCGATGCCGAGCACGGTGTTGTAGCCGAGCGTCGTGCCCATGCGGTCGCGCAGCGCGTGCCGGCGCTGTTCGAGGGCATCGGCCTGCTCGCCGATCAGCACGCGCAGCCGGTCCATGTACGCCTTGCCGCGACGGTCTCCCACGGCGGCCGCGGCGGCGTCCAGGCCGCGTGCGCGGCGCAGGGCGACGGTGGCCGCCAGTTCGTCCAGCTTCAGGTGCGACAGGCGTTCGATGTCGCCCAGCGCCGCCCGCTCGGCCGGCCCTTCCGCCAGCGCCTGCAGCGCGCGCAGGGCGTCCGGGAACGCGAGGGTGGCGTTGTCGTAGGGCGCGAGGAAGGCGCCGTCGCCCGTGATGACATAGCCGCGCTGGCCGGTCTCCGCGTCCTTGAGCAGGGCGAGCAGCCGGGCGTAGGCGCGCTCCTTGTCGGCGACGGCCTTCAACGCCGTCATCGTGGCGTCGGCCTCGCGGCTGCTGAGGAACGGCAGCGCGGCCAGGCACGCCACGATTAGCAGGATCACGGCCGCGAGCCAGCGCAGCCCCGGGTCGCCGACGGCGGGAGCAGGGGCGGCGGGAAAAGTGTCGGTGATTAGCATGAAGTCTCCTCAGGCGGCGGCATCGTCATTTTGCCTCATGGAAACTATAGAATTCAAGTCATAACTGACGGAATTGACGAGCTGGGCGCAACGCATTGCCAGATTTGCCTGCCATTTTGGCAAGAATGTGTTGGATTCGACGACAAACAACGAAAAAATGTTGCCGTCAATAAATCTGGTCGCGACGCCGGTGCTATAGTGGAACTGCCCAGCCCCGCAGACGATTTCCCGGCCCGATCCCCGCCAGTCACCGGCGCGCCGCCGCAACGGCGCCACATCGATCATGAACTCACCCTATCCGAACTCCGCTGCCTTGCACCACGCGGCCACGCACGACGCGTCCACGGGCCTGCCGAACCGCGACGAATTCATGAGCCGCGTCGAAAGCGCATTGGCGGCGGCCGCGCGCACGGGCGGCGGCGTCGCGCTGTTGTTCGTCG
Organism: uncultured Massilia sp.; assembly: GCA_966212555.1. Lineage (GTDB taxonomy): Bacteria > Pseudomonadota > Gammaproteobacteria > Burkholderiales > Burkholderiaceae_D > Telluria. Next base: position 10,171 of record CBIHRX010000102.1, read on the forward strand.
TCCTGGACGACGGCGACGCCCGCGGCGCGCTGCCCGCTTTCGCGACGCGCCTGTGCGCGCGCGTGCGCCGCACCGACGTGGTGGCCCGGGTCGCGGACGACGCGTTCGCGGTGCTGCTCACGCACCTGGCCGATCCCGTCACCGATGCGCGCGCACTGGCCGCCAAGATGCTGGCGGCGGCCGCGCCGTGCGGCGCGGGCATCGGTATCGCGCTGGAGGAGGGGATGCTCGACGGCGCGACGCTGCTGGCGCGCGCGCAGGAGGCGGCGCAGGCCGCGCGCCGCCGCGGCGGCGATCCGATCGCGGTGTTCGAGGCGCCCGCGGGACCGGACGGCGGCGCCTCCGGCGGCGCGCCCCTGCCGCCGGACGAGGCGGCCCGCGTGGACGCCCTGCGCGCCACGCAGCTGCTGGACAGCGAACCGGACGACCTGTTCGACCGCATCGTGCGCATCGTCTGCACGACGCTGAACGTGCCCGTCAGCCTCGTCTCCCTCGTCGACAGCGACCGCCAGTGGTTCAAGGCACGCTGCGGCATCGAGGGGCGCGAGACGCCGCGCGACGTCGCATTCTGCGCCTGGACCGTGCTGGAAGACGAGCCGTTCGTCGTGGAAGACGCGACGCGCGACCCGCGCTTCGCGGACAATCCGCACGTCAGCGGGGCGCCGTTCGTGCGCTTCTACGCCGGGGTGCCGCTGCGCCGCGGCGGCCAGCGTGTCGGGTCGCTATGCGCCGTCGACTACGTGCCGCGCACGCTCGCGGCACAGGACCTGCTGGTGCTGAAGCAGCTGGCGCGCATGGTCGAGGACCTGATCGAACTGCGCACGGCCGCGCTGGGCGCCGTGCGGAGCCTGAACAACTGGGGCGGGCGGCCGCTGCTGGACGGCGGTACGGGCGCGCGGCTGCGCCAGCAATTCCTGCGCGACCCGCTGACCGGGATGCCGAACCGCCTGGTCGTGGAAGACGCGATCGCCCGCCACGCGCAGCGCGCATTCGCGGACGCCTGCGCGCTGCTGGCCGTCGTCGACGTCGACAACCTCGCCGCCGTCAACGAAGAACACGGGCATGCGAGCGGCGACGCCGTGCTGGTGGCGATGGCGCGCCGGCTGCGGCACCGCGCGGGGCCCGGCGACGTGGCGGCCCGCATCGGCGGCAGCACGTTCCTGTTGTGGATCCAGTCCGACACGCACGATTGCACCGAACGGGCGCAGGCCCTGCACCGTGCGCTGAACCGTCCCGTGCAGGTGGCGGGCCGCGTGATCCACGGCAGCGTGACCATGGGCCACTGTCATTTCGGGTGCGACGGCACCGACGCCGAGACGCTGCTCGTCCACGCCCAGGCGGCGCTGCGCCATGCCAAGTCGCGCGGCCACGGGCTCGCGCGCGCGTACGAGCCCGCGCAGCGGCGCACGGCGCCGCGCGCGCTCGAACACGACCTGCGCGGCGCGCTCGCGCGCGACGAACTGGCGCTCGCCTACCAGCCGAAGGTCGACCTGCGCAGCGGCCGCGTCGTGGGCGTGGAGGCGCTGCTGCGCTGGCAGCATCCCGTCTACGGCATGGTCGCGCCGTCCGAATTCATCCCCGTGGCCGAGGAAAGCGGCTTGATCATCCCGATCGGCCAGTGGGTGCTGGACCAGGCCTGCGCCCAGCTGCGCGCGTGGCGCGACGCGGGCCATGCCGGGCTGACGGTGGCCGTGAACCTGTCGGCGCGCCAGTTCCTCGACGACGAGGTCGCGGCGCGCGTCGTGGATACGCTGGCGCGCCACGGCGTGCCGCACGGCGCGCTGGAACTGGAACTGACCGAATCCACGTCGATGCACGACGTGGGCCGCAGCATCACGATCATGAAGGAGCTGAAGGCGGCCGGCGTCGTGCTCAGCATCGACGACTTCGGTACCGGCTATTCGAGCCTGGCCTACCTGAAGCGCCTGCCGATCGACAAGGTCAAGATCGACCGCGCCTTCGTGTCCGATCTCGAACAGAGCACGGAATCGCGCGCCATCGTGAGGGCGATCGTGACGGCCGTGCGCTGCCTGGGCCTGGACGTCATCGCCGAAGGCATCGAACAGCCGGCGCAGGCGCGCCTGCTGATGGCGGACGGCTGCTTCGAGATGCAGGGCTACCATTTCGGCCGGCCCGTGTCCGCGGCGGACTGTCCGCTCGATGCGTGCTTCCCGTTCGACGCAAAGGACCGGACGTGAAGCGGCGTGCGCTGGCGGCGCTGCTGGCGCTCGGCCTCGCGGCGGCGGGCGCCCACGCGGCGGCGGAACCCGGGCAACTGGCGCGGCTGGATGCCCTCGTGCGCCGGGCGGATCCCGGCGCGCTGCCGGCCCTGCTGGCGGCGCAGAACGCGCTGATGGCGCAGGCGTACCCCGAGCGGATGGCCTACCTGCACCTGCTGCGGCGTGCCCATGCGGACCGGGGCGACACCGTCGCGGCCGGCGAGGCCGCCGAGCGTATCGTGCGGCTGGCGCGCGCGCAAGGCGATGCCCTGAACACGGCGCTCGGGCAACTGGCGCGGGCCGGCACGTTAGCCGCCGTGAACGACGTCGACATCCGCAACGCCGACCTGCGCGCGCCGGCCTTCATGGCCGCGCTGCAGCAGGCATACGGCGACGCCTACCTGCAATTGGGGCAGTTCGATTTCGCGCACAGCCATTACCTGAAGGCGCTCGAGATCGCGCGCCAGCATCCAGGCCTGCTGCAGCCGACGGTGAACGGCCTGCGCCTGGCCATCGCAAAGGTGTACGTCTACATGGACGCGCCGGACAAGGTGCTGTCCACGCTGGCCTCGATCGGCCCGGACGGCGGCGCGCTGGCGCCGCCGTCCGCCGCGCGCCGCTTCGTCATCGAAGGCCTCGCCCAGGTCATGCCGGGTCATCCCGACCGCGGGCGCGTCGCGTACGACAAGGGCCTGCAGATCGCGCACGCGCACGGCCTGACGCTGTTCGAGGCCAACGCGCTCGGCAACATCGCCGACAGCTGGCTCGCGGACGGCCAGTACGTGGAAGCCGAGCGCGCGGCCCGTGCCGCGCTGCCGCTCGCCGCCAGGGCGGGCGAGCCGGCCACGCGCCACATCGCCGAGGCGAACCTGGGTTTCGCGCTGGCGGGACAGGGGCGCCTCGCCGAAGGCCTGGCGTGGATCGACCGCGTGGTGGCGGAACAGCGTGCGGACAAAGCGCTGCCCGACCTGGCGAACGTCCTGCTCGAAAAGAGCCGCATGCTGGAAAAGGCAGGGCAGGTGCGCCAGGCGCTGGCGGCGTTGCAGGAACACCGCGACGTGGCGGCGCAGCTGGCGGCCGCGGAACACGAGAACACGGCCAAGGTGCTGCAGGAGCAGTTCGAGGCGCAGCGCCGCGCCATCCAGATCGAGGGCCTGCGGCGCGAGAACGCGGTGAAGGATGCACAGATCCGCAAGCGCCGCGTGTGGCAGCTGATCGCGACGGGCGGCGCCGGCCTCGCGCTCGTGCTGTGCGGCTTCGTGTGGCGGCTGTACCGCCGTTCGGTGCGCACGAGCGCCCGCCTGCGCGAGCTGAACGAGGAGCTGGCGTTCCATTCCACGCACGATGCGCTGACGGGATTGTTGAACCGGCGTTCGTTCCGCGACGCGATGGCGGCGCGCGCGCCGGGACATGGGCGCTGCTTCGTCCTGCTCGACATCGACTATTTCAAGACTATCAACGACCGCCTGGGCCACGCGGCCGGCGACGAGGTGCTCGTGGAGGTGGCGCGGCGGTTGCGCGCGGCGGTGGACGGGCGCAGCACCGTGCTGCGCTGGGGCGGCGAGGAATTCCTCGTGCACGTGGACGGCGGCGACGCGACCGTCCACGCCGACCTCGTGCGCGCGTTGCTGGCGGCGGTCGCGGCGACGCCCGTGACGACGGCGGACGGCCAGCAACTGGCGGTCACGATCACGGCCGGCGCGCTTTCGCTGCCGGCCGGCGGCGACGATGCGATCGACTGGCAGCACGCGCTTGCGCTGGCCGACGCGGCCCTGTACCGGGGCAAGCAGGACGGCCGCCGCTGCGGCTGGCTCGACGTCGCCGATGCCGCGGGCAAGGTGGCCCGCAGCATGCGGCTGGGGCCGGACTCAGTGCGCCGGCAGGACCAGCAGCTGCAGGCCTGACGGCGTCTGCGCGGCGTGGTAGACGCGCTGCGTGGCCGCCTTGAAGTCTTCCGGCTTGGCCGTCGGGATCGTGACGAACGTCTGCGGGTTCAGGTCGACGAGCGGGAACCAGGAACTCTGCACCTGCACCATGATACGGTGGCCGCGGCGGAACGTGTGGTTGACGTCGCCCAGGTGGTAGCTGATTGCCTCGACCTTGCCGGGCACGAACGGCTCCGGATGCTCGAAGCCGTTGCGGAACTTGCCGCGCAGGGGATTCCCGCGCACGAGCTGCTGGTAACCCGCCATCGTGCCGCGCGGCGGCGCCACGTCGTTGCCCCGCGCCGGCTGCTCGCCGTTGGGGTATTCGGCCGGGTAGACGTCGATCAGCTTCACGACCCAGTCCGAGTCCGTGCCGGTGGTCGACACGAACAGCTTCGGCGTGACGGGACCGGCGACCGTGACGTCTTCTTCCAGCACCTCGCTCCGGTACACGAGGACGTCCGGACGCGTGGCGGCGAAGCGCTGGTCCGACACCATGTATTCCTGCGGCACGGACGTCGCCGGGTAGCCGATGTACGGCACCGGCTTGTTCGGATCGGACACGTATTCGTCGAAGCCCGCGCCGGCGGCGGGCTGCTGCCACGTCAGCGTGCCGTTGGGGCCGAAGTACAGGGTGCGTGCCTTCGCCTGCACTGGCGGCCACGCGGTGTAGCGGCGCCATACGTTGGAGCCGGTCTCGAACGCCGTCACTTCCGCGATGGGCTGCGCGGGTTTGACGCCCTTGAGCTGCTGTTCGAAGAACGGGAACTGGATGTGCTGGCGGAAGTACTCGCCCGTCTTGCTGTCGAACGAGACGCGGCCCAGTTGCTTGCCGTCGTAGCGCGCCCACCCGCCGTGCACCCATGGTCCCATCACGAGGCCGTTGAAGATGCCGGGGTTGTTCTTCCTGATCGCGTGGTATGTCGTGAACGGGCCTTGCGGGTCCTCGGCGTCGAACCAGCCGCCGACCGTCAGCACGGCCGCCTTCACATTCTTCAGGTGCGGGGCGATGGCGCGCGTCTGCCAGAAGCCGTCGTAGGTGTCGTGGGCGATCGTGGGCGCCAGCAGCGCGCGCTGCTTGTCCGTGAGGGTGCCGAGGATGTTCGCCAGCGTGCGGTGCTTGAGGAAGAAATCGTACGAGTCCGCCGCGCCGTAGTCGAAGTCGGCCCACGTCTTGGGCAGCGGCGTCGGGTTCTGCTGCTCCGTGAACGACGCGTAGAAGCCGAAGTTCGCGGCCAGCATGAAGGCGCCGCCGTGGTAGGAATCGTCGCCCATGTACAGGTCCGTCACGGGCGCCTGCGGCGACGCGGCCTTGATCGCCGGGTGCGAATCGATGATGCTCGCCGACGTGTAGAAGCCCGGATAGCTGATCCCCCAGATGCCGGCCTTGCCGTTGTTGTTCGGGACGTGCTTCAGCAGCCACTCCATCGTGTCGTACATGTCCTGGCTTTCCTGGCCTTCGCCGGCGGCCCGCTGCGGGTTCACGTGCGGCGTCATCTCCTGCCACTTACCCTCGGACATGTAGCGCCCGCGCACGTCCTGCTTGACGAAGATGTAGCCCGCGTCCTCGAATTCCTTCGATGGTCCGATCTGCTTCGGGAACCAGTCTTCGCCGTAACGCAGCTCGCCCTCGGCCTGCACGCCCGCGCTGTACGGCGTGCGGTTGACGAGGAACGGGTACGTCTTCGACGCATCCTTCGGCACGTAGACGACGGTGAACAGCTTCGTCCCGTCGCGCATCGGGATGCGGTACTCGTACTTGGTGTACGTCTCGCGCAGGTCGCGCGGGGCGGGCTTGGCCTCGTCCGCCGCGTGGACGGCGGCCGGGGGCAGGGCGGAGCACGCGAGGGCCACCAGCAGGGTAAGCAGGGGCAGGCGTGCGGGCAGGGAGCGACGGGTCATGACTTCCTTGGCGGTTGACAAAACCGCCAGTATAGATCGCTCCCCGGCCCGCTGCTAGCCGGTTGCGCCCAATGCCGCCGGCGCGGCGGCCGTCACGGTCCGCCCGCGCGGCTGCAGGATCATCAGCGACAGCAGCGCGGGCACCCCCAGCAGCAGGCACACGGCGCACCACGCGATGCGGCCAGTGCGACCAAGGCCCACGCGCCGCGTCCACCACGCCGCGCCGATGCCCGCGAGGAGCGCGCCCGCGAGCGCGGCGCTCCATACGATGGCCGGGCGCGCCTGCAGCAGCGGCGCGAAGCGGTTCACGCCGTAGTCGGGCACGGTGCCGTTGTCGATCAGGAGGTCGGGCAGCGATACCAGCGCGTGCAGCGCGGGCGACAGCCACCATGCACGGTGTTCGAACAGCGCCGGAAAATCGTGCGCCAGCGTGCGCCGTGCCACTTCCTGCACGCGGGCCGACAGGTCGACGAGGTAGGTCACCTGTTCCGACGCGGGCGAGCCGTCGAACTGGCGCCGGCCGAACACGAAGCTCACGAGCGTGCCGTCCGGCACCTGGGCCGCTTCGACCAGGGCGAGGTCGCCGTACGGGAGCGGCAGGCTGACGCCGGCGGCGGCCACCGGCGCGGCGGTCGCCGGCGCGAGGACGGCGACGCGGCGGTTGGTCAGTACGAGCATGCGCTGTCCCAGCACGGCGACCCCGCCAAGCTGTTCCTGGCCTTCGACGCGCAGCACGTGGCGCAGGCGCATGCCCGGCTCCTCGACGCGGTACAGGTTGTGGGCGTCGAACATCCACTGGAGACCCTGTCGGTCGCCCAGCGAGTCCGGCACCGTGTCGAAGCGTTCGGGCGAGCCCGGGCCGCCCGCGCCGAATACGCCCTGGCCGGCGCGGTCGCGCGGGTTGACGCCGCGGTACTGCATGCGGTCGTGGCTGAAGGTCCACAGTGTCTCGCCCCTGACGAACCGCACCTGGCCCTGTGACGTGAGGATGTCGCGCACGCCATACTGGTGGACGACCGGCGCAAGGAACGTGAGTGCGCGCGCATCCAGCGCGGTGCGCCAGCCGGCGGCGCGCGGATCGGCGCTGCCGGCCAGTCCGGCCTTCATCCGGTCCAAGGCGTTCGAGCGCTGCAACTCGGTCGGGCCGCCGGCCGGCGCCGGCTCCCTGACCTGCGGATGCGCACCGGCCGCCACGAGACCGGCCTGGTACAGCATCGACCCGGCCCACACCAGCGCGACGTAGAGGCAGGCCTGCAGCGGGATGGCCGAGGCGGCGGTGGCCGCCGCGTCGTCGGCCGCGCTGCGGTTGGGGCGGAACACGGTGTAGAGAAGCCCCAGCAGGACGGCGGCGCAGGCCGCCGCCAGGCCCAGGACCGTCGCGGCGGTCGCCAGGCGCACCGTCAGCGCGATGGGCAGCACCAGGACCACGAACATCCAGCGGCTGCGGTGCAGCATGATGACGCCGCCGGCCAGCCAGGCGCACAGCGCGGACAGGGCAAGGTACGCCGCGCCCGCGTAGTGCCGCGCGTCGACGACGTTGCGCGTGTAGTGGTCCTGTATGCGCAGGGCGGCGCACAACGGCAGCGCCACCGCGACGGCGATCACCACGACGGCCGCCAGCACGAGCGCCGCGAGGATGCGGGCGCGGTGCACCGGCCGGTGCTGCAGCCAGATCCAGCGGCTCGGCTGGCGGTAGCTGCCGAACTGGACCACCGCAAGGGCGAGGCCCGACAGCATGTAGAAACCCAGCATGATGATGTGCAGGCCGATCGGTCCGTTGGGGACGTCCAGCATCTGCTGCAGCACCGAGAGGCCGACGAGGTTGGCGAGCGCGTACACGGCGGCGCCGATTTGGAAGCGGCGCAGTTCGGCCAGGAAGAATGCGAGCATGGGATCTCCTTACGCGGCAAGCCGGTTGGTCACAGGGCGGGCGTGCCCATGGGCGAGGAAAGCGTTCACGGCGCGGTCGAGGCCCAGCGGCATCGCCTGGACGGACTGCGCCCCCAGCAGCTTCAGGCGCGCGCCGAAGCTGTCGTCCTGGTCGAACACCACCACGTGGGTCAGGTGGTCGATGACCTGCACCTGCAGCACGCCGGGCAGCTGGCGGATCTCCGGCACCCTGGCGGGAAACGCGGCGACCCACAGGCGGATGCGGTCGCAGAAGTCCTCCGGCCCGCTCATGTAGCGCATGCGGCCGCGCTCGAGGATCACGAGGTTGTCGGCGACGCGCTCGATCTCGTCCATCTGGTGCGAGCAATAGACGACGGTGGCGCCGGCGTCATCCAGGGTCCCTTGCAGCATCGCGTCCAGGAACGCGCGCTTGGCGACGACGTCGAGGCCCAGCGTGGGCTCGTCGAGGATCAGCAGCTCGGGCTGCTGCGCCAGTGCCATGGCCAGGTTCAGCCCCGCGCGTTCGCCGCGCGACAGCTCGCCGATGCGCTGGCCGGGTTCGACGTTGAAATGGCCCAGCACGTCGTCGTGGCGGGCGTCGTTCCAGCGCTGGTACTGGCGGCGCTGCATGTCCGTCAGGTCGCGCACCCGCATCCACGTCGGCAGCGTGTGTTCTTCGTTCACGAAGCCGATGCGTTCACGCAGGCGCGGCGTCAGGCGGCGGCAGTCGTGGCCCAGGATATGCGCGCTGCCGCTGCTGGCCGGCTCGAAGCCGAGCAGCACGCGGAACAGCGAGGATTTGCCGGCGCCATTGGCGCCCACGAAGGCGTGGATGCCGCCGCGCGGGAGGCGCAGGGTCAGGTGGTCGAGGGCGGGCTTGCGCTGGTAGGTCAGGCACAGGTCCTCGGTATCGATGGCGTAGTCGCTCATGCGGTTTTTTTCGTCTCGTAGTGGGAAAGCTCGGCCGCCACGCGGTCGAGGATGGTCTGCTGCGGCATGTCGAGGCCGATCACGTCGCTGACGAAGCGGTCCACGGCTTCGCCGAGACGCCGTTCGCGTTCTTCGTCCGACAGGCGCCGGCGCTGCTCGGCCACGAACAATCCGAGCCCGGTGCGGGACAGCAGCCAGCCTTCGGCCGTGAGTTCCGCATAGGCCTTGGCCACCGTGTTCGGATTGATCGCCAGCTGCTGCGCCAGGCCGCGCACGCTGGGCAGCGCGTCGCCCGGTATCAGGTCGCCGGCTGCGATCTGGCGCTTGATACCGTCGGTGATCTGGCGGGTGATGGGGCGCGGATCGCCTGTCACGATCTGCAGCATCAAGAGGGCACGTCGGGTCATGGTGAATTCTCTGTACTAGTACGGGTAGTACAGTAGCACCGGCGTCGTGCCGCCGTCAAGCGTCGTCGTGACGGATGTTCAGCGCCTGGCGGGCAGCCAGGACGTGCGGCGCCGCATGACGAGACCCGCGCACACGGCGACGGCCAGCGCCGCGGCCAGCAGCGCCGCCTGCGCCAGCGCGCAACCGGCGGCGAAGGCGAGGATCGCGGCGGCCAGCTGCCAGCCGTCCAGGTCCAGCGCGCCGACGGTGCCGGCGACGGCCAGGCCGTGAAGGAGGCCGCAGCCGGTGGCGTACCAGGTCTCGCGGCCCGCGAACAGCGGACGCAGCGCGTGCACGGCCGCCAGCACGAGGGCACCCGCCGCGAGTGCGTCGAGGGCGCCGGCGGACACCCGGAACCAGCCCGGCCCCGCCACCAGCAGCGCGAGCGTCTGCCCCAGCGCGAACGCGGCGCCGACGCGCGCCAGCAAGGCCGGCGAGCGTACGGCCGCCGGCAGGGCCAGCACGAGCAGGAGCAGCAGGTACCGTCCCGCATCCGCCGCCTGGCGCACGCCCAGCCGGCACGCGGCGAGCCAGCCGCGCCAGGCGCCGCCATGGGCCCGGTCGACGGCGACGCGGCCGCGCGGCGCATCCAGCAGCGCGATCGTGGCCGGGTGGCTGGCGAGCACGCCGCCGTGCCAGTCGCTGCGGATGGCGAGGCGGGTCGGATGGCCGGGCAGTTCGCGCGCGATGGCGTCGTAGCCGAATACGAAGCTGCGCGGGCTGGCGCCGGCGGGCGGCA
>CBIHRX010000103.1:0-20026 GCA_966212555.1 uncultured Massilia sp.
CCGGCTCCGAAAAGCTGATGCGCAAATCGATCGCCCTGCAACAAGAACTTGGTCCCGTATTCGATATCACGCTGGATTGCGAAGACGGCGCCAGCGCCGGCAATGAGGAAGCGCATGCGCGCCTGGTGGCGGCGCTGATTGCTTCCGACGACAATCGTTTCGGCCGCATCGGCGCCCGCGTGCACGATTTGAATCATCCGGCTTTCGAGCCGGATGTGGCAATCATCTGCGCCGGCGCTGCCACGCGACTCGCCTACCTGGTCGTACCCAAGGTCGAAGGAGTAGCCGACGTCACCCGTGCGCTCAAGCTCATCAATCAGCATGCGCAGCAGGCCGGTCGCGACAAGCTGCCCGTGCATGTGCTGATCGAAACCCACGGCGCGCTGGAAGAAGTCCATGCGATCGCTGCGCTGCCGCAGGTCGAATGCCTGTCGTTCGGCATCATGGATTTCGTTTCCGCCCATTACGGTGCAGTACCTGGAACCGCGATGCGCTCCCCCGGACAGTTCACGCATCCGCTGGTGGTACGCGCCAAGCTGGAAATCGCAGCGGCCTGCCATGCGCACGGCAAGGTGCCGTCACACAACGTCACCACCGAAATCAGGGATGTCTCCGTGGTAGCCAGCGATGCGACCCGGGCCGCCACCGAATTCGGCTATACCCGCATGTGGAGCATTCACCCGGACCAGATCCGCCCCGTTACCAAGGCATTGTCGCCGCGCGGCTCCGAGGTCAACGAAGCCGCCGCCATCCTGACTGCGGCCCAGGCGGCGCAATGGGGACCAATACAGCACAACGGCAAGCTGCACGACCGCGCCAGCTATCGCTATTACTGGGCGATCCTGCAGCGGGCGCAGGCGAGCGGCATGCCGTTGCCGGAATCTTCAGGGAGTTTGTTGTAAGCGGTGCGCAGCCCAGACCATAACCATCGGCGCGCATCAAAGGAAATATCTAGATGAAAACTGTCTCAGCACTCGCCCTGTTCGTCGCCGGCCTGGCGATCGCGGCTCCCCCGGTGTTCGCCCAAAACGGCACCGCTGCAAGCGGCCACGCGGCGAAGAAATCGCATGTGCACAAGCACTCGCCCAAGAAACATGATCCGGCCAAGGCCGCCGAACCCGAACCGGAGATTGCCGGCAAGCTGCCGGTCGATTTCAATTGCGAGCTCGGCGACAAACTGACCGTCTACCGCAGCGCGAGCGACGACCAGCATATCGCGCTGCGCTGGCACAAGCACCTGGAAGAGATGACGCGGGTCAGCACCACCACCGGAGCAGAGCGATTTGAAAATGCCGCCACCGGACTGGTCTGGATCGGCATTCCGGCCAAGAGCATGTTGCTCGACTCGAAAAAGGGGCAGCAGCTTGCCAATGAATGCAGGGATGCGGAACAGGAGGCAGCGCTCCGCTCGGCGCAGCCGGTGGCCGTTCGCTCCCGCTGATTTACCAATTATCACGACGGCGCCCCCGGGCGCCGGCTTACCGGTTAGAAGTTCAATTGTCACAGTCGCGTTCCAATAATCTTAAGGAGAGGCCATGCCCCGCAACACTCTGAACATGCTCAAGGAATTCAAGATCTCGGATTCCAAGACCGGCAAGTTTCATTCGCTCCCCGCGCTCGGGAAAAAACTCGGCATCAACATTTCGCGCCTGCCGGTATCGATCCGCATCGTGCTGGAATCGGTGCTGCGCAACTGCGACGGCCAGAAGGTGACCGAAGAGCATGTGCGCCAGCTCGCCAATTGGGGAGCGACCGCCGAACGCGTCGAAGAGATCCCGTTCGTGGTCGCGCGCGTCGTGTTGCAGGACTTTACCGGCGTGCCGCTGCTGGCCGACCTGGCGGCGATGCGCAACGTCGCCGCCCGCATGGGCAAGAAGCCGAAGAACATCGAACCGCTGGTGCCGGTGGACCTGGTTGTCGACCATTCGGTGCAGATCGACCATTACGGCACCCCGAACGCCCTGCGCCAGAACATGGAACTGGAATTCCAGCGCAACCAAGAGCGTTACCAGTTCATGAAGTGGGGCATGCAGGCCTTCGATACCTTCAAGGTCGTGCCCCCGGGCATCGGTATCGTGCACCAGGTGAACCTGGAATACCTGTTCCGCGGCGTCCAGAAGAAGGACGGCGTGTTCTACCCGGATACCCTGGTGGGTACCGACAGCCACACCACCATGATCAACGGCGTGGGCGTCGTGGGCTGGGGCGTGGGCGGCATCGAGGCGGAAGCCGGCATGCTGGGCCAGCCGGTCTACTTCCTGACCCCGGACGTCATCGGCGTCAACCTGACCGGCGTGCTGCGCGAAGGCTGCACCGCGACCGACCTGGTGCTGACCATCACCGAGATGCTGCGTAAAGAAAAGGTCGTCGGCAAGTTCGTGGAATTCTTCGGCGAAGGCACCGCCTCGCTGTCGACCACCGACCGCGCCACCATCGGCAACATGGCACCGGAATACGGCGCGACGATGGGCTTCTTCCCGGTCGACGAAAAGACCGTCGACTACTTCCGCGGCACCGGCCGCACCGAGGAAGAACTGGCCGCCTTCGAGAACTACTACAAGGCCCAGCAACTGTTCGGCATCCCGAAAGAAGGCGAGATCGACTACACCCGCGTGCTGCACCTGGACCTGTCGACCGTCACCCCGTCGCTGGCCGGCCCGAAGCGCCCGCAGGACCGCATCGAACTGGGCAACGTGAAGTCGAACTTCACCGACCTGTTCTCCAAGCCGACAAGCGAAAACGGCTTCAACAAGTCGCCGGAAGACCTGTCGAAGGTCTACGAGACGACCAACGGCGTGCGCGTGAAGAACGGCGACGTGCTGATCGCCGCGATCACGTCGTGCACGAACACGTCGAACCCGAGCGTGCTGCTGGCCGCCGGCCTGCTGGCCAAGAAGGCCGTGGAGAAGGGCCTGACCGTCGCACCGCACATCAAGTCGTCGCTGGCGCCGGGATCGCGCGTCGTCACCAACTACCTGGAAGCGACCGGCCTGCTGCCGTACCTGACGCAACTGGGCTTCGGCGTGACCGCATACGGCTGCACCACCTGCATCGGCAACGCGGGCGACCTGACCCCGGAACTGAACGCCGCGATCACGTCGAACGACATCATCGCCGCCGCCGTCCTGTCGGGCAACCGCAACTTCGAAGCGCGCATCCACCCGAACATCCGCTCCAACTTCCTGGCCTCGCCGCCGCTGGTCGTCGCCTACGCGATCGCCGGCAACGTCACGCGCGACCTGATGACGGAACCGGTCGGCAAGGGTTCGGACGGCGTCGACGTCTACCTGGGCGACATCTGGCCGACCTCGCAGGAGATCCACGACCTGATGAAGTACGCGATGAACTCGGACGTCTTCAAGGCCAACTACGCGGACGTCAAGGGCAACCCGGGCGCGCTGTGGGAAGCCGTGTCGTCGGTGTCGGGCCAGGTCTACGACTGGCCGGAGTCGACGTACATCGCCGAGCCGCCGTTCTTCGGCGACTTCGAGATGACCCCGAAGGCCGCCGCCACCGGCATCGCCAACGCGCGCGCACTGGGCGTGTTCGGCGACTCGATCACGACCGACCACATCTCCCCGGCCGGTTCGATCAAGGAAGACGGCCCGGCCGGCAAATGGCTGAAGGAACACGGCGTCATCAAGGCCGACTTCAACTCGTACGGCTCGCGCCGCGGCAACCACGAGATCATGATGCGCGGTACGTTCGCGAACGTCCGCATCAAGAACAGGATGATCCCGCCGAAAGCCGACGGTTCCGCGGTCGAAGGCGGCATCACGATCCACCAGCCGAGCGGCGAACAGCTGTCGATCTACGACGCGGCCATGAAGTACATCGCGGAAGGCACCCCGACGATGATCTTCGCGGGCGAAGAGTACGGCACGGGTTCTTCCCGCGACTGGGCCGCGAAAGGCACCCAGCTGCTGGGCGTGAAGGCCGTGATCGCCCGCTCGTTCGAGCGCATCCACCGTTCGAACCTGGTCGGCATGGGCGTGCTGCCGCTGCAGTTCCTGGGCGACGACAGCGTCGACACCCTGGGCATCACCGGCAACGAGACCTACGACCTGAAGGGCCTGGAAGGCGAGATCCGCCCGCAGATGCAGGCGACCCTCGTGATCCACCGCGCCGACGGCTCGACCAAGGAGACCTCGGTCCTGCTGCGCATCGATACGCCGATCGAAGTGGATTACTACAAGCATGGCGGCATTCTGCCGTTCGTGCTGCGCCAGTTGCTGGCGGCGTAATCTGTTTTAGAAAAACACAAGGGCCGGAACCTTTGCAGGGTTCCGGCCCTTTTTCATTGTTACCCTTAAAACCGTCGCCCCTGCGAAGGCAGGGGCCCAAGTTCGTTGCTCAGCTAGCAAACTTGGGTTCCCGCCTCCGCGGGAACGACGGTTTTGAGGTTACGTTTCCGCCCACATGCGCAACAGGTTGTGATAATGGCCTGTCAGCGCCACCATCTCCGCTCCATCCCCATGCTTCGCGCGCAGTGCCTGGATATTGGTATCCAGCTCCAGCAGCATCGCCCGCTTCCAGTCGTCCCGCACCATGCTCTGCACCCACAGGAACGACGCCACGCGCTCGCCGCGCGTCACCGGCTTGACTTCGTGCACGCTGGACGACGGATAGACGATCGCATCGCCCGCCGGCAGTTTTACCTCGTGCGTGCCGTAGGTGTCGACGACCGTCAGCTCGCCGCCGTCGTAGTCGTCCGGATCGCTCAGGAACACGGTGCACGACACGTCCGAGCGGACGGGCGATCCGCCCCGCTGCGCGCGGATGGCGCCGTCGATGTGCAGGCCGTAGTGTTCCCCGCCCGCGTAGCTGTTGAAGAACGGCGGCAGGATGCGCAAGGGGAGCACGCTGGAAAAGAACAGCGGGTTCGCCATCAGCGCGGCGCTGACGATCTGGCCCAGTTCCAGCGCGAGCGGAGAACCCTCCGCCAGCTGGCGGTTGCGCTTGACCTGCGCGCCCTGGCTCCCGACGCTCGCGCGGCCGTCGATCCAGTCCGTCGCATCCAGGCGCTCACGCATGGCCTTTACCTGGTCCGGAGTGAGCACGCCTGGAATATGCAGCATCATGACGGCGCGTCCGCGATTAGAACTTGACGTTGGCCGACAAGGTGGCCGAGCGGCCCGGGCCCACGCCCGCATAGTGCGGCGACGAGACCTTGTCGAAGTACAGCTTGTCGGTCAGGTTCTGCACGTTCAGTTGCAGGCTGACGTCCTTGTTCAGCGCATAGCTGGCCATTGCGTCGAAGCGGGTATAGCCCGGTGTCCACTTGGTGTTGTTGACGTTCGCGTAGACCATCGACATCGAGTTCAGGCCCATGCCGAACGTGAGGTCCTTCGTGACCGCATACGTCGTCCACAGCGAGGCCGAGTGCTTCGGCGTCGTCGGGAAGCGGTTGCCGTTGTACGGCGAGACCACGTACACGGGCTTCGCGGTCGTGCCGACGTTCAGGTAGCCGTTGTCCGCGATTTCCGCGTCCAGGTACGTGTAGCCGCCGAACACGCTCCACTGCGACGACAGCTTGCCCGAGAAGCCCAGCTCGACGCCCTGGATTTCCTTGCGGCCGACGTTCTGCGTCGTGCCGTCCGGCGCCGTCACGCGGGCATTGTTCATCGTGCTCTTGAAGACGGCCGCCGTCAGCGACAGGCGCCCGCCCGGCATCACGTCCCACTTGGTGCCCAGCTCGAAGTTCTTGCTGCGCTGGGGCTGCAGGTTCTGCACGGCCACCGTCAGCGCGTCCAGGCCGTCGCCGCCGTCGTTGCCCGGCGGCGTCGCCGACGTCGCGTAGGCCAGGTAGATGCTGCCGTTCGACGCCGGCTTGTAGACGAGGCCCGTCTGCCAGCTCCAGAAGGTGCTGTCGACGTGCGCCGCCACGGCCGCCGTGGTGCTTGTTGCCAACGTATTCAGCGTGGTCTGGAAGTCGTCGTAGCGCGCGCCCACGTTGACCTGCCACTGCTTGTTGAATTCGATGGTGTCGAACGCGTAGGCCGCCTTCGTCTTCGTGTTCACGTGCGTCAGCGCGCCCGACACGGTGCGGGTATAGGCCCACGGATCGTACGGGTTCGGGTCGACGAGCGTCGTGCAGTTGTACAGCGTGGCGGCGCCCGACGTCGGGCAGGTGAACGTGCCCGTCAGCGGGTTGTTCGTGCCCGGCGTGAAGACGTAGGCGGCGCGGTCCGTCGTCTCGCGGTCGAACTCCACACCCGCGTTGTACGAATGCTTGATGCCGGCCGTATCGAGGTTGCCCGCGATGCTCGTCACGTTCGACAGCGTGCGGGTTTCCGTCACGCGGGTGTTGGCGCGGCGCCAGACGGTGCCGTACAAGACCGTGTTGCCCTTCGAGTCGTCCGGCTGGGTCCAGACGTAGTCGTTGTTCGTCTTGCCATAGCGCGTCACGTTGCGCAGGGTGATGCCGTTCGCCAGTTCGTGGCGCAGGTCGATCGTCGCGATGTCGCTCCTGGTGTCGCGGAAGTCGCGGTTGGCGAGGCCGTAGAACGTCGAACGGTCGACGTTGAACGGGGTGCCGTTGCCGTTCTTCGACACGTTGGTGCCGGTCGTAATCGGGTTGTTGAACGGGATGCCGGTGTCCGGGATCTCGTGCGAGGTCAGGTGGTAGACGCTGACGATGGCGCGGGTCGGGCCGGTCAGGCCGAACGTGACGGTCGGCGCCACGCCGTAGCGGTTGCCGCCGACGACGTCGCGGCCCGGCACGTCGTTCTCGTGCGCCATCACGTTCAGGCGGAACGCGCTGTTGCTGCCGATGTTGCGGTTGAAGTCGCCCGTGACGCGGCGGTATTTGTCCGTGCCGAGGCCGATGCTGGCGTGGTTGAAGTCATACGCTTGGGCCGTCTTGCTGATCAGGTTGACGCCGCCACCGGCCGACGAGCGGCCGCCCAGCGCCGAATTCGGGCCCTTCACGACTTCGACCTGTTCCACGGCAAAGATCTCGCGCGACTGCGAACCGGCGTCGCGGATGCCGTCGATGTACGTGTCGGTCTGGGCGTTGTAGCCGCGGATGAACATGTTGTCGCCGACCGGGTTGCCGCCTTCGGCCGCGCCGATGGTGATGCCGGGCACGGTGCGCAGCGCGTCCGTCAGCGACGTGGCGCCGGTCTGCGCGATGACCTCGGATGGCACGACGGTGACGGACTTCGGCGTGTCGAGCAGCGGTGCGGTGAATTTACTGTTGGCCGACGTGGGCTGCTGGTTGGCGCCCGTCACCTGGACACTGGGGATCGACGGATCGGGCGTGACGTCCGGCGCGGCGTGCGCGACGGCGGGCAGCGCCAGCGACGCGAGCATGGCCAGTGCCGGGGTCGGCAACGTACGGACATGCTTGCGGCTCGTGATGAAGGAATTCGGAGTGCTGTTTTTCTTGGTGGTCATGGTGTGGGGGACTGACCTGCCAGGCGTCTCGCTGCGCCGTCGTTGGCAGGAACATGAATGAGAACGATTCGCATTATGATTCTGATTAGAGGTTTTGACAAGCAGAACTGGACAATAAATACAGGAATGACGCGGGAATACGACGTGGGCAATCTTGCCGTCGTGTTACTGGGGCGTGGGCGAATCAACTACAATACCGGGGATAAGGGTTTATCATGACCCGAGATGTCAACCAAGAATACGAATCACCTTACTGAAGAGACTCCTCAAGCGTATGCGTCGCCCTTCCAAAGACTCACCCAAACTTTCGGCAGAAAGCCAGCGTCTCATCAGCATCAGCAACGCCATCGTGCAGGCTGCCAGCCGCGTCGAAGAACGGACCTGGGAACGCAACCTCGACGCCCAGCTGCAGAAGCTGCTCAAGACGAACCACCAGGACAGCATCGACGCCGCCCTCAACGTCCTGTTCAAGGGCGATCTCGCGGTCTACGACGTGCTGATGGATGGCGTCGAGGCGGTCAGCGAGTCCTCGACGATGACCGAGCAGGCCAAGGACGGCACCGAGACCACATGGCAGGTGCTGCTCGTCGCCGCGCCGATCCTGGCCTGGACCCGCTTCTCCATCGCGTCCGGCACGATCCCCGGCGACATCCTGAACACGCTGACGGCGCACTTCTCCGCCCACCTGCTGGCCGACAACACGAAGCTGGCCATCGCGCCGACCTTGTACTCGATCGACCAGCTGCCGCGCACCCACGCCGAGACCTATGCCCTGACGCACAAGCTCGCCGCCGCCGCCCACAAGGGCTCGACGGTGAAGCCGGCCGCGCCGGGCCCGGACACGTCGCAATTCCTGGCCGACACACGCTACCTGCTCGTGGCCGTCGTCGCCCCGGTGGGCGCCCCGCTGTTCCGCTGGCAGGAGCCGCAGCACCACATCAACTTCGAAGCGGAGCGCGAGAACTGCCTCGAGCAGTGGCGCGCCCAGGCCGGCCCGAACATCGCGCGCCTGCTGCCGGGCTGCGGCGTCGAGCTGCTGCTGCCGGAAGCGTATTACGTCGCGTGCCGCGAGGCCGATAAACTGATCCGCCCGGTGTCGATCCGCGCCGCCGTCCACTACCTGACGAACACCTTGGGCGTGGAACCGAACGACCTGCGTGCCGTCGTGGCGGGCTTCGGCGACGAGGCGAGCGACAACCAGGTCGACGAGTACCGCGTCGGCTTCACACTGCGCCAGTCGTCGGACGTCGTCTACGGCATCGTGTGGCCCCTGTACGGCCAGGAAGACGAGGACGGCACGCCGATGGAAGGCCCGGCCGGCGGCGGCGACCGCCCGCTCGCGCCGCTGGACGAGATCGTCAAGCACCTGAACGAGGTCGGCATCACCCACGTGAAGCGCATCGGCGAACGCTATGTCGCGGAGTACTGCGACGACTGCGGCGCGCCGCTGTTCGCCGACCCGAGCGGCGAGCTCGTCCATGCCGAAATGCCGGAAGATACGCCGGCGGGGAACGAGCACTTCCACTGACGCACGGCAGCGCCTCGACCACAAGACCCGGCCACGTGCCGGGTTTTGTTTTTGTTTCCAAAAACCGGGGTCTGACCCCGGTTTTTGGCAATTGCTTCTAATTCCCGCGTTGACGATGCCGGTGCCGGCCGCTAAATTAGTTAACACGTTAACTAAATCGCCGCTCCCATGGAATCCGTCACCATCCCCCTCCCCGGCTCAGGCACGATTGCCGCGACCCTGTGGCAGGCGCCCGATCTGCGTGCCGTCGTGCTGGTGCACCCTGCCACCGCCGTCACGCAGCGTTTCTACGAAGCGTTCGCGCATTACCTGCACGGCCTGGGCCTGCACGTGCTGACCTACGACGACCGCGGCACCGGCCGCTCGCGGCCGGCCGACCTGCGCCGGTGCACAGTGACGATGGCGGAGTGGATGGAGGACGACAACGCGGCCGTCACGCGCTGGGCGGCCGCGCGCTTTCCCGGGCTACCGCTGCTGGCCGTCGGACACAGCGTGGGCGGCCATGCGATCGCGCTGTCGTCCGCCACCGGGCTGCTGACGGCGGGCGTGCTCGTGGCGTCGCATGCGGGGGTCACGCGCACGATCCGCGGCGCCGCCGAGCGGGCCCGCGTGTGGTGCGTGATGCGGCTGCTCGCCCCCGTCCTGTGCCGCGTGCTGGGCTATATGCCGGGCCGGCGCATCGGTCTCGGCGAAGACCTGCCGCGCACGGTGATGCTGCAATGGAGCGGCTGGACGAAGCTGCCGGGCTATTTCCTCGACGATCCCGCGATGCAGGCGCGGCAGCGCATGGCACGCGTGCGGGTGCCGCTGCTCGTGCTCGGCTTCGACGACGATCCGTGGGCCAATCCGGGCGCCATCGGCATCCTCGTGCAGCCGCTCGTCAACGCGCGCGTGGAGCGGCGCCAGGTCGCACCGCGCGACGCCGGCCTGCCCGCCATCGGCCACATGGGATTCTTCCGCCGCCAGGGCGCGCAAGCACTCTGGCCGCAGGTGGCCGACTGGCTGCTGGCACACTGCCCAGCAAAGGAAGAAGCGCGATGACCGCACCCAGGAAACCGCCCCGCTTCGTCTTCCTGCTGAACCGCGCGCAAAAGGTGCTGCAGCGCTGGATCGAGACCCGCCCGCAAGCGTGGGACGGCATCAGCTCGGCGCAGGCGGGCCTGCTGTTCCTGCTCGCATCGCGCGGGGAGCCCGCGACGGTGGGCGACATCGCGAAGGGTTTGCAGGTGGCGCCGGCCGCCGTCACGAACCTGTCCAAGCGGATGCAGGCGGCCAACCTGATCGAGCGGGTGGATGACGATGCGGACGGACGCATCACGCGCGTGC
This sequence comes from uncultured Massilia sp., assembly GCA_966212555.1. GTDB lineage: Bacteria > Pseudomonadota > Gammaproteobacteria > Burkholderiales > Burkholderiaceae_D > Telluria. The sequence goes on from CBIHRX010000103.1 coordinate 10,253, forward strand.
GCCTGACCGCGCAGGGGCAGGATGCGAGCCGCCAGGCCCACGCCGTGCTGCAGGATTTGAATGCGCGCCTGACGGCCGGGTTCACGCCGGACGAGCTGGACGTCGTCGCACGCTGGCTTGCGCAGGTGGCCGAACTCGAGCGCGACCTGCCCGGGGCCTGACCCGCGCCGTCACGCGCGCGACCGCACCGGCATGACGTACTCGACGTCGCCCGGCACGACGGACAGGTCGACCCATCCCTGGCGCCAGGCCTCTTCCAGATCCCGCTCGATCGCGTCCAGCGTGGCCGGCGCGCCATCGGGAAAGCCGAGCACGCCACAGGCGCAGTTGCGGCCGCGCGCCTTGGCCCGGTACAAGGCCATGTCCGCGAGGTTGACGACCTGTTCCCAAGTCAGCGCCGTCGCGCCGAGCGACAGCGGGAACGGCGCGAACCCAACCGAGACGCTGACCGGCACGACCGCGCCCCGGTGCTCGGCGGCATGCGAAGAGATGCCGTGCAGGATGCGCAGGGCCACCTCGTCCAGCCCGTCGCGCGCGACCGCGGGCACGAACGCGAGGAATTCCTCGCCGCCCCAGCGCACGATCATGTCGGTGTCGCGCAACGCCTGGCGCAGGTTGTGCGCGACCGTCTTCAATACGGCGTCGCCGGCCGCATGGCCCAGCGTGTCGTTGATGTCCTTGAAGCGGTCGACGTCGAGCACGAACAAGGCGCCCACGGTCCCGTCGCCGCCCCCGCGCCGCTCGGTGCCGGGCCGGCCCATGAATTCCTGGAAGTGGCGGCGGTTGTACAGCAGCGTGAGCGGATCGAGCGCGCTCTGCCGTTTCAATTGCTGGTTTTTCTCTTCCAGCTCGGCGTTGGCACGGCGCACCCTGCGGTAGAGCAGGCCGACGACCACCGAGGCCAGCGCGAACGCGATGGCCAGCAGCCACCAGATGCGCTGCAGCAGGCGTCGGTTGTCCAGCTCTGCCTTCGTGGCGCGGTTCTCCTGGCGCAACGCGTCGATCCGGCGCTGCTTCTTCTCCGCCTCGTATTTCTGCTGCAGCTCCATCAGCGCCTTCTGGCGCTGCTCGGCAAAGATCTCGCTCGACAGCGTGCGTTCGCGGTTGTACGCGTCGACGGCGCCCTTGTAGTCGCCGGCGTGCTCCAGCGCGTGACCGTACTCGCGCAGCACCGCCAGCAGTTCCGGCTTGTCGCCCTGTTTTTCATAGGACGCGAAGCCGGCTTCGAACTGCCGCTTGCCCTCGGCCACCTGCCCTTGTCCGAGCAGCGCCTGGCCCAGGTTGACGCGGGCGGTGGCGACATCGTTGTTGTTCCTGGCGTCGACGGCGGCATCCAGCGCCTGCGCGGCATAGGTCTGGGCCTCGTGGAACCGGCCCTCCTTCAGGTAGCAATCCGACAGGTTGACGAGCGTGGTCGCCACCATCTGGCGTGCACCGATTCTGCGTTCGAGGGCGAGTTCCTCGACCAGGGCGCGCCGTGCCCGCGCGAACGCTTTCTGCTCGACGGCCAGTGCGTACTCGTCGCCGAGCGCCGTCGCGATATAGCCCGGGGATGCCATCTGCCTGGCCACGGCCAGCGCTTCCCGCTGCGCCTCCCAGCCCTTGTCGAAGTCGCCCGTGTTCAGGTACAGCTGCACCAGCGTATGCAGCGCACTGGCCAGCGGTGCGGCATCGTCCTTGACATGGCGTGCCATGTCGACGGCGGCATGCAGTTTCGCCAGCGCCTCCGGATAATTGCCTTCCTCCTGGAACGATTGCCCGGCAGCGATGGTCGCCAGCACCCTGGTCGGGACGTCGTCCGTCGTCAGGGCGACCCGTTCCGCCTCGAACGCCGTGGCGTGGGATGCGGCCAGTTCTTCCCGCAAATAAAGCGTGTTGGCGCGCCCGATCAGGCCTTTCGCCAGGGCGACGTTGTCATGGTTGCGGCGGCCATACGTAACGAGCTGGTCCGCCAGGGTCAGCGCATGCGTGAGGTCGCCGATGCCGCGCTCGGCGGTGCTGTAGTGGTACAGGAAATCCGTGCGCAACGATGCGGGCGCGGTGGCCATTTCCCATTCCATCGCGCGCAGCCGGCGCGACGCCTCGTCCGGCACGAAGCGGGCCATGGCGCCGGCTTCGCGCAGGCGCCTGGCCTGCGTGTCGTTGCCATGGGCGACGAGTGGACACAGCAAGACCGCGGCGGCGCAAACTGCGCGCATGCTGGGTGATGACAGTACGGATAAGGCCATTGCGCTCCTCGGGCTGGGCCGTAGGGACGGCCGCGTGCCGGCGCATTATGCCTGCTGTCATCTAGAAGGTTCAACTTAACAGTATCCCTCCCCATGCGCCATGGGTCAGCGCTCGGCCAAGGTCGCCAGATAGCCATGGATCTGCGACACGGCCGCGGCGCCCTCGCCCGCCGCCGCGGCAACGCGCTTGGTCGAGCCGGCCCGCAGGTCGCCCACGGCGAACACGCCGTCGACGCTCGTCTCCAGCGAGCGGGCGCCGTGCTCCGCGCGCGTGTCGGCGCCCGTCAGCACGAAGCCCTTGTCGTCCAGTTCGACGCCGCACTCGTGCAGCCAGTCGCTGTTCGGATCGGCGCCGATGAACAGGAACAGCCGGCGCACGGCGAACGCACGCTCGTCGCCGCCGTCGATGCTGCGGCAGCGCACGCCCGTCAGCCCGTTGTCGTCGCCTTCCAGCGCGGCGATCTCGCGCCCCGTGTGCACATGGATGTTGGGCGTGGCCGCGATGCGTTCGATCAGGTAGCTCGACATCGTCGCTTCCAGCCCGCGGCGCACGAGCATGTGCACTTCGGATGCATGCGCCGCGAGGAAGACGGCCGCCTGACCGGCCGAATTGCCGCCGCCCACGAGCATGACGGCTTCGTTACGGCACAGCCGCGCCTCCACGGGCGACGCCCAGTAGTACACGCCGCGGCCTTCGAACTGCGCCAGGTTGGGCAGGTCGGGCTTGCGGTAGCGCGCGCCCGAGGCCAGCACGACCGACCTGGCCTGCAGGCAGGTGCCGTCATCCATTTCCACCTTCAGCGGCCGCTCGTGGCACAGCAGGCGCGTGGCCGGCGCGGGAATCGCGACCTCGGCGCCGAATTTCACCGCCTGCACGTAGGAGCGGCCGGCCAGCGCGCGGCCGGAGATCCCGGTCGGGAAACCGAGGAAGTTCTCGATGCGCGCACTGGCGCCGGCCTGGCCGCCATAGGAACGCTGGTCCAGCACCATCACGCGCAAGCCTTCGGAGGCGGCGTACACTGCCGTCGCGAGGCCGGACGGACCGGCGCCCACGACCAGCACGTCGAACACGGTCCCGCGCTCGATGCGGGGCAAGGTGCCGAGGCAGCGGCCCACTTCGGCCAGGGTCGGGTTCTTCAGCACGAAGCCGTCCGGCAGCGCGACGAGCGGCCAGTCGGACTCGTTGCGCCAGTGCTCGCGCACGAGCTGGGCCGCTTCCGGGTCGGTGTCCGGGTCACGCCGCGTGTAAGGGTAGGCGTTGCGCGACAGAAAATTCTCGAGCTCGAACAAGCCCGCGTGCGCGTTCGGCCCGATCAGGATGGGACCGCCCGGCTTGTTGTTGATGAGCTGCACGCGGCGGAGGATGAACGCGCGCATCAGGCGCTCGCCCAGTTCGGCCTCGGCCACGATCACGGCGCGCAGGCATTCGGCGTCGAGCACGAGGGCTTCCAGTTCGCCCACGGCAAAGCCGTCCGCGAGCGGCGGCCGGCCCGACAGCTGGGCCACTTCCCCGCTGAACTGGCCGGGCCCGTATTCGATGACCTCGACCCGATTGCCGAGCGCATCCGTCCGGCTGCACGACAAGCGCCCCGCCAGCACGACGACCATGCCCGGCGAATCCACGCAGGCGCGGAACACGGTGGCGCCGTCCGGCCATGTGCGGCATGTGCCGAAGCGGCGCAGGCGCTGGATATCGTCCGCGCCCAGCACGGGATAGATCTGGTGGCCGCGCGTGGCCAGGTCGATGGCGGCGCGCGCCTCGGAATCGGGTGCGAGGCTGGCGGAGATGAGTTCGGGATCGTGTTCGGACATGGTCGGCACCTGGGTTGGTTCGATTGTCATCCTAACTCACGCCTGCCCGCCACGCACCCTCTCAAAAGGACGGGTTACCTGACAGGCAGCGCCGCGATCACGCGTTTGGCGAATTCGGCCGGGTTGCCCGCATGCCAGCGCCACACGATCACGAGGTCATGCTCGGGAGACACCACGATGTCGTTGCTCCCCGCGCCCAGCGCCGCGAACGCCGTCGGCGGCAGACCCGGCAGGTTCTTGCCCTTCGTGTTCAGCCACCACAGATAGCCGTAGTCGGGGCCGTGCGCGCTGGGCGTCAGTGCCGCCTTCACATAGTCTTTGGGCACGATCTGGCGGCCGTTCCAGTTGCCCTGGCGCAGCCACAGATAGCCGAAGCGTGCCATGTCCCAGGAATCGATCCACATGCCGCCGCCCCAGCGCGTGCCGCCGCTGACGGACGCCACGAGCTTGCCGTTCATGTCCACATAGCTATTGGTGTACGGCACCCACTTCCATTGGTGCGACGCGCCGATGGGGTCCATGACCTCGTCCTGGAACACGTCGGGGACAGGCCTGCCGAACACGCGCAGCAGCGACAGCGCGAAGCGGTTGATGCGCACGTCGTTGTATTCGTAGAACGTGCCCGGGTCCTGGAACATGCGCGGCTTGCGCTCGCCGGCGCCGAACGCGTCATGGCCGACGAAGTCCGCGTTCTTGCCCCACATGCTGCCTTCCCACTCGGATTCCTGCTGCAGGTGGTGCTTCCACGTGACGGCCGCATTGTGCGGCGAATCGTAGCCGCCATCCTTCACGGTCGCGCCGACCGGCTGGTCGAGATTGGCGATCTTGCCGTCGCGCAGGGCCACGCCGGCGACGGTCGACAGCATGCTCTTCGCCACTGAATATGTCGGGTCGACGACATGCGTGTCGCCGAATTCCGCCACGACATAGCCCTTGTAGATGACGACGCCGTTCGTGGGCGCGCGTGTCGACGGCAGCGAACCGAGGGGCTCGCCGAACGTCTGCCGCTGGTCGGAAAAGTCCCGGGCCCGCTCCGTCTCGTGCGCCTGCGCGTACGCGACGGCCTCGCGCAGCTTCGCCGGGTCGATGCCCAACTGGGCGGGCGGCTTGTGGATCCACTCGCCGGCCGGCGGAAAGTAAGACGGCTCCGCCTTCGGCTTCGGCACCGTGGCGGCCTGCGCGAGCGCCGTGGCGCATACGGCCAGCGCGAGCAGCGTCCGGCGCTTCATGGCCGCCTCATTGCTTACCCTGCCACTGCGCGTACGGCATCCTGATCAGGCTGGAGTTGTAGTAGCGCTTCTCGCCCGTGACTTCCTGTCCGACCCAGTCGGGCTTCTCGAACGCTTCGTCCTCGGCGTCCAGTTCGATTTCCGCCACGACGAGCCCGGCGTTCAGGCCCAGGAACTCGTCGACTTCCCACGTGTGGCCCGCGTGCTCGATGCGGTGGCGGATCTTTTCCACCTGCGGCTGCTCGCACAGGCCGTCGAGCAGTTCCGTCGCGTCCGCCAGGGGGATCTCGTATTCCCACTCGCCGCGGGATGCCCCGGTGCTTTTGCCCTTGATGGTGATGACGGCCCGCTCGCCCTCGATGCGCACGCGCACGGTCCGGACGGCATCCGCCACCAGGTAGCCCTGGCGCATGTGCGTCGGGATGCCCTGCCCGCGCCAGGAGTCATTGGCCAGCAAGAACTTGCGTTCGATCTCGACGCCCATGGGATGGCCCCTCAGTCGTCCAGCGACTGCAGGATCGGCTGCAGCATCGCCGCACCGAGCGCGGCGCTGCGGGCGCCATTCCAGCCGACGTACGGGTCGGGCAGGTTGGCGTTGTCCTTGAACGGCATCTCCAGGGTCAGCGACAGGCATTTGAACGTGTGGCCGATGTACTTCGAGGCCAGGGTCAGCAGTTCCTCGTTGTACTTGCTCGCGGCATAGCCGTAGACGTTCTGGAAGTCGGGGCTGGCGGCCATGTAGCGCTCGATGAACGCGTTCTGGGCGGCCAGGCGCTCCGGCGTGAAATCTTCCAGCATCTCGCTGCCGGCCACGAAGTTGTACGGCAGCGCCTCGTCGCCGTGGATGTCGAAGAACATGTCGACGCCTGTCTCGTGGATCTTGTTCTTCACGCACAGCACTTCCGGGCTGCGCTCGGGCGACGGCGTCATCCACTCGCGGTTCAGGTTGGCGCCCGCCGCGTTCGTGCGCAGGTTGCCGCGCACGGAGCCGTCCGGGTTCATGTTCGGCACGATGTAGAACACGGCGCGCTGCAACAGCTTGCGGGAAATCGGGTTCGAATTGTCGAGCAGCGCATCCATCATGCCCTCGACGAACCACTCGGCCATCGTCTCGCCCGGATGCTGGCGTGCGATCACCCAGATCTTCTTCTCGGCCTGCGGATTGCCGACCACGACGAGGTTCATGTCGCGGCCGTCGACGGTCGTGCCGATGTCGTGCACGCGTGCGACCGGATTTTCCGCCACCTCACCGAGCAGGCGCAGGTGGCGCTCCCAGGTGTAGGGCTCGAAATAGGCGTAATAAATGCTGTCCAGCTCGGGAGTGTGGTTGACGGTCATGACCTGGCCGTCGAAGGAAGTCGGAACCCGGAACCAGTTCTCGGTGTCGTAGCTGGCCGCCACCTGGTAGCCCTCGAAGCCCTTCGGATACGTCGCCTGCCCCGCGTTCAGGAAGCGGATCGTGCAGGCCCGGCCGCGCGCGCCCTGCAGGCGGAAGTGGAACCACTGGTGGATGTCGGCTGCGGAATCCTTGCGCAGCTTGAGGTCGATCTGGCGCGCGTCGGTGGCCTGGACGACGTCGATCGCACCGGAATCGAACAGCTGGCTGATCTTGATGGGCATGGGCGGGTTCCTCGAAAAGCGGTCAAAGACCGCATGATAGCCGAGCCCACGCCCGTCGGCCATCTGCACCTTACGCGTCGAGGTCGATCAGGTCCTTCGAGTAGGCCAGCATGATCTGGCGCATCAGCTCGACGTTGCTGCGGTCGAGGACGACGGTCAGGTCGGGTTTGCGGTCGAGGTTGTACGTCATGCTGATCTTGCCCGGCAACACCTTGCACTGCACGGTGAACGCGCGCGGGATGTTCGGGTGGTCCCAGTCCCACTGGGTGATCTGCGGGCCGGGCGGCGGCGGCGGCAGGTTCGGATCCTGGTTGACCGGCAGGTGCTTGAGGAGCCAGAACACGATCGATGCCGGCACGAAGACGGCGACGTCGCTCGCGCCGTGTGCGGAGAACTTGGTCAGCAACAGGTTGCCGACCCGGTCGCACGACATGGACATGCTCTTGACTTGACGGATGACCGCTGATTTCACGACAAATTCCTATGGGCTAAGTGGTTGAAAGCCCAGGGATTCTACCCCATCCTATTTGAGAATTGTGTTAAAGAAATGCAAAACGGGAAGCCTGCGCTCCCCGTGTGAAATCCTTGCCCAGGGGACGGCGCCGCCGCCGTCCCGCTTGCGCAACAATTACTGCTTGTTGCCTTTGGACGAGCTGCGCGACGAGCCCGAAGCCGACTGGCGGTTGCCATGGCTCATGCTGCCTGCGCGGCGTGCCTCTTCCGAGGTGAACTCGTGGGCGGTGCCCTTCTGGTGGGCGGCCTTGCCGCCCTCGCTGGCGATCTGGCGCTGACGCTCCGGATCCATCGATGCGAAACCACGGTTCTTGGTGCCGCCACTTTGCTTGTTGCCTTGATTGCTGGATGCCATGATGTCTCTCCTCGTTGCAGTTGAAACCGCCGCGTCCTGCGGCAGGCCTGCCGATGCCGTCGGATGCACCGTTGAGCGCTCGGTCGGAACACATCTTAGGCATGCCGGTTGGATGGGACTATAGGAGCATTTCAGATGACTTTGTAGGACAATGTGAGACAGAAAATGCACTCTCGAAACTCTACTTCCAGTCGTAAATAACTCGTCGGTAATCGTCCTACATATACCCGCAACGTCTTCCTATACTGAAGTCTTGTCCGGACGCGCATCATCCCAGTTCCAGATCGAAAGGAGACGACCATGGACGCGAACCAACACAGCGAAGCGAACAACCAGACGAACAACGGCGCCAACGAAAAATGGACGCCCGGATCCGAGGGCGCCAGCGCCGACCGCGGCCAGCCGCTCGACCACACGCATCCGCAAGGCACCGGTGTCCAGCAGGGCAACCAGCAGCGCGACATCATGGGCGGCCAGGCGGGCATCGGCGGCCGCGAGTACGGCGAGGACGCCGGAATCCCCGGCGGCTCGATGGACAACCAGATCAACGGCGGTTCCGGCGCCGTGCAAGGCATCACGGACAGCCACCAGCGCCAGATGGAACAGAAATCCGGCGCCTACGGCTTGCTGGAACAGGCTGTCGGACACCGTCCGAAAGACTCGGGTGTCGACCTGAACCGGCAACGCGATATGCACCGCGACGTCGTGCGCGGCAACCTGCCGTCCCAGAGTGCCGCCCAACCCGACCTTCAAGGCGGCTCGCTCTCCGACTCGCGCGGCAACCTGCAGGCATCCACGCACACGCAGGGCGGCGGCATGCACGGCCCGCGCAGCGAACTGCCGTCGCAGCCGCCGCGCGGCTCGATGGGCAACCGCCAGTCGGCATCGGGCGCATCGGGCTCCACGCAGGGCGGCGGCATGCCGGGACCGGGCGCCGCCGGCGGCCATGAAGCCCAGCGCGGCAATACGCAACTGGACGTGGCCGGCTCGCGCTCGATGTCGAACCAGAATTCCGACGTGGGCGGCGTGCACCAGTCGAACGACGTGGCCGGCGGCCTGCCGCGCTCGCCGGGCAACACGGGCGCGGACAGCACCGACCGGCAAGGCTCGCAGACCGGATCCACCGCCTCGGCGGGCGGCCCGGCAGTGCACAAGTCGAACGATGCCGCCGGCGGCTACCCGCGCAGCCCCGGCTTCGCCAACAAGTTGCACGGCGACGACAACATGGACGACGATACCGGTTTCAAGCGCAAGCCCTGAAGCGCTCTTGATCCAGATTCAAGCTCCGGGCTAGTTCCGGAACCCAGCCATTTCGCTCGCGGTCGAACCTGTCACATTGCCAGACCGCGAGCGAAAGCATGCCAAACCAGAACGGGATTGCACTCGAGCTTAGTGCTGCCGCCAGTGCCGCAGACAGTGCCGCCACTATGCGGGCAAGGGAGGCGCCATGCGCCGCCTGAACGTCCTGACCTGGCATACGCATGGCAGCTACCTGTATTACCTGTCCCATGCGCCGCACGATTTCCACGTGCTGGTGAAGCCGGGCCGCCCGCCCGGATACGGCGGCCGCTGCGGTCCCTTCCCGTTCGGCCCGAACGTCCACGACCTGCCCGCCGACCAGGCGCGCACGCAGGCATTCGACTGCATCCTGTTCCAGGAAGACCATCACTGGGAACGCGACCAGTACGAACTCCTCACGCCGGCCCAGCGCGCGCTGCCCCGCATCTACCTGGAACACGATCCGCCGTCGCTGCCCCCGGACGACATCGCCGCTGACGCCCGCCGGCCTGCATGACCGCCTGACGCGGATCCACGACCTGCTGCACCAGTGGCTCGCGCAGGACGTCGGCGGCGTGAAGGACGCGCTGCGCGCGCAGTTCCTGGCCGGCGTGAAGCGCGAGCGCATGCACCTCGACATGGGATGGACCGACGAGCGCATCGCTCGCGAGTTCGATGGCTTCGTGACAGCGGTACACGACCACCTGCACGAGCTGGCGCTCACCGCGCAGCCGATGGG
>CBIHRX010000104.1:0-19823 GCA_966212555.1 uncultured Massilia sp.
TGGACGGCGGAGCCGTCCACCCTACCATGCGACACGATATAATGTTCTGCTCACCTCCTTCAGTCCGCAGAACATCATGCAAGAAAAATATAGTCCAGCCGAAGTCGAACAGGCCGCGCAGGCCTACTGGAAGTCGATCGACGCGTATAAAGCCGTCGAGAACGACCCGCGTTTCCCGAAAGGCAAGTATTACGCCTGCTCGATGCTGCCTTACCCGTCGGGCAAGCTGCACATGGGTCACGTGCGCAACTATACGATCAATGACGTGATGTACCGCTACCTGCGGATGAACGGCTACAACGTGCTGATGCCGATGGGCTGGGACGCCTTCGGCATGCCCGCCGAGAACGCGGCGATGGCGAACAACGTGCCGCCGGCCCAATGGACCTACTCGAACATCGCCCACATGCGCGGCCAGATGGAGTCGATGGGTCTCGCGATCGACTGGTCGCGCGAGATGACGGCCTGCAAGCCCGAGTACTACAAATGGAACCAGTGGATGTTCCTCAAGATGCTCGAGAAGGGCATCATCTACCAGAAGACCGGCACCGTGAACTGGGACCCGGTCGACCAGACCGTGCTCGCGAACGAGCAGGTCATCGACGGCAAGGGCTGGCGCTCGGGCGCGGTCGTCGAGAAGCGCGAGATCCCGATGTACTACGTGCGCATCACGGACTATGCGGACGAACTGCTGGACCACGTCGAACACAAGCTGCCGGGCTGGCCGGAGCGCGTGCGCATCATGCAGGCCAACTGGATCGGCAAGTCGACCGGCGTGCGCTTCGCGTTCCCGCACGTGATCATGGACGAGCAGGGTGAGCTCATCAACGACGGCAAGCTGTACGTCTTCACGACGCGCGCCGACACGATCATGGGCGTGACCTTCTGCGCCGTCGCGCCGGAACACGCACTGGCCCAGCACGCGGCCAAGGACAACCCGGAACTGCAGGCGTTCATCGCCGAGTGCAAGCAGGGTTCCGTCATCGAAGCCGACATGGCGACGATGGAAAAGAAGGGCATGCCCACGGGCCTGTTCGTGACGCACCCGATCTCCGGCGAGCAGGTGCCGGTCTGGGTCGGCAACTACGTGCTGATCACGTACGGCGACGGCGCCGTGATGGGCGTGCCGGCCCACGACGAGCGCGACTTCGGCTTCGCGAAAAAATACGACCTGCCGATCAAGCAGGTGGTGGCGGTCGAAGGCGAGACGTTCTCGCTGGACGGCTGGCAGGAGTGGTACGGCGACAAGGAACGCGGCGTCGTCGTGGACTCGGGCAAATACGACGGCCTGGATTACACGGCGGCCGTCAACGCCGTCGCGGGCGATCTCGCGAACCTGGAACTGGGCGACAAGAAGGTCACGTTCCGCCTGCGCGACTGGGGCATCTCGCGCCAGCGCTACTGGGGCACGCCGATCCCGATGATCCACTGCGAGAAGTGCGGCACGGTGCCGGTCCCCGAGAAGGACCTGCCGGTCGTGCTGCCGGAAGACTGCGTCCCGGACGGTTCCGGCAACCCGCTGAAGAAACACGAAGCGTTCCTGAAAGTCGACTGCCCGTGCTGCGGCGCGCCGGCACGCCGCGAGACGGACACGATGGACACGTTCATCGACTCGTCCTGGTACTACATGCGCTATACGTCGCCGGGTTCGAACGACGCGATGGTCGACCCGGCCCGCAACGACTACTGGATGCCGATGGACCAGTACATCGGCGGCATCGAACACGCCGTGCTGCACCTGCTGTACGCGCGTTTCTGGACGAAGGTCATGCGCGACTTCGGCCTCGTGAAATTCGACGAGCCGTTCGTCAACCTGCTCACGCAGGGCATGGTGCTTAACGAGACCTACTATCGCGAAGACGCCAGCGGCAAGAAGACGTGGTACAACCCGGCCGACGTCGGCCTGACGTTCGATGAGCGCGGCCGCCCGCAATCGGCGGTGCTGAAGGAAGACGGCCAGCCGGTCGTCATCGGCGGCACCGAGAAGATGTCGAAGTCGAAGAACAACGGCATCGACCCGCAGGCGCAGATCGAGCAGTACGGCGCGGATACCGCCCGCCTGTTCACGATGTTCGCCGCGCCGCCGGAGCAGACGCTCGAGTGGTCCGAGTCGGGCGTGGAAGGCGCGAGCCGCTTCCTGCGCCGCGTATGGGCGTTCGGTCATGCCCAGCGCGAGCGCGTGGCCAGCGCACTGGTCGGCCAGCAGGCCGGCACGCTGGATGACGCGCAGAAGACGCTGCGCCGCGAAGTGCACAAGGTGCTGCAGCAGGCCGACTACGACTTCAAGCGCATCCAGTACAACACGGTCGTCTCGGCCTGCATGAAGATGCTGAATACGCTCGAGTCGGCGAAGCTGTCCGAGGGCGCGGCGAGCGACGCCGTGATCACGGAAGGCCTGTCGATCTTCCTGCGCATGCTGAACCCGGTCGCGCCGCACATCACGCACGCGCTGTGGCAGGAACTCGGCTACGCCGGCAAGTACGGCGACATCCTGAACGTGGCCTGGCCGGAAGTGGATCCGGCCGCGCTGGAGCAGGCCGAGATCGAGCTGATGATCCAGGTGAACGGCAAGCTGCGCGGCTCCGTGAAGGTGCCGAAGGAGGCCGACAAGGCCGCCATCGAAGCCGCCGCGCTGGCGTCGGAAGCCGCCCAGAAGTTCGTCGAAGGCACGCCGAAGAAAGTCATCGTCGTCCCCGGCAAACTGATCAACATCGTGGTGTAAGCCATGCGCGCCCTGACCCGGAAGTTGGCGGTGCGCGTTGCTGCGGCCCTGCTGGTGGCGAGTGTCACCGCAGGCTGCGGCTTCCAGCTGCGCGGTTCGAACGGCAGCTACACGATGCCGTTCCACAGCATTTATCTCGGCTTCCCGGACACGTCCGCGCTGGGCACGGAACTCAAGCGCAACCTGCGCGCGACCGACCAGGTGGTCATCGCCGACAAGGCGACGGATGCCGAGGCGCAGTTCGTGCTGCTGGGCGAATCGCGCAACAAGTCGATCCTGTCGCTGAACAGCCTGGGCCGCGTGCGCGAATACCTGCTGACGTACACGATGTCGTTCACCGTGCGCGACGCGAAGGGCGTGGAACTGGTGCCGCCGACCGAGATCTCGCTGCGCCGGAACATGGCGTTCGACGAGACCCAGGTGCTGGCCAAGGAATCGGAAGAAGCGCTGCTGTACCGCGACATGCAGGCGGACCTCGTGCAGCAGATCATGCGCCGCCTCGCCGCCATCAAACCAGCGACTTAACCGAAAAGGAACACCATGCAGTTGCGGCCTGAGGCGCTCGACGGGCACCTCGCCAAGGGGCTCGCGCCCCTGTACGTGATCACCAGCGACGAGCACCTGCTCGCGCTGGAAGCGGCGGACAAGATCCGCCGCACGGCGCGCGCGCAAGGGTATTCCGAGCGCGACGTGCTCACGGTCGAGCGCAACTTCAAATGGGGCGAGCTGCTGGCCGCCAACCAGGCCATGTCGCTGTTCGGCGACAAGAAACTGATCGAGCTGCGCATCCCCGGCGGCAAGCCGGGCAAGGACGGCAGCGCGGCCCTGCAGAATTATGCGAAAGACCTGAATCCCGACAACCTCACGCTGATCACCCTGCCGAAGCTGGACTGGCAGACGGCCAAGGCGTCGTGGGTGGCGGCGCTGCAGCAGGCGGCGGTCTACGTCGAGATCCCGAACGTGGAGCGCGCGCAGCTGCCGAACTGGATCGGCATGCGCTTGTCAAGCCAGAACCAGAGCGCGGACCGCCAGAGCCTGGACTTCATCGCCGACCGCGTCGAAGGCAACCTGCTGGCGGCGCACCAGGAAATCCAGAAGCTCGGCCTGCTGTACGAACCGGGCAAGCTGACGTACGAGCAGGTGCACGACGCCGTGCTGAACGTGGCGCGCTACGACGTCTTCAAACTGTCGGAAGCGATGCTGGCCGGCGACCCGGCGCGCCTCGTGCGCATGCTGGAAGGTTTGAAGGGCGAGGGCGAGGCGCTGCCGCTGGTGTTGTGGGCCGTCTCCGAAGAAATCCGCACGCTGCTAAAATTAAAGGCAGGGATGGCGCAGGGACGCCCGCTGGGCGCCCTGCTGAAGGAATATCGCATCTGGGGCCCGCGCGAGCGCATGATGGAACCGGCGCTGCGCCGGATTTCCCTGCCGACCCTGGAAGCCGCGCTGCAGCAGGCGGCGCAGGTCGACAGGATGGTCAAGGGCCTGCGCGCGAAGCAGTTCGCGGGCGATGCGTGGGATGCGAGGCTGCAGCTCGCATTAAAGGTCGCATCGTAGGGTGGGCACCCCGTGCCCACGCGGACGTCAACATGATGCAAACGTCACGCGTGGGCACAAGGGTGCCCACCCTACGCAACGAATATTACGGATAACGGACGAAGCACGATGGACATCACCGAGTACATGCAAACAATCGGCCGCCAGGCGCGCGCGGCCTCGCGCGGCATGGCGCGCGCGGACAGCGCCACCCGCAACCAGGCCTTGCTGCTAATCGCCGCCGCCATCGAGCGCGACGCCGACCAGCTGCGCGCCGCGAACGCGCGCGACATGGAAGCGGCGGCGGCCGCCGGCCTGGAACCGGCGCTGCTGGACCGCCTCGCGCTGTCCGACAAGGCGATCGCCACGATGGTCGACGGCCTGCGCCAGATCGTCGCGCTGCCCGACCCGATCGGCGAGATCACCGACCTGAAATTCCGCCCGACGGGCATCCAGGTGGGCCGCATGCGCGTGCCGCTGGGCGTGATCGGCATCATCTACGAAGCGCGTCCGAACGTGACGGTCGACGCGGCGGGCCTGTGCATCAAGAGCGGTAACGCCGCCATCCTGCGCGGCGGCTCGGAAGCCATCCACTGCAACCGCGCGCTGGCGGCGCTCGTCGCCGAGGGCCTGCGCGGCGCCGGCCTGCCGGAACACGGCGTGCAGGTCGTCGAGACGACGGACCGCGCCGCCGTCGGCGCCCTCATCACGATGCCGGAATTCGTGGACGTCATCGTCCCGCGCGGCGGCAAGGGCCTGATCGCGCGCCTGATGAAGGAATCGACCGTCCCGATGATCAAGCACCTGGACGGTATCTGCCACGTCTACATCGACGCGAAAGCGGACATTGCCAAGGCGCTGCCGATCGCGATGAACGCGAAGACGCACCGCTACGGCACGTGCAACACGATGGAAACGCTGCTCGTCGCCCGCGCGATCGCGCCCGCCGTGCTGCCGCAACTGGCCGAGCTGTACGCGACGAAGGAAGTGGAGCTGCGCGCGGATCCGGAAGCGCTGGCGATCCTGCAAGGCTACCCGCACCTCGTGCCCGCGACGGAAGAGGACTGGAGCACGGAATACCTGGCGCCGATCCTGGCCGTGAAGATCGTGGACGGCATCGACGCGGCCATCGAGCACATCAACACGTATTCGTCCAAGCACACGGACGCCATCGTCACCGAGGACTACACGGATGCGATGCGCTTCCTGCGCGAAGTCGATTCGGCCTCCGTGATGATCAACGCGTCGACGCGCTTCGCCGACGGCTTCGAATACGGCCTGGGCGCGGAGATCGGCATCTCGAACGACAAGCTGCATGCGCGCGGTCCCGTTGGGCTGGAAGGCCTCACGTCGCTGAAATACGTCGTGTTCGGCCACGGCGAAGTGCGTAAATAACCGGGGTCAGACCCCGTTTTTTGGCAATTGCTCAAAAATGGGGTCAGACCCCGGTTTTTGGAAATAGAGGGATTGCATGTATTTGTGGATCAAAGCGCTGCACATCGTGTTCGTCGCCTCGTGGTTCGCCGGCCTGTTTTATTTGCCGCGCATCTACGTGAACCTGGCCCAGGAAAGCAACCCGGCCGTCGTCGAGCGGCTGCTCGGCATGGGCCGTCGCCTGTACCGCTTCACGACGATCCTGATGGTGCCGGCGCTGTTGCTGGGCTTGTGGCTGCTGTGGCTGAACTTCGGCCTCATGGGCGGCTGGCTGCACGCAAAACTGGCGCTCGTGATCCTCGTGATCGGCTACCATCATGCGTGTGGATCGCTGCTGAAAAAGTTTGAGCGCGGCGTTAATACGCGCAGCCATAAGTGGTTCCGCGTGTTCAACGAGGTGCCGGTTTTACTGTTGCTGGCGATCGTGATCCTGGTGGTCGTCAAGCCGTTCTGAGATGACCATACACAACGTCATTCCCGCGAAGGCGGGAATCCAGGTTCTGCCAGCGCTGCGGTAACGCGCGCAACTTGGGCCCCCGCCTTCGCGGGGGTGACGGTAGTTCGGCGGCCGGGCCTTTCATCCCGGCCGCTTCTTTTTTAGTCAGTCGGGGTCAGAGCCCACCCGGGTGAACCGGGCTCTGACCCCGATTATGTGAAATAACGGATAAAGGGTACCCCTATGACTTCCTACTTCTGCCCCTGCCCGCGCGGCATGGAACAGGCGCTGGCCGACGAGCTGGCCGAGATCGCACACACCACCGGCAGCACGTCGCTGAAGGTGCACAACCAGGTGCCGGGCGGCGTGCACTGCTCCGGCACGAATACGGACGCGTACCGCATCAACCTGCATTCGCGCATCGCGTCGCGCGTGCTGCTGCGCATCGCCAACCGCACGTACGCCAACGAGAACGACATCTACGACCTCGTGCTCGAACAGCCGTGGGAAGACTGGTTCAGCGTCGACCATACGATCCGCGTCGACATCACCGCGATCAAGTCGCCGCTGACGAGCCTCGAGTTCACCACGCTGAAGATCAAGGACGCCGTGTGCGACCGCTTCCGCGACCAGTTCGGCCGCCGCCCGTCCGTCAACACGCGCACGCCGGACATGCGCATCATGGGTTTCCTCGACCAGCGCAACTTCACGATCTACCTCGACACGTCCGGCGAAGCGCTGTTCAAGCGCGGCTGGCGCGAAGAGACGGGCGACGCGCCGCTGCGCGAAAACCTGGCCGCCGGCCTGCTGCGCGTGGCGGGCTGGAAGCCGGGCATGACGCTGTTCGATCCGATGTGCGGCTCGGGCACGATCCTCATCGAGGCCGCGCAGATGGTGCAGGGCATCCCGCCCGGCGCGCGCCGCCGCTTCGCGTTCGAAAAATTCAAGAACTTCAATGCCAAGGCCTGGCAAGAGATGAAGACGGCGATCAAGCCGAACCCGCTGCCGGCAGAACCCACGATCTTCGGCTCCGACATCTCCGGCGACATGGTCGCGATGACGCGCCATAACCTGCGCTCGGCCGGCATCCTGTTCGAGGTGCCGCTGAAGCAGATCGAGGCGCAGCAGGTGCAGCCGCCCACCAGCCAGCCCGGCCTGCTGGTGACGAATCCTCCGTACGGCGAGCGGATCGGCGTGCGCGGCGACTCCACCATCCCGCAGGACGAGATGGCCGTCGGCTTCTACCAGCAGCTGTCCGCCACCTTGAAGCAGCGCTTCGCCGGCTGGACGGTGTACCTGTTCACGGCCGACCTGGGCCTGCCGAAGATGCTGCGCCTGAAGGAATCGCGCAAGACCCCGTTCTTCAACGGCGCGCTCGAATGCCGCCTGTTCCGCTTCGACATGGTCGCGGGCTTCAACCGCCGCGACGCCGCAAAACCGAAAGAAGAATAACGATGCTCCCCGAACCCGAACCGGACAATCTACCGAAAGACCCCGTCACCCCGGTCCCGCTGCCGGCGCCGCACAAGATCACGATGCTCTCGGCCGGCGGCCTCGCCACCCTGCTGGCCGCGCTGTCGATGCTGGGGCCGTTCTCGGTCGACGCCTACCTGCCCGCATTCCCCGCGATCCAGGCGTCGCTGCACGCGACCGGGCTGGAAGTGCAGCAGACGCTGACGGCGTACATGCTGGCCTTCGCCGCGATGTCGCTGTGGCACGGCGCGCTGTCGGACGCGTTCGGGCGGCGCAACGTGGTCCTCGTCGGATTGATCGTGTTCGCGGTCGGGACGCTCGGCTGCGCCTCCGCGCATTCCGTGCACTACCTGTGGATCTTCCGGATCATGCAGGGCGTCTCGGCCGGTGCCGGTGTCGTCGTGGGCCGGGCGATCATCCGCGACCTGTATTCGGATGCGCCGGCCGCGCGGCTGCTGTCGATGGTGACGATGATCTTCTCGATCGCGCCGGCCATCGCGCCCGTGCTGGGCGGCTGGGTGGTGGCCGCGTTCGACTGGCGGTCGATCTTCCTCGGCCTGCTGGCCTTTTCCGTCGTGCTGTGGTGGGTGTGCTGGCAGCACCTGCCCGAGACGATGCCGGTGGAACGCCGCCAGCCGTTCAACCCGCGCTTCCTCGCGCGCAGCTACTGGGACATTTTCAGCTCCGTGCTGTTCCAGATGAAGTCCGGGATCGTCGCGTTCAACTTCGGCGGCATGTTCCTGTTCATCGCGGGCGCGCCCGTGCTGCTGCCCGTGCACCTGCACCTCGGGCCGTCGGATTTCGCGTGGCTGTTCGTGCCGGCCGTGAGCGGCATTTTCCTCGGTGCGCTGGTCGCCAACCGGCTGGCGGGGAAGATGACGTTCTCGCGCCAGATCGCGATCGGCTACGCGCTCATGCTGGCGGCCGTCACCGGCTCCGTCGCGTACCACGCCGTGCTGCCGCCGGCGCTGCCGTGGACCGTGCTGCCGATGTTCTTCTATAACTTCGGCAGCTCGATCATCAACCCCAGCGCCACGCTGCTGGCGCTGGACCTGTTCCCGCACATCCGCGGCACGGTCGCGTCGTGCCAGTCGTTCGTGACCACGTTGATGGGCGCGCTGGTGGCCGGCATCATCGCGCCGGCGCTGACCCATTCCGTGCTGGCGATGGCGCTGGGCCAGGCCGCGTTCGCGCTGGCGTCGTTGGCGTGCTGGATGACGTCGCGCCAGTATCGCCGGTACAAGGCGCTGGCCTGACGCGTCAGTTGGCTTTCGCGCCGCCGGTATAGCTCAGCGTGCCGAGTTCTTTTTGCGCCTCGTCCGGGCCGACCAGTTCCGGCACCACGTGCCCGGCCACCAGGCCCATCGACACCTTGGTGCGCACGTACTTGACCTCGCCCTTGTCGAGGGCAAAGCTGAGTTTGTTGCTGACTTCGGTGCTCGTGACGGCTTCGTGGCTGCCGGGTGCGGCGTCCACATAAAAATAGCCGCCCGGCTGCGATTTGCCGACGGTCGCGCCGTCGAGCATGACCTGCGGCTGGATCGCCGCGCCCAGCATGCTGTCGGTGCGGTAGAAGTAGACGCGGCCCTGCTCGGCGCCCAGCTTGGGCGTGCTCGCTTCCTGCTGGGCGAACTTGGGGCCGCTGGCGGCGCAGCCGGCCAGCACGAGGGCGAAAATGGGCATGGCAACGTGGTGCAGTTTCATCTGGGTTCCTGGTCAAGGGTTGGTAAAACGGAGCGGCGCGGTCGCGCCGAGCGGTGAATAGCCATGTTCGGCGGGCAGGTAAAACCCGACCAGCACCCCGTCGCGCACGACCAGCCACGCTTCGTGGATGTGTGCGCCCTCGAGCGTGAACACGTCTCCGACGGGCCGGTAGACGTCACCCTGGTCGACGGCGCCGGCGGCCCGCCATCTGCCGCCGGCCTTGAGCGTGCGCGTATAACCGGTGTCGAGGGTGAGGCGGGTTTCCTGCGCCAGCACGCGCGGGGCGGGCTGGGCGGACATGGCGAGAGGCTGGAGCCGGACCGGTGAATGCTGGACCGCCGCGCACGCCGTCAGCGTCAATGCGAGAAGCAGGCCAACATGTTGAGCGCCGAGAAATTTCATGGCGCGATGGTAATGGTTGTTTCAGCTGTAAATACTCACGCAAAGTCACAATGGCAATATAATTTCCATCGTGTGTGTTTTGTTAGCAGATATGAGGTTGAGCAATCGTTTTTCGCGATAAGTTTGTCTTTTGTCAATACGCATGACTCGAAGTATGACTCTAAAACGCGTCACTTTTGTCGGAAAATATTGTTCCCGGCCAGAAATGTATATATGCTAAGATAAGTTTTTCATGCTTGGAATAACAATGTAATAATGTTTTTATTCCAGGGACCGCAAGAACGAACACTGTGGCAGCTTCCGCAGGGGAGGGCGGCCATCACCTAGAAACCAAGTTGGCGGCCGTGCTTGAATCCATACATCAACCTGACCAGGACATCCGCAATCGGCTGCTGATCGCGCGCTTGCCGGCCATGCCCCAGATCCT
Source organism: uncultured Massilia sp. (assembly GCA_966212555.1). Taxonomy (GTDB): domain Bacteria; phylum Pseudomonadota; class Gammaproteobacteria; order Burkholderiales; family Burkholderiaceae_D; genus Telluria. Next base: position 10,132 of record CBIHRX010000104.1, read on the forward strand.
CATCAAGCTGCTTGCGCACCTGCAGGCGGACGATCTGGGCATGCCCGAACTGGCCGCGCTGGTTGCCAAGGATGCCGGCATGACCGGCAAGATCCTCACTGTCGCCAGCAGCTCCGCGTACCACCGCAACAGCCGCCAGCCGAACCTCGAGCAGGCGATGGTGTCGCTGGGCACGGACATGATCAAGACGCTCGTCATCAGCGATTCCGTCTTCCAGACCTTCAACAGCTTCCCGAATTCCGGCGCCACCGACCTGCGCGCGTTCTGGAAGAATTCGCTGACGGCCGCCGTGCTGGCGCGCGAGGTCGCCCGCCGCATCGACTACGCGCAGCCGGAAGAAGCCTATCTCGCCGGCCTGCTGCACAACGTCGGCCGCCTGGCCCTGCTCGCGACGGCGCCCAAGGAATACGCCTTCAACTTCACGGCGCGCGACGACGAGGACCTGTGCGCCGTCGAACAGCGCACCTTGCAGATCACGCACGCGGAAGCGGGTGCCTGGCTGATCGAGCGCTGGCAGCTCGATTCCTTCCTGGCCGATTCGGTGCTGTACCACCACGAGCCGAGCGAGCGCCTGGAAGCGGCGCATCCCCTGATCCGCATCGTGCGCGTGGCCCATGTGCTGTCCAGCCATGCCCATGACGACGCCCTTGTCGACGAGGCGCGCGCGCTGTGCGGACTCGGCCCGGACGCGCCGGACGAATTGCTGGGCCTCGCCGCGCGCCAGGTCGAAAAGGCCGCGATCCACCTCGGCATCGACCTCGCGGGCGCCGACGACCTGCCGGTGCCGGCCGCGTTCGCGCCGCCGCCGCCCGTCGATCCCGTGCAGCAGCGCCTGTCCGAGGAAGTGCGCAACCTCGTGCTCGTGTCGGAAGTGGGCCAGACGTTCGCGCGCCAACAGGGCGAGTCGGGCCTGCTGGAAGCGATGACGCGCTCGGCGCGCATCCTGTTCGATTTCGAAAACGCCGTCGTGCTGCTGGAGAATCCGACCGGCCAGGCCCTCATCGGCGCGCCGACCGCGAACCAGCAGCGCATCGCCGAATTCACCGTGCCGCTGGCGAAGGGCGGCGCCGTCGCCCAGGCCGCGCTGGACCGCCGCCTCGGTTTCATCCGCCGCGACGGCCGTCCGCGGGGCCGCGCGGCCGAACCACAGCAGAGGCACCGGGGGCCGGGGTCGCTGCTGCGCATGCTGGGCACGGAGTCGCTCGTGTGCCTGCCGCTCGTCGCGGGTGCGCGCTGCCTCGGCGTGATGATCGGCGGCGTAGCAAGCTGGCAGCTGCCGGCGTGCCAGAAGCGCGAGCGCTTCCTGCAGGCGTTCGGCGCGCAGGCCGCCGGTGCGCTCGAAACGGCGCTGTCGGAGCGCGGCCACGCGCGCCGCCAGCTTGCCCACGTGGCCGAGGAATACCGCGAAGCGTCGCGGCGCGTCGTGCACGAAGTGAACAACCCGCTGTCGATCATCAAGAACTACCTGTCGGTCCTGGACAGCAAGCTGGAACGCCAGGAACCCGTCAGCGCCGAGCTGTCGATCCTGAACGAGGAGATCGACCGCGTGGGCCAGCTGGTGGGCAGCCTGACGGAGATCCAGCCCCGCATCGAGGGCGCGACGCCGGCCGCGGACGTGGCCAAGGTCGTGGACGACGTGCTGCGCCTGTTCCGCACGACGAACTTCATTCCGTCGAACGTGGAGATCGTCGTCAGCATGCTCGACGCCGACAGCCGCATCGAGGGCGACCCGGACATCTTGAAACAGATCCTCGTGAACCTCGTCAAGAACGCGATCGAGGCCCTGTCCGGCAGCGGCGGCCGCATCGAGATCGCCAACCGCGGCCACGTGAACCGCGAGCGCAGGCTGTACCTGGAACTGGTCGTCTCCGACACCGGTCCGGGGCTGTCGCGCGACGTGCTGGCCAATCTGTTCTCCGCCGTGAAGAGCACCAAGGAGGGACCGCACCACGGTCTCGGCCTGTCGATCGTGCACAGCCTGGTCAAGAAGCTGAACGGGCACATTGCCTGCCGCAGCGGCACGACCGGCACCAGTTTTGAAATCCTGCTGCCGGCGCATGCCGGCGCCGGCGCCCCGGCCGCATCGCCGGTGCGCGCGCTTGGATCCGTATAAGGTAACAATGAATCCATTCTCCGCCAGCGCCACGTCGTCCAGCCCCCACGACACGCAATCTTCGCTCGGCATCGACCAGCCCCGGCTCCTGCTCGTCGACGATGAACCCCGCCTGCTCTCATCCCTGTACGAGCTGCTGCAGGGACGCGGCTACCAGCTCGTCACCGCGGCCACCGGCAGCGAGGCCCTCGCGCACCTGGCGCGCCTGCGCTTCGACCTCGTGCTGCTCGACCTGCGCCTGCCCGACATCGGCGGCCACGAGATCATGGACTTCATCAACGGGAAGGGCATCGACGCCGACGTGATCGTGATGAGCGGCGAGGTCGGCATCGATGCCGCGATCGGCGCCCTGAAGCGCGGCGCCTACGACTACCTGCGCAAGCCGTACAGCCGCGAGGAACTGCTCAAGACCGTCGCGAACGCCCTGAAACAGCGCCGCCTGGAGCAGGCCAACGCGCGCATCGCGAGCCAGCTGGAAAACTCGGAAAAGATGTACCGCTACCTGGTCGACAGCTCGCCGGACATCATCTACACGCTGAACCACGAAGGCAAGTTCACCTTCATCAACGACCGCGCCTACCAGCTGCTCGGCTACAAGCGCGAAGAACTCATCGGCCAGCATTACTCGATCCTCGTGCACGACGAAGACCTGGAGCGCGCGCGCTACGTCTTCAACGAGCGCCGCGTCGACGAGCGGGCGTCGCGCAACGTCGAGCTGCGCCTGAAGTGCCATGCGGGCGCCAACCAGGAGCGCACCTTCAACAACACGTTGATGACGATCTCGCTGAACGCCATCGGCATGCACGTGCCCGACCAGGAGGTCAAGCGCCTCGAGTTCTACGGAACGTACGGCGTCGCGCGCGACATCACGGACCGCAAGCGCGCCGAGGAAGTCATCTCGTACCAGGCGTACCACGACATCCTGACCGACCTGCCGAACCGCATCCTGTTCAAGGATCGCCTCGGCCTGGCCGTCATCCAGGCCAAGCGAAAACAGACGGAACTGGCGGTGATGTTCATCGACCTCGATCGCTTCAAGCTCGTGAACGACACGCTCGGCCACGTGAAGGGCGACGAGCTGCTGCAGCAGGCCGCGGGCCGCCTGAAGGAATGCCTGCGCAAGGGCGACACGCTGGCGCGCCAGGGCGGCGACGAATTCACCATCGTGCTGCCGGAACTGCGCGACCGCGACGACGCGCGCATGGTGGCCGACAAATTCCTCGAAGTGCTGCAGGAGCCGTTCGACCTGGACGGCCACGCCGTGCACATCTCGGCCTCGATCGGCATCGCGATCTATCCGACCCACGGCGAATCGATCGACGAGCTGCTGCGCCACGCCGACATCGCCATGTACCAGATCAAGGGGCAGGGCAAGAACGGCCACGCGTTCTACGACCCGTCGATGCAGGACGTGTCGCACCAGAAGATCGCGCTGGAACAGAGCCTGCGCCGCGCGCTCGAGAACAACGAGCTGGAGATGTACTACCAGCCGCAGATCGACGCCATCAGCGGCCGCATCGTCGGCGCCGAGGCGCTGATGCGCTGGAACCACCCCACGCGCGGCATCGTGTCGCCGGGCGAATTCCTCCCGTTCGCCGAAGAGAACGGCCTGATGCTGCCGATCTCGGACTGGATGATCGGCGCCCTGTGCCGCGACATGCTGCAGTGGAAGAACATCGGCGGCAACCAGGTGCGGCTGTCGCTGAACCTGTCGCCCCAATACCTCGACCGGGGCGACTTCTTCGAAAAGATGCGCGGGGCCCTGCTGCGCTACGGGATCGCGCCGAGCCAGATCGAAGTCGAAATCACCGAGAACATCTGCATCCGCAACCCGCAGCATGCGATCGAGCAGCTCAACAAACTCGGCCAGCTGGGTGTCTCCGTCGCGATCGACGACTTCGGCACCGGCTATTCGTCGCTGGCCTACCTGCACCGCTTCCCGGTCCACACGATCAAGATCGACCAGTCGTTCGTCAAGGAGATCCACGACGAACATGGGCACTATCCGGTCGTCCTCGCGATCATCTCGATCGCGCGCGGCCTGGGCCTGAACCTGGTCGCGGAAGGCGTCGAAGCGGAGTCGCAGGCCCGCTACCTGCGCGCGAACGGCTGCCTGACGATGCAGGGCTATCTGTACCACCGCCCGATGCCGCTCGGCCGCTTCGTCGACGTACTGCGCACGCAGGGGCTGCCGGCGGGCGCCTCCAACGTGCTTGCCTTCCAGGCCTGATGCGCCATGTCCCTCAGCGAGACCGACGCTCGCCACACCGCTGAGTTCTTGCGGGTAAAAGCGCTCGCGGAGCGCGGCGTCGCCACGGCGCAGCACAGCCTGGGCTTCATGTACGTGAATGGGCAGGGCGTGCCGCGCAACGACGAGCTGGCCGTCGCGTGGTATCGCATGGCTGCCAGCAGCGGCCTCGAACAGGCGCAATACAACCTCGGCGTGATGTACCAGAAGGGCCAGGGCGTGGAACAGGACCCGGGCCAGGCGTTGTACTGGTACCGCCAGGCCGCGGAACAGGGCTACGTGCAGGCCCAGTACAACCTGGGCTGGCTGTATGCGAAGGGCCAGGGCACGCCGGCCGACGTGCGCGAGGCGCTGCACTGGTTTAACCGGGCCGCGGCACAGGGCGACCCCGGCGCCCAGCACAATCTCGGCATGATGTACGAGGGCGGCAAGGGCGTCGCCCAGGACGTCGCGCTGGCCGTCGAGTGGTATCGCAAGGCTGCCGAGCAGAATTACGCGCGCTCCCAGTTCAACCTGGCCCTCCGTTACGACAGCGGCCAGGGCATCGCGCCCGACGTGCAGCAGGCCATCCACTGGTTCCGCAAGGCGGCGGAGCAGGGCTATGCGCCCGCCCAGTTCAACCTGGGTCTTCGGTACGACAAGGGCCAGGACCTGCCGCAGGACAGCGAGAAGGCGATCCTGTGGTACGGCCGCGCGGGAGAGCAGGGCCACGCCAGCTCGCAGTTCAACCTCGCGCTGATCTACGATGCCGGCCACGGCGTCGCGCGCGATCCGGCGCTGGCGCTGGCCTGGTTCCGGCGCGCGGCGGCGCAGGGACATGCGGGCGCGCAGGACAACCTCGGCCTGCGGTTTGAACATGGCCAGGGCGTCGAGCAGGACTACGCGCAGGCCGCGCACTGGTACCGCCAGGCGGCCGGGCAGGGCTTCGCCGGCGCGCAGTATCACCTCGGCCAGCTCTACGACGCAGGGCACGGCGTGGCGCAGGATCCTGCGCTCGCACTGGACTGGTATCGTAAGGCCGCGGAACAGGGCCATCTGCGCGCGCAGTTCGATCTCGCCTTGCGCTACGAGAGCGGCAACGGCATCACGCAGGACGAGCGCGAAACCGCGTACTGGTACCGCAAGGCGGCCGACCAGGAGTACGCACCCGCGCAGTACGCGCTGGGCCAGCTGCTGGACCGCGACGACACGGGCACGGTCGATCCGCGCCAGGCGACGATGTGGTTCCGCAAGGCGGCCGAGCAGGGCCACGCGCTCGCGCAGTTCGCGCTGGGCCTGCGCCACGACAGCGGCCACGGCGCCGAACGCGATTACGAGGCGGCGCACTTCTGGTACCTGTGCGCCGCGCGCCAGGGCCATGCGCGCGCCCAGTTCAACCTCGGTGTGATGTATGCGGCGGGGCAGGGCGTGCCGCTCGATCTCGTCGAGGCCTATGCATGGCTGCACCGCGCGGGCGCCGCCGGCATCCAGCCTGCCGCGACCTACATCCGGCGCGTGGCCGCGCGCATGGAACCTGCGCTGCTGGCGCAGGCCAACGGTTACATCGGCGCCGCGTAGCGCAACGTCCGCGCGAGGAAGGTCTCCATCGCGACCGAGCTGGCCGTCGGCGCGCTCAGGTGCGGGCAGTGGCCCACGTTGTCGATGACCTTCAGCGTACTGTGCGCCAGGTGGCGATGCAGCCACTCGCCCACTTCGCGCGGCACGATCAGGTCGTCGCTGCATTGCAGGATCAGGGCGGGCACCGTGGAGCGTTCGACCTCGGTGCGAATATCCGTCTGGAAGGTCACGCGCGCGAAATGCTTGGCGATGGCCGGGTCGTTGCGGCAGAAGCTGCGCGCCAGTTCCTCGCCCAGTTCCGGACGATTGGGCGCACCCATGATCGCGGGCGCCATCTTGCGCGACCAGTCGAGGAAGTTCGTTTCCATCGCCTGCAGCAGGCCGTCGATGTCTTCGCGGTTGAAGCCGCCGATGTAATCGCCGTCGTTGATGTAGCAGGGCGACGGTCCGACGAGAACCTGGGCCAGGAAGCGCTCCGGTGCGGCCACCGTCGCCAGCAGCGCGATCGACGCGCCGACCGAGTGCCCGACGACGACGGTCGGGCCGGCCGCGCAGGCGTCCAGCACTTCCAGCAGGTCGGCCACGTGGCCGTGCAGGCGCGCGTACTTCGTGCGGTCGTAGGCCGACCAGTCGGACAAGCCGCTCCCCGTCAGGTCGTACAGCACGACGCGGAAGCGCTCCGCGTACGCCGGCGCCAGGAAGCGCCACATGGTCTGGTCGCAACCGAAACCGTGCACGAACACCATGGTTGCCGGCCCCGAGCCGGTCACGTGGACGTTGTTGCGAAACTGTACAGACATGGTCGATCCTGGACGAAGCGCGGTGCGATCCTTCGATATTAACATCGTGAAATACCGGTTGGGGATGGCCTGCAACAGTGCGTTCGCGCACGGCACGGCGGGGGCGATTCGCGATATACTGTTCATATATACAGTATTTATCCTGCGATGGAACTCAAAGACAAGCTCGAGATCCTGGCCGACGCGGCCAAGTACGACGCCTCCTGCGCCAGCAGCGGCGCGCCGAAGCGCGATTCCGTCGACAAGGACGGGCTGGGCGCAACGAACGGCATGGGCATCTGCCACAGCTATACGCCGGACGGACGCTGCGTCTCGCTGCTGAAGATCCTGCTGACGAACTTCTGCGTCTACGATTGCCAGTACTGCGTGAACCGGCGCACGTCGAACGTGCCGCGCGCCCGCTTTTCCGTCGACGACGTCGTGAAGCTCACGCGCGATTTTTACCTGCGCAACTACATCGACGGGCTGTTCCTCAGTTCCGGCATCATCCAGTCGAGCGACTACACGATGGAACAACTGGTCGAGGTCGCGCGCCGCCTGCGCGAAGAGCACCAGTTCCGCGGCTACATCCACCTCAAGACGATTCCCGATGCCGACCCGCGCCTCATCGAACTGGCGGGCCGCTATGCCGACCGCCTGTCGGTGAACATCGAGCTGCCCACGCAGGACAGCGTGACGAAGCTCGCGCCCGAAAAGAGCGTCCACACGATCAAGCTGGCGATGGGCTCCATCCGCACGAAGCTGGACGAAAAGGACGACCACCCCAAGGCGCCCGTGTTCGCGCCTGCGGGGCAGAGCACGCAGATGATCGTCGGCGCGGACGCCAGCGACGACCGGACGATCCTGCATACCGCGCAGACGCTGTACGGCAGCTACAAGCTGAAACGCGTGTACTACTCGGCGTTCAGCCCGATCCCGCAAAGCCCGTCCAGCGTGCCGTCCGCGCCGCCGCCGCTGCTGCGCGAGCATCGGCTGTACCAGGCCGACTTCCTGCTGCGCGGCTACGGTTTTACGGCGAAGGAGTTGATGCCCGGGGCCGGCAACCTCGCGCTGGACATCGACCCCAAGCTGGGCTGGGCGCTCGCGAACCGCGACCATTTCCCGCTCGACCTGAACCGCGCGGACGAGACCATGATCGCGCGCGTGCCGGGCATCGGACTGCGCACGGCGAAGCGCCTGATCGATTTGCGGCGGCTGCGGCGCATCCGCTGGGAAGACCTGTCGCGCCTGCGCTGCAGCCTGAAAAAGCTGGCGCCCTTCGTGATTACTGCGGACTACAAGCCGGCGCAAGGTGCCGCGCCGTCCGACCTGCTGCGGCGTAACCTGGCCGACGCGCCGCAGCAGATGAATTTGTGGCCGGAACTGCAGGCGGCATGATGTCCTCGCCGGCCGCGGTGCAGCCCGCGGATGCTCTCGTCCGGGCCGGACAGCCGGTCCAGGTCGAGACGTTCGCGGAATGGCGCGAAGCCGCGCGCGAGCTGCTCGTCCACGGCATCCCGCCCGAGCAGGTGACGTGGGGCGCGCCGCACATGGACGACCTGCTGGCGGGCGCCGACCTGTTCACGGGTGCGCCGGCCGCCGCCGAGGCACCGCATAATCCTGCCATACCGCCGCCGGACGACACACTGCGCCCCGCGCCGCACATCCCGCGCTCGTTGATGGAGATGCTGCAGTCGGCCGCCTGCTGCCGCGTGCCGGACCGCTGGGCTTTCCTGTACCGCGTGATCTGGCGCTGGCAGCAGGGCGAGCACGACGTGCAGTCGCCGGCCGACGAGGATGGTGCACGGCTGCACGCGATGGTGAAGGCGGTCCACCGCGAGGAACACGACATGCATGCCTACATTCGCTTCCGCGAGCGTCCGGAAGAAGCCGGCCCGCCGCGCTTCGTCGCCTGGTACGAGCCGCGCCACGACGTGCTGCCCCAGGTGGCCGAGCATTTTGTCTCGCGCATGGGCAAGGTCAGCTGGATGATCGCCACGCCGGAGGCGAGCGTCCTGTGGGATGGCCAGACGCTGCACAATACCGGGCCTTTGGTGCGCGACGCGGCCGACCTCGAAGACACGGGCGAGGCCTTGTGGCTGACGTATTACCGCAGCGTGTTCAACCCGGCCCGCCTGAACACGAACGTGATGCACCAGCACATCCAGTCGGACCGGTGGAAGAACCTGCCGGAGGCGAAGATCGTGCCGCACATGGTCAGCGAAGCGGCCCTGGGCGCGCGCAAGGTGGGCCAGTACGAGGCCGTCGGCCAGCGCAAGGGCACGACGATCCCGATCGCCCCCGAGGACGCCCAGCCGGAACGCCAGCAACCGTCGAAGCTGGACGAATGCCGGCGCTGCGAGCTGTGGCAGTTCGCCACCCAGGCCGTCGGCGGCGAAGGCCCGAAGCGCGCGAAGATCATGTTCGTCGGCGAGCAGCCGGGCGACCAGGAAGACCTGGCGGGGCAGCCGTTCGTCGGCCCGGCCGGCAAGCTGCTGGACCGCGTGTGCGAGGCGGCCGGCGTCGATCGCGACACGATCTACGTCACCAATGCCGTCAAGCATTTCAAATGGGAGCCACGCGGCAAGCGGCGCCTGCACAAGACGCCGGCCCAGCGCGAGATCGAGGCTTGCCACTACTGGCTCGACAAGGAACTGGCGAGCGTCAAGCCCACCGTCATCGTGGCCCTGGGCGCCACCGCGCTGAAATCCGTGCTGCGCACTGCCAACGTCACCCTCAAGAATTCGCTCGGCAAACCGCTGCGGCATGAAGGTCACTGGGTCGTCACCACGTACCACCCGTCGTACGTGCTGCGCGTACCGGGCGAGGACGCGAAGCGCGAGGCTTTCAACACGATGGTCGAGGGCTTGAAACTGGCGCACGACCTTCTGGACAGGCCGGTCGACGCACCCGACGCACCCGACAAATAAGCATTGCCGGTGCGACATATGCATGTCAAAGTTGTAACACTTCGTTGCCCCGATAGGCTAAGCTC
>CBIHRX010000105.1:0-19757 GCA_966212555.1 uncultured Massilia sp.
TCGGCCGAGCAGGATGCCAACGTCGCGGCCGACTACGTGCACTACATCCATGGCGTGAATCCGCTGGGCAAGGTCTACCTGTCCAACATGTACAGCTTCGGCGCGGAGAATGCCGTCAACCGGCTGTGGCACAGCTGGTTCACGCAGGGCACGCCGTGGAACGACGCCAAGCAGTCGCCGTACGGCCCGGCGCCGGGCTACCTGGCGGGCGGCCCGGCCGGCACGCAGTACAACTGGGATGACCGCTGCCCGGGCGTGTCGCCGCAGTGCGGCTCGGCCCCGCCCGCGCCGCCGTACGGTCAACCGTCGCAGAAGACCTATCTCGACTTCAACGACGGCTGGCCGCTGAACTCGTGGTCGGTCAGCGAGCCCTCGAATGGCTACCAGACGGCGTACATCCGCCTGCTGGCCCGCTTCGTGAAGTAAGCACCCCGCTCAGTCCGCAAGGCTGACGTTGGCCGGCGTGCCGCACGAAAAGCAATAGCGCGTGAACGCGTTCTTGCGCGTGGTGCACGCCGGGCAGCGGTCGAACAGGCCGATGCCGCAGTGCGGACAATGGGCGAGGTGTTCATCCTTGAAATTCGTCGCGCGCTCGCACGACGGGCACACGTTCTTGGCGATGCGCTCCATCGCCAAGTCGTAGCGCATCGTGGTGCGGCGCTCGGCGTCGGGCATGGCCTCCGCGGCCCGCTGGCGTTCCAGCCACGCGTGCAGCCAGCGGATCGCGTAGCGGCCGACGACGACCGTCACGACGATGCCCACGCCGTAGCGCACGTAGCCGCCGTAGCTGGGCAGGTACGGCACCAGCTCGACGAAGAACGCGAACAGCGCGAAGAAGATGAAGCCCCACGTGAACGGCCAGTACGTGCCGTCGCGCTTGTATTTGAACAGCGCACCCGCCACCAGCAGCAGCGGCAAGGTCACGCCGAGGCGGATCAGGAAGACCTTGCGCGCGGCCCGCTGCGCGGCGTCGTTCGCCGCGTCACGGGCGGGTTCCAGCAGCGTCTCGTAGGCCGCCTCGGCCTTCTGCTGGGCTTGTTTAGCGTCGAGTTCGACCTGTTCCTGGGCTTCGACCGCGGCGAGCGCGGCGCGTTCCGCCGCCACGAGTTTATCCAGTTCGCGGTTGCGCGCGATCAGTTCCGTATCCTGGTCGGGGCGCGCCGTCACATGGCGCGTCGCGATCCAGTTCCCGAAGGCGTCGCGCGCGCTCTTCGTATTGGCCTGCGCCACGCGATGTCGCTGCCGGGCCTGCTCCAGCGCGGCGTCCGCCGCCTCGCGTGTCTGCTGGGCCTGCTCGACCGTGGCCCGCAGCGGACCCGCCCTGGCCGGATCGAGGAATCGTTCGGGAGGCGGCACGGGCTCCAGGTACATCACGTTGTCGACGACCTGGTTGCCGAGCCCGATCAGGAACCCGGCGAAGACGAATGCGACGAGCCACAGCGCCCGGCGCATCCATTGTTCGGTCCAACGCAAACCCTTGCTCATGGTGCGGCTCCTTCATCGATGACGAAAGCCGCAGCTTGCCATCGATACACGGAGCCGACCATCGGAAAGCGCAAGGCGCTCGCCTTGCGCTACCTCAAAGCGCGTTTTCCGCTACCTGACGCGGGTTAGAAGTACGACAAACCGAGGGCCTTGCGCACCTCGTCCGTCGTACGGGCTGCCACGTCGCGCGCCTTCATCGTGCCTTCCTTGAGGATTTGCATGACCTGGCCCTTGTCCTTGGCCAGTTCTTCGCGGCGGGCACGGATCGGCGCCAGCATGTCCTGCAGGATGCCTTCCAGGCGCTTCTTGACGACGGAATCGCCCAGGCCGCCGCGCTGGTAATGCGCCTTCATCTCGGCCAGGCCTTCCTTGTCCGTGTCGAACGCGTCGAGGTAGAGGAACGCGACGTTGCCTTCCAGGTGGCCCGGGTCGGACACCTTCAGGTGCAGCGGGTCCGTGTAGACCATCTTGACGGCGGCGCGGATCTCGTCGGCGGACGCGCCCAGGTTGATGGTGTTGCCCAGCGACTTGCTCATCTTGGCCTTGCCGTCGATGCCCGGCAGGCGGCCCACTTCCGGCACGATCGCCTTGCACTCGACGAGGATGTCGCGGCCGGCGTTGCGGTTGAACTTGCGCACGATCTCGTTGCACTGCTCGATCATCGGGATCTGGTCTTCGCCGACCGGTACGATGGTCGCCTTGAACGCGCTGATGTCGGCGGCCTGGCTGGCCGGGTACGTCAGGAAGCCGGCCGGGATGTCGCGCTCGAAGCCGCGCAGGATGATTTCCTGCTTGACGGTCGGGTTGCGCTCGAGGCGCGCGACGGTGACCAGGTTCAGGTAATAAAAGGTCAGCTCGGCCAGTTCCGGGATCTGCGACTGGATCAGGATGGTCGATTTGGCGGGGTCGATCCCTACGGCAAGGTAATCGAGCGCCACCTCGATCACGTTCCGGTGTACCTTACCGATATCATCCATGTTGTCCGTGAGCGCCTGGGCGTCCGCGAGCATGATGAACTGGCGATATTGGTCCTGGTAAGTGACGCGATTGCGCAGGCTGCCGACGAAGTGGCCGAGGTGCAGCGGCCCGGTGGGACGGTCGCCGGTCAGGATGATGGGTGTGGTAGCGGTAGGGGTTTGCAGACTCATCGAGTTTTCCTTGGGTGTTTAACCGCCCTGCCTCGATCCTGCCGCGCCAACAAAAACGCCACCTTGGAATCGAGGCGGCGTTTCGGAATACCTATCCAATTCACTGGCCGCGCGCAATCAGCGGCGCCACCAGGTGAGAACAGGATGTGGATACGAAAAATTCATGGATGGCATGGTTGCAGGTTGACGCGCCGCTGTCAACCGCCGCCACTCGAAAGCCAAAGCGCTTCCCCGACTTTTTTGCCAGTTCGGGACCATGCTGGATTTTTTGTTGCAATAAAACTAACACATTGGTGATTTATGAATTCTACGAAGAGCACGAACAGCCACGCCCGCCCCCTCGAACTGTGGGGCGGCCTCGAATGCACCGTCAACCGCGTCCGCGACGACTACTTTCACCAGCTCGACCGTAACGGCCACGCCACCCGGGCCGACGACATCGCCCGTTTCGCCTCCCTCGGCATCCGCGCCATCCGCTACCCCATCCTGTGGGAGCGCACGGCGCCCGACGGCCTCCACGCCGCCGACTGGAGCTGGCCCGACGAGCGCCTGAACGCGCTGCGCGCCCACGGCGTCACGCCCATCGCGGGCCTGATCCACCACGGCAGCGGCCCGCGCCACACGAGCCTCGTCGACCCCGCGTTCGCCGGGCAGCTGGCGGAATACGCCGGCGCCGTGGCCGCGCGCTATCCGTGGATCGAGTACTACACCCCCGTCAACGAACCGTGCACGACGGCACGCTTCGCCGGCCTGTACGGCGTGTGGTACCCGCACGGCCGCGACGACCGCACGTTCGTGCAAGCCCTGCTGAACCAGTGCCGCGCCGTCGTGCTGGCCATGCGCGCCATCCGCGCCGTGAATCCGAACGCCAAGCTCGTGCAGACGGACGACCTGGGCAAGACCTACAGCACGCCCGAGATGGCCACAGTCGCCGAGTTCTACAACGAGCGCCGCTGGCTCGCGTGGGACCTGCTGTGCGGCATGGTCGGGCCCGAACACGCGCTGTGGTCGTATCTGACGAAGACCGGGATTCCGGCCGAGGAATTCCTGTGGTTCCGCGAGAACACTTGCCCGCCGGACGTCATCGGCGTCAATTACTACGTCACGAGCGAGCGCTGGCTCGACCACCGCCCGGACCGCTATCCGGCGCATCACCGCGGCGTGGCCGACGGCATCCCGTGCGCCGACATCGAGGCCTCGCGCGCGCTCGCGACGCCCACGGCCGGCATCGCCCCGCTGCTGCACGAGATCTGGGACCGGTACCACATCCCGCTCGCCGTCACCGAAGCCCACATCGACGCCAACCGCGAAGACCAGCTGCGCTGGCTGCTGGAGATCTGGGAAGCGGGCAAGGAAGTGCGGGCGAACGGGGTCGACCTGCGCGCCGTCACCGTCTGGTCGCTGCTGGGTTCGTTCGACTGGAACAGCCTCGTCACGCGCAACAATGGCTATTACGAACCGGGTCCGTTCGACGTGCGCACGCCCGAACCGCGGGCAACGGCCGTCGCCCGCATGATGCGCGAGCTGTCGGCGGGCACCCCGCTGTCGCATCCGGTGCTGCGGGGCCAGGGCTGGTGGCGCCGGCCGGGCCGCTGGCTGTGCCAGCCCGTCGCGACGCCGGACGCCCTGACGTCGATCACGGCCGACGGCCACACGCTCGTCGGCAAGGATGCGGCACCGATCCTGATCACGGGCGCGACCGGCACGCTGGGCCGCGCCTTCGCCCGCCTCTGCCGCAAGCGCAATCTCGCGTACCGCCTGCTGTCGCGCCAGGACATGGACATCACGGACCCGGCGTCCGTCGACCGCGCGCTCGACAAGTACCGGCCCTGGGCCGTCGTCAACACGGCCGGCTACGTGCGCGTGGACGACGCCGAGCGCGACGCCGAGCGCTGCTTCCGCGAGAACGCGATCGGCCCCGCGATCCTGGCCGCCGCGTGCGCCCGCCACGGCGTGCACCTGACGACGTTCTCCAGCGACCTCGTATTCGACGGCGCACTGGACCGGCCGTACGTCGAAAGCGACACGGTCGCCCCGCTCAACGTCTACGGCCGCAGCAAGGCCGAGGCCGAACTGCGCGTGCAGGACAAGCACCCGGGCGCCCTCGTCGTGCGCACGAGCGCCTTCTTCGGCCCGTGGGACAAGTACAACTTCGTCACCCTGGCGCTGCAGGCGCTGGAACGGGGCGAGCCGTTCCGCGCCGCGCGCGACATGGCCGTGTCGCCGACCTATGTGCCGGACCTCGTGCATGCGTGCCTCGACCTCGCCATCGACGGGGAAAGCGGCGTCTGGCACCTGGCCAATGTCGGCACCCTGACGTGGGCCGAGCTGGCCGAACAGGCGGCCGCGCGGGCGGGCGTGGATGCGAGCCGGCTGGAAGCGATCTCCGTCGACGACTGCGGATTCGCCGCCGCGCGACCGCGCTACACGGGCCTGCACAGCGAGCGCGGGATCCTGCTGCCGTCGCTGGACCATGCGCTGGGGCGCTATCTCGAGCTGCGCAACGAGATCGACCAGGAGATGGAGGAAGTGATCCTGATGGCGGAGAGCAGGCAGGCGTGACGCATGCACCGCGTGGGCTCGGGGAGCCCACGCTACGGCGCGGTAGGGTGGGCTCCCCGTGCCCACGCGTTAAAATGACCGGGATCTCCTCCGATAAAGGTCAGACCCCGTGCAAGAGCAACACGCCTTCCCCTTCCTGCGCGAAATCCTGCTGTTCCTCGCCCTTGCCGGCATCCTGATCCCGCTGCTGCAGCGCCTGCGCATCAACCAGGTGCTGGGCTTCCTCGCCGTCGGCGCCCTACTCGGCCCGTTCGGGCTCGGGCGCATGGCCGAGGATTTCGCGCCGCTCGGCCTGTTCACGTTTCCCAACAACGACAACGTCGCCATGCTGGCCGAGCTGGGCGTGTTGTTCCTCATGTTCATGATCGGGCTGGAGCTTTCGGCCGCGCGCCTGTGGGCCATGCGGCGCTGGGTGTTCGGCACGGGCAGCGCGCAGGTGGTGCTGTGCGCCGCGCTGATCGGCGGCGCAGCGTATTTCCTGCTCGACCGCCGGCTCGATGCGGCGCTCGTGCTGGGGCTCGTGCTGTCGCTGTCGTCGACGGCCGTCGTCATGCAGTTGCTGGCCGAGAGCCAGCGCACCGCGAGCCCCCTCGGCCAGGCCGCGTTCGCCGTGCTGATGCTGCAGGACCTGGCCGTCGTGCCGATCCTCATCCTGATCGGGGCGCTTGGCCGCAGTGGCGGGGGAGTCGACGGCGGCGGCACGAACGTGGCCGTAATCGCGCTGCTCGCGATGGCCAAGGCGGCGCTCGCCATCGCCCTCATCTACCTCGTCGGCGGCAAGGTCGTGCACCCGCTGTTCCGCGCGTTTGCGCGCCATCGCCAGCCCGACGTGTTCATGGCCCTGATCCTGCTGTCGACGTTCGGCATCGCGGCGCTGTCGCACCTGGCCGGCCTGTCGATGGCGCTGGGCGCGCTGATCGCGGGACTCCTGCTGGCCGAGACGGAATTCAAGCACGAGGTCGAGCTGATGGTCGAACCGTTCAAGGGCCTGCTCATGGGACTGTTCTTCATGACGGTCGGCATGGGCATGGACGCGCTGCAGATCCTGCACGCGCCGCTGTGGCTCGCGTGCGCCGTCGCCGGGCTCGTGCTGTTGAAAGGCCTCGTCATCGCACCGCTGCTGCGGCTCGGCGGCCTGCCGTGGGGCCGCGCGATCGAAGGCGGCCTGCTGCTGGGCCAGGGCGGCGAATTCGCGTTCATCGTGATCGGCTACGCGATCGCGTCGAAGCTGCTGGACGGCGCCCTCGGCGCGCGCGTGATGCTGGCCGTCGGCCTGTCGCTGTTCATCACGCCGCTGCTGGCGCGGATCGGGCATGCGATCGGCGAACGCTCGGCGGCGGAACCCCAGGGCGCCGCGGCGCGCCTCACGGACGATGAACTCGAGGCGGCGCGCGGCCGCGTGATCATCGCGGGATTCGGCCGCGTCGGCCAGCAGCTGGCCAAGCTGCTCGCGGCCCAGGAGATCCCCTATGTCGCGTTCGAGAACGACGCGAAGCTCGTGTCGAAGCTGCACGCGGACGGCGTGCCGGTCTGGTTCGGCAACGCGGCGCGCCCGGAACTGCTGCGCCGCGTGCATGCCGACGACGCGCCCGCGGTCGTGCTGACGATGGACCATCCGGCGTCCGCGCTGCAGGCCGTGCGCGGCATCCGGCGCGAGTTCCCGCACGTACGCCTGTACGCGCGCTCGCGCGACGAAAAGCATGCGCGCGCCCTCAAGCGGGCCGGCGCCAACGTCGTCGTGCCGGAGACGCTGGAAGCGAGCCTGCAGCTGTCGGCCTTCGTGCTCGAAGGGATGGGGCTCGACGAGCGCGTCGTCGACGACATCGTCGACCGCGAACGCGACCAGTTCGCGGCCACGCTGGACGAAAAACCCAACGTATAATCCGCGCCGAGAACAACTCATCAATCGGAGACTCGATGGCATCCATTCCGAACGGACCGCACAACGGTCCGGACAATCGCCTGCAGGGCGCGCTGGGCCACATCCGCGTGCTCGACCTGTCGCGCGTGCTGGCCGGGCCGTGGTGCTCGCAGAACCTCGCCGACCTCGGCGCCGACGTGATCAAGATCGAGCGCCCCGGCGCCGGCGACGACACGCGCGCGTGGGGCCCGCCGTATGCCCCGGACGCCGACGGCCGTGCGACCACCGAAGCCGCCTACTACCTGTCGGCGAACCGCGGCAAGCGTTCGCTGACGGTCGATATCGCGAGCGACGCCGGCCAGGCGCTGCTGCGCGACCTCGTGCGCCAGTGCGACGTCGTGCTGGAAAACTTCAAGGTCGGCCACCTCAAGCGCTACGGCCTCGATTACGATTCGCTGAAGGCCGTCAAGCCGGACCTCGTGTACTGCTCGATCACGGGCTTCGGCCAGGACGGGCCGTACGCGCACCGCGCCGGCTACGACTTCCTGATCCAGGGGATGGGCGGGCTGATGTCAGTGACGGGCGAGCGCGACGACCTGCCGGGCGGCGGCCCGCAGAAGGTCGGCGTCGCGCTGACGGACATCATGACGGGCATGTACGCCACCGTCGCCGTGCTCGCGGCGCTGACCCACCGCGACCGCACGGGCGAGGGCCAGCACATCGACATGGCCCTGCTGGACACGCAGGTCGCGATGCTGGCCAACGTCGGCAGCAATTACCTGAACAGCGGCAAGCGCCCGAAACGCTGGGGCAATGCGCACGCGAACATCGTGCCGTACCAGACGTTCGCGTGCAGCGACGGCCACCTCATCGTCGCCGCCGGCAACGACGGCCAGTACCAGAAATTCGTGGAAGCGGGCGGCCGGCCGGAACTGGCGCGCGACCCGCGCTTCGCCACCAACCCGGCGCGCGTGCAGAACCGCGACGTGCTCGTGCCCCTGCTCGCCGACATGGTGCGCGCACGGCCGCGCGCGGAATGGATCGCCCAGCTGGAAGCCGTGGGCGTGCCGTGCGGCCCGATCAACGACCTGGACGAGGTGTTCGCCAACGAGCAGGTGCGCGCGCGCGGCATGGAGATCGCGCTGCCGCATCCGACCGCCGGACAGGTAAAACTGGTGCGCAGCCCGATGCGCATGTCGGCCACGCCGGCCACGAGCGCCAAGGCGCCGCCGCTGCTGGGCGAGCACACGGAGGAAGTCTTGCGCGAGGTGCTGGGCAAGACCGGCGAGGAGATCGCCGCCCTGCGTGCGGGCGGCGTGGTGTAAAACTTGATCAGTGCAGCTTGTGCTTCAGGTCCGACAGCTCGGCGTGCACGCGGGTCACCGCGGCTTCGAGGTGCGCGGGCATCGTCGGCAGCGAGCGGCTGATGCGCTTGGCTTCATCGCCCATGTCTTCCAGGCTGTCCACGCATTGCTGGATGCGTTGCTGGTCGTTCGACTGCATCACGCTCTGGGCCTGCTGGGCTTCGCGCGACAGTTTTTCGATGCAGTCGCGGATCTCGTTCGGGGCATCCTGCTGGCAGGCCTGCTGGGCTTCCTGGATGGTTTGCTGAATATGAGTGAATCGCTGCTGGATTTCGTTTGCTTGCAACATGACGTACTCCTTGCATTGATGGCTCGATACCGCATCCGCACGGGATGCGGGGCTGGAGCGTCATGGTAGTCCTGATGGGAATCGGGGGGCGCACGAACCGTATTGACGAGCTCGGGACGCCGCCCGTAAATTACCGGATTTGATGATGTGGGTGATTGGTGGGCACGGGGTGCCCACCCTACGTGTCGCCGTAGGGTGGGCTCCCCGAGCCCACCATGCAGTCACGGATACTCGGCGTCGATCTCCGACCCGGCGTAGTTCTCGAGCTCCACGAACAGCTCCTTCAGCGGCACCTTGCCCGCGATGTTCTGCAGCAGGATGCTGTTGCGGTAACTCTGGATGCGGTCCGCGACGATGGCCCGGTGCGGCGCCGGAATGTGTTCCAGCAGCGCGGCCCAGCCCGCGTCGAAGTCCGGCTTGCCCTTGCGGACGGTCTGCACGAAGCGCTCGAATTCCTTCTGCCCCGTGCGCGCGACGATGCGGCCGCCGCCTTCGATGCCGAAGATGATCGCGAGCGCGATCACGCCTTCCGCGTTCAGGTCCGGATCCTTGACGGGACCTTCCCAGTGGTGCCGGCGCAGCCATTGCGCGGCGCGCACGACGGCCTGCACGTCGTGGCGCTGCTTCAGCTGGCCCAGGTAACGCTCGTAGCCGGACCACGTCTCGGCCGGGTCGGCCGTGCAGATGTCGACGAACAGCTCCTTCAGGCGCCGCGCCGAGTACACGGGGTCGTTGTCGTATTCGCCGACCAGCGTGTCTTCCGGCAGCGCCGCCAGGTCGCGGACCAGGCGGAAGCCCTGCTGGAACACGAATTCCGCGCCCTCGTCGAGCAGCACGTCGAGCGCGTCCAGGTCGCCCTGTTCGTCGTCCGTTTCAACCAGGTGTTCCAGGCCCAGCGACACGCAGCCGATGCTCAAGAGCTGCGCGCGCTGGATGCCCTCGGCCGTGCGGTCGTTGGTGAACTTCTCGGCCACCATCGCCGTGATGCCGGCCAGTTCGTCGGCGAGGCCGGCCGCCTCGTCGGCGTTGGCGTTGCCGGGAATCAGCCGGATCGCGCGGATCAGCCGGGGCGGTTTTTCGATGACGATTGCCGGCAGCATCGATGCGCTCGCCCCCGTCACGAGAAGATGTCCGTGCCCATGCTGCGGCGGCCGCTGCGGCGCTGCAGGCTGCGGACGGACGGCACCTGCTTGCGCAGGCGGTACAGCAGTTCGCGCGTGCCGCGCTGCTGGAATTCCGTCTCTTCGTCCGGATCGTCCGGCAACTCGACGTCCGCGAGGTCGGCCGTGTTGCGGTATTCCGGGAACAGTTCCAGCAGCGAACGCTGCCAGCCGTCCTCGCTGGCCTTGGCCAGGTCGACGGCGAGCGGCACGATGTCGCTGTCGGACGTCGTGTGCACGTTGATGTGCGGGCCGCGGTTGTTGATCTCGCCGGCCACTTCGAGGATCTCGCGCGGCGCCAGCGACCACACGATGGCGAACGCCGTCGCGCCGTAGTCGGTGGCCGACGCTTCCGTCAGCAGTTCGTGGCGGCGCTCCTCGTCATCCGTCGCGTAGATGATGCCGTGGATGTGGTTGAACAGGTTTTCCGCGATCCGCTCGGGGTCGTCCTCGATCATGTCGTCCGGCCACGTGGCGGCGAGATACGCGAGGCTTTCGGCCCACGCCTTCGGCGGCACGAGCAGGGTCGCGACGGAGGTCTTGGCGCCGTCGAAACCGGCCAGGTGCAGCGCCGTCACCTGCGGCGGCAAGGTGGACAACACTTCGGCCACGGCGTAGTCGCCATGCTCGTCGGCGGCCTGCGACAGCGCCTCTTCGGCGTGCTGCAGCGAACCGGCCAGCACGAGTTCGCCGACCTGCTTGCTCAAGGCCGGCAGGTTGGATTTGTTGTCGTTGCTCATTCGCGGTCACCTCCTTCCTGGTCGAACAGCTGGGTGAAGTCGTCGCCCGCCCCGATTCCACTCTCGTCGAGTTCCTCGTCGTCGCCTTCGTCGTCCCGGGCGAGCTGGTCGAGCGACTGGTCGTCGTCTTCCCAGCGGGCCTGGTTCTTGTACAGGAACGCCGTCACGATGGCCTGGCGCGCCAGTTCCGGATAGTTGTCGCAGATGGCGGCATACATCGCCTTGCCCTCGTCGTCGCCGTCGCAGTTGGCCATCGCGAACACCTTGGCCGGATCGCCGCCCTCGTAGTCGTAGGCTTCGCGGATCAGGCCCTTCGGGTCCGTGAAGCGGATGCGGTCGACGAGCGCGAACGCCATCATGTTGACGTCGTCGAGGCCGTCGCCGTTGGCGTATTCGGACACGAGGGCCTGCACCATCATGTCGTAGTTCTTGCGGTTGGGCGGGTCACCCAGGGTGCCTTCGATCTGGCCTTCCAGCTCGCGCGACTGGAAGGCGAACTCCGGATGTACTTTTTTCATGATTGACTCGTATTCTGTTGGAACGTATTCAGGCAGGGAGGTTCACACCGTTCAGCGCGAAGACCGAGCGCCACAGCTCGAACGCCTCGCTTTCCGCGTCGAGCACGATGCGGTGGTTGACGCTCTGGTCGTATTCCGCCCGCTTGACGGGGTCGGACAGGACTTCGTATGCCTTCGTGACGGCCTTGAAGCGCGCTTCCGCGCCCGGCGCCTGGTTGCGGTCCGGGTGGTAGCGCATGGCGAGCGAGCGGTAGACCTTCTTGATGTCGTCGTCGCTGGCATTCGGCGCGACGCCGAGGATCGCGTATAAATTTTCCACTTGGAACTCTCCGGCTGTGGCCGAAAAACATTAAACCGAGATTATCCTATAGAAAGCGCCAACTTGACAGGCGCAGTATGCGGACTGCCCATCACGCGAACCGTGCGCTTGGCCACATAGCGGACCGGATGCCGTCTTCTACGGTAAAATGCCGGGAATCATACCCATTCAAGATAGGCTTCATGAGTAACGACAAGAACGCCGCGGCGGCCACCCCGTCGCCGAATTTTGTCCGCGCGATCGTCGAATCCGACCTCGCCGCGGGCACCCACACGCGTGCCGGCATGCCGTCCGTGATCACGCGCTTCCCGCCGGAGCCGAACGGCTACCTGCACGTGGGCCATGCCAAATCGATCTGCCTGAACTTCGGCCTGGCGCGCGACTACCAGGGCCGCTGCCACCTCCGTTTCGACGATACGAATCCGGAAAAGGAAGACCAGGAATACGTCGACACGATCATGGACAGCGTCAAGTGGCTGGGCTTCACGTGGGAGCAAGGGGGGCAGGAATACCTGCACTACGCCAGCGACTACTTCGACCAGCTGTACGCGATGGCCGAATACCTGATCCAGAACGGCAAGGCCTATGTCGACAGCCAGAGCGCCGAAGACATGTCGCGCAATCGCGGCAACTTCGGCACGCCGGGGACGAACTCGCCGTTCCGCGACCGCCCGGTCGAGGAATCGCTGCAGATCTTCCGCGACATGAAGGCCGGCAAGTACAAGGATGGCGAACACGTGCTGCGCGCGAAGATGAGCGAGGACGCGATGGCGTCGCCCATCATGACCAACCGCGACCCGGCCCTGTACCGCATCCGCCACGCGCATCACCACCGCACGGGCGACGCCTGGTGCATCTACCCGATGTACGACTTCACGCACCCGATCTCGGACGCGCTGGAAAACATCACGCATTCGCTGTGTACCCTGGAATTCCAGGATCACCGCCCGTTCTACGACTGGCTCGTCGACACGCTGGCCGGCGGCGGCTTCTTCGAGCGCCCGGTGCCGCGCCAGTACGAATTCGCGCGCCTGAACCTGACCTATGTCGTGACGTCCAAGCGCAAGCTGCGCCAGCTCGTCACGGAAGGCGTCGTGGACGGCTGGGACGATCCGCGCATGCCCACGATCGTCGGCCTGCGCCGCCGCGGCTACACGCCGGAATCCATCCAGCTGTTCTGCGAGCGCATCGGCGTCTCCAAGGCCGACGGCTGGATCGACATGAGCACGCTGGAAGGCGCCCTGCGCGACGACCTCGACCCGAAGGCGCCGCGCGCCGTGGCCGTGCTGCGTCCGCTGAAGCTCATCGTCGACAACTTCCCGGAAGGCGAAACGGTCGAGTGCAGCGCGCCCGTCCACCCGCACCATTTGGAATGGGGCACCCGTTCGTTCCCGTTCTCGCGCGAGCTGTGGATCGAGCAGGAAGACTTCATGGAAGTGCCGGCCAAGGGCTACCACCGCTTTTATCCCCCGATCGACGGCAAGCCGGGCTCGCGCGTGCGCCTGAAGTACGGTTTCGTGACCGAATGCACCGGGTTCGACAAGGACGAGAACGGCAATATCACCGCCGTGCACGTGAACTATTTCCCGGACTCGAAATCGGGCACGCCGGGCGCGGACAACTACAAGGTCAAGGGCAACATCACGTGGGTCAGCGCGACCCACGCGCTGGAAGCGGAAGTGCGCCTGTACGACCGCCTGTTCCTCGATCCGCAACCGGACGGCGGCGGCAAGGATTTCATGAGCGTGCTCAATCCGAACGCGCTGGAAATCGTTACCGCCTACCTGGAGCCGGGCCTGGCCCAGGCCGAGGCCGACCAGCGCTTCCAGTTCGAGCGCCACGGCTATTTCGTCGCCGACCGCGTGGATTCCACCCCGGGCAAGCCCGTGTTCAACCGCGTCACGACGCTCAAGGACAGCTGGGGCAAATAAGCGAGTTTGATCTAGCGCAAAAGCCCGGTTCGGCGACGAACCGGGCTTTTTCTTTGCTTCATTGGGAGCCCAGTGTCGTCCACGGTCGGCAACTCCCCGATCTGCTAGGTTCGTCCCACATCCAAGGCGCGTAAGTTGAAATCCTTCAACATCACCGTGCCGTTGCGGTTCCTCATGTCGATGACGCTGAGAGACGCATTTTCCGTTACCCGCTTTTCGTTCTGGACCGGGGTCATGCTGTCGACGTTAGTCGGCAGCGCGCTGTACGTGGTCACCGCGCGTTCGATCGAAAGCAATGCGTATGAACGCTTCCTCAATCACACGAAATATGCCCAGAGCGTGATCGGCGTCCGCGTCAAGTCATACAACGACCTGCTGCAGTCGACCGGCAGCATGCTCCAGAGCGTGGACGTCATCACGCACCGCAACCTGCACCTGTACGTGGCGGGACTGAACCTCTCCAGGAATTTCCCGGCGGTCGATTCGCTCAATTTTGCCGTGCATATCACCGATGAGCGACGCGGGGTCTTCATCGAGGCACTGAGGAAGGAAATGCAGGACCGCAGCCGCTCTCCCGTCCTGCTGGACATCGCGCCGCCGGGCCGGCGTCCGTCCTACCTGATCGTGTCCTACATCGAACCCGACCAGTCGAGTCCCGGGCATTACGGCATCGACCTGATGGCGAACCGCTATTTCGGCACCCAATTGGACAAGTCGCGCGACCAGGGCACGATCTATGCCTCCGGCACGCAGATCCAGGCGCTGTCCCGGCCGAACGACACCCACCTGGGCATGCGCATGCCCAACTACGCCAACGGCACGCATCCGGATACCGTGGCGCGACGCCGCGCCGCCTATGTCGGTTCGCTCGGCATTGCCTTCAGCGTGGCCAGACTCCTGCATGGCGTCATGGATGAAGTGCCGATCAAAGGGCTGCGGATGACGTTGTACGACATCGGCGCCGGCTTCGACATCCATGGCAACGAGACGGGAAGCACGCCGCGCGTGCTGTTCGACAGCCATGGGAGCCGCACGAACCCGACGCCGCCGCTCGCCGGCGGCGACACCGTGTTTTCGACGATGCTCGCGCTGGATTTCCACGGCCGGACCTGGCAAACGATCTATTCCGCCCCGAAGGCCGCGCTGTACACGGAATTCGACAACTATTATCCGAAGCTGATGATGGCGTTCGGCTTCCTCGGTTCGATCCTCCTGTACGCCCTGCTGCACATCCTGACGTCGTCGCGCCGCGCCGCCCTCGCGCTCGCGCAGGAGATGACGAGCGAACTGCGCGAGAGCCAGACGAAGCTGCAGCTGTCGCACCAGAAGCTCAGGCGCCTGGCCGACCACGCCTACCAGATCAAGGAAATGGAACGCAAGCGCATCGCGCGCGAGATCCACGACGATCTCGGCCAGAGCCTGCTGGCGCTGCGCATCGAGGCCGAGCTGCTGGCCGGGCGCACGAAGGGCACGCACAGCCACCTGCACAAGCGCGCCCGCGCGACGCTGCTGCAGATCGACACGACGATCAAGAGCGTGCGCCAGATCATCAACGACCTGCGCCCGACGGTGCTCGACCTCGGGCTGTCGGCGGCCGTCGAATGGCAGGTCAACCAGTTCCAGCGGCGCACCGGCATCCAGTGCGAAATCCAGGACGACCATGGCGAGATCGCCCTGCCCGACCATTGCGCCACGGCCTTCTTCCGCATCCTGCAGGAATCGCTCACGAACATCGTCCGGCATGCCAACGCGACGCGCGTGAAGGTGGAACTGCGCCTGAACGGGGGCTGGCTGTCGCTGACGGTGCGCGACAACGGTTGCGGCCTGCCGCCCGGCGGGCGCAACAAGTACGGGTCGTTCGGCCTCGTCGGCATCGAAGAACGCATCGTCATCCTCGGCGGCACCTGCGCCGTCTTCAGCGAACCGGACGGCGGCACCACCGTGACCGTGTCCGCCCCCGTCGTGGGTGCCCTTGCGCACCCCGTCCACGCCCAACTCGAGAATGGTCAAGGCTCTGCCCTGATCTGATCCGATTCCTTGCTTGCGCGACCACGCGGTTGCACCGGACCGCGCGGCTTTCCTCGGCCCTGTTCGCGGTCGTTATGTGAACTTCAAATCGTCACGGCGGTCCTACGAATCGTCGAGCTAACTCATCGGGACGCAGTCGACGCGCACACGGCCTTTTCTCTCGCCTTCGCCTATGCAGGTTGAGTGCGCCTACCTTACATTATAACAACTGCATAGCCTTTCGAACAACATATGTTGTTCCTTTGACAAATATCAAAGCATCAACGAATTGCGTCAACTACATTGATTACGTGTAAGACACGTCAGTAGAACCGACGGTGTGTTGCCAGATGTCATCACATGCTTCAAGGAAATGTTGTTCGTCAGCAGTGGATTCGCCGCACAAAACCATAACTAGGGATAGCTGTAAATAACCATTCAATAATGAGGACGATCATGAACACTAGCGACCTGCTCAAAGCCGTGATGCAACTCGACCTGGAACCGATCAAGATGAAGCTGATGCACGTGGAATCGGGCGAAGGCTGGAGCCTGGACAAGGCCAATGCCGTCGAAAAGGAATACCGCCGCTTCCTGTGCCTGATGAAGATGTATCCAGAAGAGGACACCGCACCGCTGGTCGATGTCGATACGTTCTGGCACTACCACATCCTCGACACGATGAAGTACGCCGCCGACTGCGAGCGGGCATTCGGCTACTTCCTGCACCACTATCCGTACGTCGGCATGCGCGGCGAGGACGATGAACAGTTCCGCCTCGACAGCGGCAAGCGCATGGGCGAACTGTACGAGGCCACGTTCGGCGAGGCCTATCCGGGGATGGACGCCGCGCAATTTGCCGGACACGACGACGATACCCAGGCGCTGACGGCCTACTGCGCCGGCCCCCGTGTGGAAACGGCCTACTGCGCCGGGCCGCGCGTCAGGGCGCAAGCCGCGCGTGGCGAAGGCGCCGTCGCCGCCACGGCCTACTGCGCCGGCCCCCGGGCAGAAACGGCCTACTGCGCAGGCCCCCGTGCGGAAACGGCCTACTGCGCCGGGCCGCGCGTCAGGGCGCAAGCTGCGCGTGGCGAAGGCGCCGTCGCCGCCACGGCCTACTGTGCCGGCCCCCGTGCGGAAACGGCTTACTGCGCCGGGCCGCGCGTCGAGGCGCAGGCTGCGCGTGGCGAAGCACGCACCGCCTACTGTGCCGGCCCCCGGGCAGAAACCGCGTACTGCGCGGGACCGCGTGCCAAGGTACAAGCTGCGCGTGGCGAAGGCGCCGCGGCAGCGACGGCCTACTGTGCAGGTCCCCGGGCAGAAACGGCTTACTGCGCCGGGCCGCGTGCGGAGACGGCCTACTGCGCCGGCCCACGTACCCGACAAGGCGCGCTGTCCGCATGACGGCATGTTCCAGGCGGGCCGTCCTTGACCTGCGGCCCGCCCGACGCAACAATCAGCCCGCTGCGAAGCGGGCTTTGTCATTCTGGCGCCGTGCCGCTAAAGAGGAGGAATTGTTCCTGACGACAACTCTTCGAACTGCTAGGTACGCGCGGCACGCAAGACAAGTAATTTACAAAAATTAACAATGCATATCCGGCCAGGCCGGAAACCATCGTGAGAAACGTACTGACATGGCGACGACGCTGAGAGACGCTTTTTCGGTCACCCGGTTCTCGTTCTGGGCTGGCGCGTTGCTGTCGTCGCTGGTCGGCAGCGTGCTGTACATCGTCACCGCCCGCTCCATCGAAAGCGACGCCGAAGCCCGTTTCGTCAGCCATGCCAAGCATGCGCAAAGCGTGATCAACGTGCGCGTGAAGTCGTACACGGACTTGTTGCGCTCGACCGTCAGCATGATCCAGAGCACCGACGTGCTGACGCACGAGAACTTCCACGAATTTGTGCGCGGCATCGACGTGCCGCGCAATTTCCCTGCAGTCGACTACATCAATTACGCCATTCCGATCAACAACGCGCAGCGTGACGCCTACGTCGCGGACCTGCGCAAGAACGTGTCGCGCATCTTTGGCAAGCCGACCGATCCGGACATCGTACCGCCGGGCATCCGGTCTTCCTACCTCGTCGTCACCTTCGTCGAGCCCGTCCCGCCGGCGGCGCATTTCTATGGTGTCGACCTGATGGCGAACCGCTATTTCGGGACCATGCTGTTCGAGGAGCGCGACAGCGGCAAGATTTTTTCGACCGGTACGGCGATCCAGGTGTTGTCACGTCCGAACGACAACTACCTGGGCATGCGCATGCCCGTCTACCGGAAGGACATGCCGGTCGCCACGGTCGAAGAGCGTCGCACCGCATACGACGGTTCCCTGGGCATTGCGTTCAGCGTCAGGAAGTTGCTGCATGGCGTGATGGACGAGGTCCCGGTCGCCGGCTTGCGCATGACGTTGTACGACATCGGTCCGGGCATGGACATTCATGGCCGCAAGACGGTGGGCAAGCCGCTCACGTTGTTCGACAGCCGGGGCACCGCGACCGCCCCCAGGCCGGCGCTCGACACCGGCAACGACGTGTTCACGACGACGCTGCCGCTCGACTTCAACGGCCGCCCGTGGCAAACCACCTACAGCGTGCAAAAATCCGCGCTGTACACCGACTTCGACGGGTATTACCCGAAGCTGATGATGGCGTTCGGCTTCCTCGGCTCGATCCTCCTGTACGCCCTGCTGCACATCCTGACGTCGTCGCGCCGCGCCGCCCTCGCGCTCGCGCAGGAGATGACGAGCGAACTGCGCGAGAGCCAGACGAAGCTGCAGCTGTCGCACCAGAAGCTCAGGCGCCTGGCCGACCACGCCTACCAGATCAAGGAAATGGAACGCAAGCGCATCGCGCGCGAGATCCACGACGATCTCGGCCAGAGCCTGCTGGCGCTGCGCATCGAGGCCGAGCTGCTGGCCGGGCGCACGAAGGGCACGCACAGCCACCTGCACAAGCGCGCCCGCGCGACGCTGCTGCAGATCGACACGACGATCAAGAGCGTGCGCCAGATCATCAACGACCTGCGCCCGACGGTGCTCGACCTCGGGCTGTCGGCGGCCGTCGAATGGCAGGTCAACCAGTTCCAGCGGCGCACCGGCATCCAGTGCGAAATCCAGGACGACCATGGCGAGATCGCCCTGCCCGACCATTGCGCCACGGCCTTCTTCCGCATCCTGCAGGAATCGCTCACGAACATCGTCCGGCATGCCAACGCGACGCGCGTGAAGGTGGAACTGCGCCTGAACGGGGGCTGGCTGTCGCTGACGGTGCGCGACAACGGTTGCGGCCTGCCGCCCGGCGGGCGCAACAAGTACGGGTCGTTCGGCCTCGTCGGCATCGAAGAACGCATCGTCATCCTCGGCGGCACTTGCGCCGTCTTCAGCGAACCGGACGGCGGCACCACCGTGATGGTGTCGGCGCCCGTCATCGGCGGACCCGAACCTGCCTTCTCCCAGCAGCAGGAACACGGTTTGGGCTCGGCCGTGATCTGACGCGGTTTTCCCGTTGCTTTCCTATTATGTTCACAGGAATGTGCTTCCTGAGGGCCCTACTTTGTCTTTCAAATCATGAGTAGCGGATTAAACAACAAATGTTGTTTATTTGACAAATATCAAAAACTAGGTGAATTGTCTCAACTACATTGAGCACGTGTAAGACGCGTCTGCAAACCTGACACTATGTTGCCCGAAGTCATTACATGCCTCAAGGAAATATTGTTTCCAGCAGTCGGTTCACCGCATAACCAAACTAGGGATAGTAGTACTCAACCATTATCAAAGGATGACCATGAACACCAACGACCTGTTTAACGCCGTGATGCAACTCGACCTGGAGCCGATCAAGATGAAGCTGATGCACGTGGAATCGGGCGAAGGCTGGAGCCTCGACAAGGCCAATGCCGTGGAAAAGGAGTACCGCCGCTTCCTGTGCCTGATGAAGCTGTACCCGGCAGAGGACACCGCGCCGCTGGTCGACGTCGACACCTTCTGGCACTACCACATCCTCGACACGATGAAATACGCGGTGGATTGCGAACAGGTGTTCGGTTACTTCCTGCATCACTATCCGTACGTCGGCATGCGCGGCGAGGACGACGAACAGTTCCGGCTCGACAGCGGTGACCGCATGCGCGACCTGTACGAAGCGACCTTCGGCGAGGCCTATCCGGGCGCCCGCGCCGCAGCGGCGACCAGCGAGACGGCGTGGTGTGCCGGTCCGCATATCGACAAGGCGACCCAGCGCACCGGCGACACCGTCGCCGCCGGCACCGCGTGGTGCGCCGGTCCCCACATCGACAAGGTGACCCAGCGTGCCGGCGACGGCGCCGCCGCCGGCACCGCCTGGTGCGCCGGTCCTCACATCGACAAGGAGGGCAA
>CBIHRX010000106.1:0-19634 GCA_966212555.1 uncultured Massilia sp.
CGCGATTCCCTGGGTGTTCAGCTGGGCCCAGTGCCGCCTGATGCTGCCGGGCTGGTACGGTTTCGGCACGGCGGTGGAACGCTTCATCGCGGACGCGCCGGCCGAGCGCCTCGCGCTGCTGCGCACGATGTACAAGACCTGGCCGTTCTTCACGACGCTGCTGTCGAACATGGACATGGTGCTGGCCAAGAGCGACATCGCGATCGCCGGCCGCTACGCCGGCCTCGTGGCCGATGCAGCGCTGCGCGACCGCATCTTCGGCGCCATCAGCGCCGAGCATGCGCGCACGGTGGAAATCCTCCGGCAGATCATGGAGCAGGACGAGCTGCTGGACGGGAACCCGCAGATGCAGCGCTCCCTGCGCAACCGCCTGCCGTACATCGATCCGCTGAACCACCTGCAGGTCGAGCTGCTGCGCCGCTACCGGGCCGGCATCGACGACGACGCGACCCGCAACGGTTTGCACATGTCGATCAACGGCATTTCGGCAGGCCTGAGGAACAGCGGCTGATTCAGTCCTCGCGCGTCACCCGCAGCGGCACCGCCAGCCGCTGCGCCACCTTGCGCACGTGGGCTTCCCACGCCTGCGCATCGGGGAAGTCCCCGCTCTTGCTCCATCCCGCGCCCAGCCAGTGCACGAACGGCTGCCCGGGCTGCGCGGCCCCGACCAGCAGGGCGTCGGTGCCGTCGACAGCGGCGCGCGTGGTCTGCCCGGGGACGATGACCGCGCACGCCGTGTGGCCGTTCGGCGCGCTCTCCGGTTCCCAGTAACTCATCCAGCTGGCGTTCGTATCGCGTACGAGCCGGCCGTCGCCCTTGCGCTGCGCGATGCCGACGGCGACGGGCAGGGCGCCCGCCTGGCCGCTCGTGTAGCGGCTTTCCACGCGGCTGAAGTTCGAGCCCGCATCGATCGAGATGCGTTTCGTTTCCGCGACCTGGCGTCCGGCCGCATTCCAGGCGTCGTAACGCAGCTCGAACACGGCGCGCAGCGGCCCGTCCGCGATCACGTTCCAGCCCGCGTAGACCGACGACGGGTATGCCTCGCCATCGCGGTAGATCGCCGTGCCGCCGCAGCCGCGGCCCGTGCCGACGCTGTAGTTGTCGAGGCCTTCGCCATGGTCGCTGTGATACTCGCCGCGCTTGTACCACGTGTCCACGACGGGCCGGCGCATGCGCTTGAGCCACACGTCCACGCCACTGCCCACGTGTTCGTTCGGCACGTGCAGGATCGCCGGGCCGTACGTGCGGTGAGCGATACGGTCGCTCTCCCATGCGAAGTCGTCGTAGCGCTCGGGCACGTGGCGTGCGTGCACCTTGACGTCCGGCGGCGCCAGCGCGGGCAGGGCGTTCGCGGGGAACAGCAGGAAGCGGCGTTCTTCGCCCGGTGCGAAATTCGCCTGGAACAGCAGCGTGTCGCCGATGCGCTGCGTGGGCAGCAGGCGCGACGTGTCGGCTTCCATCACGGCCAGCGGCGCTTGCGATGCATTCGGGCCGAGCGCCAGTTCCACCGTCTCGTCGGCGCGATGAAAATCGCCCGGATTCGTCACGCGCACCGTGCGCGCCGTGGCGCGCGCCGTTGTGCCGTCCTTCAGCGCCATCCGGAACACCTCGCTGCCCGCGAGCAGGAAGGCGCCGACGCCATAGACTTCCGTCGCGTCTTCCGCGAAGCCCGTAGGCGCCTGGCCGATCGGCTGAACGTGCGTGAGCTTGCCGTCCGGCTGGACGCTGGCGACGAGCGCCGTCCACGCGCGCCGCACGCCCGGACCGGCCGCGGCGCGGTCCAGCAGCCCCTGGTTGACGCCCCACGCGAGCGCATACGCGAACAGCGCCGTGCCGCTCGTCTCGCGCGCCGGATAACTGCCCGGGTCGAGCAGGCTCGCGCGCCACATGCCGTCGGCCTGCTGCAGCGCGAGCACTTTGGTCGCCATCGCACGGAACTGTTGTTCGAAGCGACCGCGCGCCGGATGGTGCGCCGGCAGGTACTGGAGTGTCCGCGCCAGGCCCGCCATCACCCAGCCGTTGCCGCGCGCCCAGAAGACCTTGCGGCCATTGGCTTCGCGCCGCGCAAAATAATTGCTGTCGCGGTAGTACAGGTGTTCGTCCTTGTCGTACAGGTAGTCCGACGTGCGCCACCATGCGGCGACGGCGTGGTCGAGATAGCGCGCGTCGCCGGTGGCCGCGTACAGGCGCACCCACGTCGGCGGTCCCATGAACAGGGCGTCGCACCACGACCAGCGGTCCTGGTTGCCGGGCACCGTGAATTCCAGCGTGCCTTCATGCGGCTCGGCGAGGATGGCGTCGAAGCGTGCGCGCAGCGGCGCCAGCATGGCCGGGTCGCGCAGCTGCAGGTACAGCTCCGCATACGTCTGCCCGACCACATGGTCGTCCGCGTGGTAGGCGCGCGGCCCCAGCTGCCAGCCATTGCGTTCGCCCATCGCGACCATCGCGTCGCGGACGGTGCGCGTGCCGGACAGGTTGGCCAACGCCATGAAGCCGGCGGCGCCGACGCCCTGCGTCCAGTGCGTCGTATCGTGCGCGCTCGGGTGCGCGAGCTGCCAGTCGGCGACGCGTTCCATCGTCGCGAGCACGGCGGCCGGCGATTGCGCCTCGGCCGCGGCCGCGGGGAGGGACAGGAACGTCGTGGGCACCAGCAGGGCAAGCGCGGCGCGGGTGAAGGAAGCGGTCGGGATCATGGAGGGTTAACGTTTAACTGGATATGTGGATTTTGGCGCAAAGCTGAGATAAGGTAAACGCTTTCATGAGAACACGAGGGAATCATGCGGATACGAGGCATCGGGACAGCCATGTTCATCGCGGCACTGGCTGCGCGCCAGGCCTGCGCGTGCGAGGCGCCGCCGCCGGCCGTGATCGACATCGATGCGAACAGCTATTACAGCGACAGCCATCACTCGATCGTGGACCCGGTGCGCAAGGCGCGCAACGAGGCGGCCGTGAAGCCCGTCAACGATTACCTCGACGCAGTGGCCCGCTCCGCCGTCGCGTGGCAGCGGACGCACCAGGACGCCGACGCCCGCTGCGCCCTGACGTGGTTCGCGAACTGGGCCGACCGCCAGGCGATGCTGGGCACGATGACGACGGAGCAGTCGTACTACACGCGCAAGTGGACGCTCGGCGGTCTCGCGCTCAGCTACGCGCGCGTGCGCGACGCCGCGTCGCCCGACGAACGCCGCCGCATCGAGGCGTGGCTGCTGGCGCTGGCCGACGCGACGATCCGCCATTCGGACGCGCACAAGGGCGTGCGCAACAACCACTATTACTGGGAAGGCCTCGCGGTGACGGCGACGGGGGCCGTCACGGGCGACGCCCGCTGCCTGGCATGGGGCCGCAAGGCGTTCGACGATGCGATGGCGCAGATCCGGCCGGACGGCGTGCTGCCGCACGAACTGGAGCGGGCCGGCAGGGCGCTGCACTACCACCTGTACGCGGCTGCGCCGCTCGTGATGATGGCCTCGATGTTCGACGTGCAGTCGCCCCGGCTGGATCGGCTCGTCGCGTTCTCCCTCGCAGGTGTCGGGGATCCGTCGACGTTTGCGAAGCTGACGGGCGTCGAACAGGAGTGGTCGGGCGGTGTGCCCGGCTGGTTCGCGATCTACCAGCGCCACGGCGGCCGCGTCGCGACGCCCGCGAAGCTGCCGGCCGTGAACTGGGATGCGCGCATGGGCGGCGACCGCAGCCTGGCCAATCCGCTCGAGCACGTGGTCACTGGTAGCGGATCGTCCAGCTGATCTTCAGTGGTTTATCGAACCTGAACGCGCCCGTGCGGCAGGCGGCCAAGGTGGCCATCGGTCCGTACGGCGCGCGGTAGGCCTCGTTGCCCGCGACGTCGTCGGCGCTGCAGGCGGCAAGACCGTCGGCGGCGAAGGCGCGCACGGCGCCGTCGCGGAAGGCGATGCTCTTGCCGTCCACCGTGGCGCCGCTCGAGAACGACGCGAATTCCAGGCTCACGCCGGCCACGTCCAGCGGCGCCGCCGGCGTATAGGTATCGGTGCGCGTGACGACGCCGTGGCGCAACGTGTATTCCGTCTCGACCGCGATGCGCGCATCCTTCACGGGGGTGTTCTTGCCCAGCTTCGTGAGCGCATCCTGGCGGTACGTGACGCGCCAGCCGCCGTCGGCTTCGTGTGCCTGGATGTTTTTCATGAACGCGGTCGCGATCAATTCGCTGCCGTCGGCCAGCCGGAATTTCGGCAGCAGCTGCGGATGCGCGGCGCCGCTGTCGGCGATGCCGGAGACGATCCCGTACGAGAACGGCAGCGGATAATACGGACTGTTCGCATGCTGGCTCGGCCCGCCGTTGATCATCGACAGGCTGAACACGTGCGGCCCGTCGCGCCAGATGGCGAGGGCGCGGTCGTACTCGCCGCCGGCGAAGCGCGTGAGGCTGAACGCGGGACGCGCGCGTTCCAGCCATGCCGCCAGGTCCGCGCGCGGCGCGGCGTCCTTCATGCCGGCCCGGTTCCACATTTCGTCCGTGGCGATCAACTGGTGCAGCAGCGAAAAGTTCTCGCCGAGGATGCGGTGCTTGCCGCGGTACGTGTCCGTGCGGCGGCCCTTGCCCCACATGTCGACGGAGTGCAGGGCCGGGTCGTACCAGAACTGCATGTAGCGCTCGCCGATGCGCGCCGAGTACGCATAGGCGTATTCCTTTTCTTCCGGCGTGAGGACGCCCAGGTAGGCGGCCGTCGACAGGATCTCCAGCATCGCTGTTTCGCCGTACGGCCCGAGGCTGCGGCCCATCGTGAAGCCGCTGCCGTCGGCATTGGCCGCGTTCAGGGCGACGTCGGCCGATTTGCGCAGCAGCGCCTTCAATTCCGGCGTGACGGCCAGGCCGGTCTCGATGAAGCGTTCGCAGATCTCGGCCGCCAGCAGGATGCTGTAGCGGTCGAAGCGGCCCTGGCCATCCGTCTCGTCGGAAAAGCCGTAGGTGCCGGAATAGTCGGCGTAATGCTTCAGCATCCGGTCGAGCAGGACCTCGCTCGCCTGTGCGTCTTCCCAGCCCATCAGCAGGCGCAGGCGCG
This sequence comes from uncultured Massilia sp., assembly GCA_966212555.1. GTDB lineage: Bacteria > Pseudomonadota > Gammaproteobacteria > Burkholderiales > Burkholderiaceae_D > Telluria. The sequence continues at coordinate 5,040 of CBIHRX010000106.1, forward strand.
CGATGCTGAAGGCGACGCCGTAGTAATTGGTCGGCAGGTCGATCAGTTCGTAGGACGGCACGCGCACGAAGGTCCGCCAGTCGAGCTTCTTGCGCAACTGCTCGAGCGTGGCGGGACGTACGGCGCGCTCCAGCAGGCCCGCCTGTTTCAGCCTGTGCAGCGCACCGATGTAGTAATAGATGCCCCAGGTATCGTTTTCCATGCCGACGGTGAGATCGGCGATGGACGCGTAGTCGCGCAGCATGCCGGGCAGGCGCGGGTCATCGGCCGGCGTGTGCAGCAGCACGTCCGCGAGGCCCGTCGCGATTTTCCCGGGCAGGAATTTGTCGTGGCTCTGGAACGGCGCGCGGCCGTCGATGGTGATGCCGTCCCGTTCCTTCACGAGCTTCCGGAAAAAGTAGTCCAGCTGCGGGTAGGCCTGTTCGACCGTCTGGTGCAGGGGCTTCGTTGCGAGTGCGGGTGCGGCGTGTAACAAGGTGAGAACCGCCATCGTAATGACGGGCAGGGCAGGACGCATGCGTGTCTCCGGTGTTGTTAAACGTTTTCCTAAAAGGATAGGTCAACTCTTCCGGAAAGTAAACGGCGACGCGGGGCTCAGGGACGGCGGGCGATCGTCGACGCGCGCAGGATCAGTTGCGGCGCGACCTTGGTGAGCTTCTCGACCGGCTCGCCGCGGATCACGGCCAGCAGCTTTTCCATCGCCGTCGCACCCATGCGCTCGCTCTGCAGGTCGACGGTGGTGAGGGCCGGCGTCGTGTATTTGCCGTAGGGGATATTGTCGAAGCCGACGACGGAGATGTCCTGCGGGATGGAGATGCCCAGGTTCGACGCTTCCTTCATGAAGCCGAGCGCCATCAGGTCGTTGTAGCAGATCAGCGCGTCCGGACGCCGGCTGCCCAGCACGATGGCGGAGCACAGGCGCTCGCCTTCGGCCAGCGACGGCGCTTCGGCATCGAAGATCGCGAGTTCCAGGCCGGCCGCGTTCAGCGATTCGCGGATGCCGCCCAGGCGCTCCTCGTCGCGCCGCGACTTGGAAAAGCCCAGGTAGGCGATGCGGCGATGGCCCAGCATGCGCAGGTGCTGCGCCAGCATGTAGGCGCCGGCGTGGTCGTCGCTGGCCACCGTCGGCAACGGCAGTTCGGCGAGGCTGCCGAAGAAGACGAGCGGCTTGTCGATCTCCGTCATCCATCCCATCTCGTGCTCGCGCATGCGCGAGAACACGATCATGCCGTCCACGCGCCGGCTCAGTTCTTCCAGGGTGCGCCGTTCGCGGCTGGGGGTTTCCTCGGTGTCGACGAGCAGCACGGAAAAGCCCTGGTCGTGCGCGACGCGGTTCGCGCCCTTCAGGATGCTGGAGAAGTGCGGGTTGGTGATGTCCAGCACGGAGAGGCCGATGGTGTTCGTGCGCCCCGTGATCATCGACTTGGCCAGCGGGTTCGACTTATAGCCCAGGCCCGCGATCGCGGACTCGATCGCCGCCTCGACCTTGGGCGAAAAGCGCTGCGCGCCATTGATGAATTTCGACACCGTGGCGGTGGACACCTGGGCAGCGGCGGCAACGTCGCGGATGGTCGGGGCGGACTTTTTCATGGGAGGTTAATCGTTAATCAGCGCGTTACTCAGCGGCACATCTTAGCACGCGTCGTTACGGCCGAAACCGAACTGGGGCAACAAATAGGCGCATGGAATCGTTGCCACTCGTATCGAAGGGGGATCCGGGCGGAAAAGCGGGTCAAAAAATTGACATTGAAACCGTTTTCGCTATACTCGGTTAAACGTTTAACACAATGCGAGCCTGTCCATGACCCAAGCGACCGAGTCCAAGCCCTTCCATCGTCTCCTCCTGACCGGCGCCGGCGGCGGCCTGGGCACCATGCTGCGCGAGCGCATCAAGCCGTGGGCCGACGTGGTCCGCCTCAGCGACATCAAGGACATCGCGCCGGCGGGCGAGGGCGAGGAAGTCGTGCGCTGCGACCTGGGCGACCGCGCCGCCGTGATGGCGCTGACGGAAGGCGTCGACGCCGTGCTGCATTTCGGCGGCGTCTCCGTCGAGGACACGTTCGAGACGATCATGCATGCCAACATCCTGGGCCTGCACCACCTGTACGAGGCGGTGCACAAGCGCGGCATCAAGCGCGTGATCTACGCGAGTTCCAGCCACGTCGTCGGCTACTACCCGACCACGCAGGTCGTCGACGCCAACGTGCCGCTGCGGCCGGACGGCATCTACGGCGTGTCGAAATGCTTCGGCGAGGCCTTGTCGCGCTACTACTTCGACCGCTTCGGCATCGAGACCGTGTGCCTGCGCATCGGCTCCTCGTTCGGCGAGCCGCGTAACGCACGCATGCTGGTCACGTTCCTCGCGTACGACGACCTCGTCGAGCTGGTGCGCTGCGCGCTGTTCACGCCGCGCGTGGGCCACACGGTCACGTACGGCGTCTCGGACAACCCGATACGCTGGTGGGACAACCGCGCCGCCGCCCACCTGGGCTTCGAACCGCGCCACAGCGCACGCGCCTTCGCCGACCGCTTTCCGGCCGGCGGCACATGGGCGGACGCCGGCGACATCACGGCCGTGTACCAGGGCGGCCCGTTCCTGACGGCGGGGCCGATCTACGAAGACTGATTTTGTTTCCAAAAACCGGGGTCAGACCCCGGTTTTTGGAAATGGCCTGGAATAAAAAAATGCCGCCAGGTCGCCCCGGCGGCATCGAGGGAAACGCGGGCCGGGGCCCGCGGAGGAAACTCAGATTCAGAACTTCAGGTCGAGGCGCACGCTGTAGAAGCGGAACACGTCGCGCGGCGGCACCCAGCTGTTGACCGTGATGGCGGGCGACGTCGACGTCGGTCCCGTGCGGTACGACGGGCCGCTGGCGTTGGCGTTGCCGATGTAGAAGCGGTCGAACAGGTTGTTGATGCGGAACGAGAGGCGCCACATGTCGTTGTTCTGGCGCAGGCCGAAACCGAGGTCCGTGATCGAGTACGCGTTGTTTACCGAACGCGGGTCGTTGTTGATGTTGGTCTGGTACTCGGTCTGGTAACGCACGTTCGCGTTCACGAAGGCCCAGAACGGGCGGTCGGCGAAGCGGTAGTCGTAATTGGTGCCGATGTTGACCTTGTTCTTCGGCGTGCCCGGGAAGATACCGCCCGACAGGTCCTGCACGCCCGTCGTCGATCCGGCCCGGATCGGGAAGCAGGCGCGGTTCCAGCCGCCGAGCGAACCGCCTTCGCCCAGGCCCGTCGTGCCGATGGCGGGGTTCGTGTTGTCCTGGTAGCAGGGGCCGTTCTTCCAGTCGACGATCTCCGGACGCGTGTACGCGTACGACACGTTCATCGACCAGTTCGACGTCAGAAGAAAGTGCGAATCGATTTCGACGCCGCGCGTGCGGATCTTCGGGATCGAGTTCAGCTGCGTGTAGATCGTCGGGTCGTTCGGCAGCACGAACGACGTGTTCTGCTGGTAGTTCTTGAAGTCCGTCTTGTAGATCGTGGCCGCGAGCGACATGCGGTTGTGGAACAGGTTGGCCTTGGTCCCGAGCTCGATACTGCGGCTCGTCTCCGGCGCCACCGGGAACGCGGCCGCCGCCTTCAGGCCGCTCGTCACGTCGTACGCGAGGCCCTTGTAGCCGGTCGCCGTCATCGCATAGACCATCCAGTCGCTGTTGATCTGCTTCTGGATCGACAGCTTTCCCGTCGTCGCCCAGTCGCGGTTGCCGCTGCTGGAAAACTGGTCCTGGCCGACGGGGCCCGGCACGAAGGTCGAGCGGTCCAGCTGGTCCGTGTAGAAGTTGCGGATGTAGTTGAAGCCCGACGTCTCGACGTTGCGGCGGATGCCCGCGACCAGCGTGTACGTCGGATACAGGTCCCACGTGGCCTGGCCGAACACGGCGCGGTTCACGTTGTAGATGTCGGTGTAGTAGTTCGTGGGGCTCGACGGCGAGCTGGCCGTGCAGGTGCTCGGGCGCACGCAGAAGCCGCGGATGAAGTGGCGGTCGATCTCGTTCTGCGCCCACCACAGGCCGGCCACGTAGCGCAGCTTGCCGGTGTCCGGTGACACATAGCGGAATTCCTGGGTCTTCGAGCGGATGTCGTAGGTGCCGAACTGCGCGTTCCCGACGCTGAACTTCGTCTCGCCCGGTCGCGCGATGGTCGGCACGTCGACGAAGTCCTGGTCGCGGTAATCGTTTGCCTTGTAATGCTCGTACGACGAGATCGACATCAGGGTGCCGTCGTTCGGCAGGTTGTACGAGAACTTCAGGCCCGTGCCGAACGTGGACGAGTTGATCCCGGTGGGGAAGTCGCGCCGCACGTTGCGGTTGTTCGGATCGTACGGGTTGATGCCCGCCAGCGTGAGCGACGCGGGCAGTTGCGGGTTGCCGTTCATGTACGCGGTCGCGAGGTCGACTGGTCCGGTCGTGCGGTAGAAGCCGTTCACGGCCGTCACGCCGCGGCTGTTTTCCTGCGCGTTGTAGTGCGGCGTAAAGTCGATTTCCAGGTCCTTGATCGGGCTCCACTGGAACTTCGTCATGATCGTCTTGCCGCCCGATCCGTTGACCTTCTGGCCGTTCGTCAGGTTCGTGAAGTTACCCGGCATGTCGCTCTTGTTGACGGCGATGCGCATGCCGAAGTCGTCGCGCAGCTTGCCGCCGACGGACGCGCCCACGCGCCATTCGTGGTCGTTCGTGTAGTACGCGTTGGCGCGGTAGACGATCGGCCCGCTGATGGGCTTCGTGACGATGTTGATGGCGCCGGCCACGGCGGATTTGCCGAACAGCGTCGACTGCGGACCTTTCAGCACCTCGACGCGGGCCACGTCGGCCAGGTCGCGGAAGGCCTGGAACTGGCTGGCGATCGGGATGTCGTCGATGATGACGGAGACGTCGGATTCGACGCCGATGCCGACCGAGACGGTCCCGATGCCACGCATGAAGATCGCGTTGTTGGCGGCCGTCGTGCCCGACGACAGCGTCAGCGACGGCGTCAGGTTGATGACGTCCTCGATCTCGCGCACGTTGTTGCGCTGGATCTCCGCTTCGGACAGCACGGAGATCGACTCCGGCACGTTTTCCAGCCGCTCCACGCGTTTATTGGCCGTCACCAGCACGGTCTGCAGCTGGTTGGGGTTCGCTTGCGCATCCTGCGCCTGCGCGGGCACGGCCCATTGGGCGACGGCCAGTGCGACGACGGCCGCCACGGGCTTGACCGCGATCCGCGCGCCCGGTGTTCTCTGCTTGCTCACAACGTCTCCTTGGTTTTTCTAATGAAAACTGCCAGTCCCGCTGCGTGCCGCCTTCAAGCGCAGCAGCGCCTCCAGGAAGTAGTAGTCCGCGTAGTTCAGCGGCACACCGATTTCCGATTTGGCCGGCTTGTGGCCGGTCGCATGCTTGAGGAGGAAGCCGCCGTTGTCGCCGGGCTTTGCGAGATACGCGTCGGACGACAGGCTGCGCAGCGTCTGTTCGGCGACATCGCGGTAGCGCGCGGCCGTCTCGCGGTCGGAGAACGTCGCCAGTTCCAGCAGGGCGGAGGCGGCGATGGCGGCGGCCGACGCGTCGCGCGGGGCATCGGGAATGGCCGGGTCGTCGAAGTCCCAGTAGGGCACCTTGTCGGCCGGCAGGCGTGGATGGGTCGTGTAGAAGCGGGCGATTCTATGCGCCTGCTGGAGATATTCTTCGCGATGCGTTTCGCGGTACATCATCGTGTAGCCGTACAGGCCCCACGCCTGCCCGCGCGCCCAGGCGGAACCGTTCGCATGGCCTTGCACGGTGACGCGCGCGCGCACGGCGCCCGTCTTCGGGTCGTAGTCGACGAGGTGGAAGCTCGATCCGTCGGGGCGGAAGTGGTTCTTCAGTGCCGTGTCGGCATGGGCGATGGCGACCTCGCGGTAGCGCGGCTCGTTCGCGGCTTTCGATGCCCACATCAGCAGCTCCAGGTTCATCATGTTGTCGATGATGACGGGGAAGGCCCACGTCGTATTGGGCCACAGGTCCCACGACTGGATGCTGCCGACTTTCGGATTGAAGCGTGTGATGAGCGTCGTCGCGCCGGCCAGCAGGGCGTCGCGGTAGGCCACGCGGGTGGCCGGATCGTCGACGAGGCGCAGGCCGTTGCCGTAGCCGGCGCCCAGCATGAAGCCGAGATCGTGCTGGGACTTGTCGAATTTGGCGGGCGCCGTCAGCGCCGTGTAGTGCAGCGCCGCCGACTTCCAGGTCGCGTCGCCGGTGGCTTCGAACAGGTACCACAGCGAACCGGGAAAAAAGCCGGCCGTCCAGTCGCCCGGCCCGACCATCTTCAACTCGCCCCGTTCCAGGGTGCGGGGGAAGCCGGGCTTGCCCGCGGCCTTGTCCAGCAGGACGCGGTACTGCGCGCCGGCGACCTTGAAGTCCTTGTCGATGACGGCGCCGATCGGTTCCGCGGCCGTTGCGGCCGACGCGCCGCAGGCCGCCAGCAGGATTCCGCAGATAATCGTTTTCGCTGTCATGGAGCCCGTCTCCTTGTTGGTCTGATTATTGAGCAAATCGTAATCAGAACGGGAAGCGGTGTCAACAAAAATAGGAAAACGCTTAACTAGGCGTTTTCAGGGCGCGAATACGCGATGACGGGAGTCGGAGCGAAAACGTTTTGCCAGCCGGATGGCTAGAACGGCGGCGGTTCGTCGCGCGGTGCCGGCGGCACGTCGAGGTCGATCGTCGTGCGCGCCAGGCGCGTCAAGTCCGCGCCGTCGACGAGCGCCTGCGCCTGGAACGCGGCATGCGCGCGCACGCCATGCTTTTGCACGGACACGAGCATCACGGGCAGGGCGGGGAAATAGGGACGCAGGCGTTCCAGCAGCACGTCGCCGACGCCGGGCGCGACCCAGGCCGGCGGCGGAAAGGCCAGCGCCACGCGCACGCCTTTCAGTTCGGCGATGGCGACCTCGAGTTTCAAATGCGGTCGCTTTCCTTGCGGACGACGCGGCCGATGACGATGCACGCATTGCCCTGGCAAAGTTTGCGGTGGTATTTGCGCTGGTCCGGATTGTCCGACGTCAGCCACCATTTGCCCGCGTCGCGCGTCAGGCGCTTCACGACCGCTTCGCCCTCGTAGTTGAAGGCATACACGGCTCCGTCCACGAGCTTCGTGTCGAGCGTGTTGATGATGACGATGTCGCCCGCGTACAGCGCCGGTTCCATGCTCTCGCCCTTGACGAGGATGGCCATCAGGTGGTCGGGATGATAGTTGTGCCGCTCGATCCACGTACGGCGCATGCCGAGCGTGCCGCCGTCGCGGCGTTCCGGCTCCGTCTGGAAGCCCGTGATCCCGGCCGACAGCCGCAGCTTGACCATGCGGATCTGGACGAATTCCGTATCGTCGTTGTCGGCCGGGCGCACGGGCACGCCGTCCTTCAGGCCGTGGAAGGGCGCCTGGCGCGGGTCGCCTTCGCCGGTCATCAGCCAGATGTGCGAGAACCCGAGTTCGCGTTCGATGTTCAGCGCGTAGCGGATGTCCATCGACTTGATCTTCCCGGTCAGCCACTGGTTCACGACGCTCTTCGAGGCGCCCGAGGCTTTGACGAGGCCCGTCTGTCCACGTTCGCCTTCCAGGTGCGACGTGGTGCGGTAGATGTGGTCGAGGCGGTCGGATAAGTGGTTCATGTTCAGGTCCTGCACTCAGTTGAGTTTAGTGTTCTTGACGTTGATCAGTTTAGAGTTCTATACTGGACTCTACTCGACTTGCCGGGTTTTGTGAAGGGGAGGCGAGCTATCGATGGGGGAGAACTGCTATGAACAGACCAAGTATCTTCGGCGTGGTCAGCTATGTCGCGGGTGTGGCGTCGATCGGCGCGTCGTTGACTCTGGCGGACGTCGGCGCGGCGGTCGGTATCGCCACCGCCGTCCTGACCTGCCTGACCAATACCCTGTACACCTGGCGCCGCGACCGGCGCGAACAACGGGAGTGCGAGGCGCGGCTCGCGCAGCTGGAGCGGCAGACGTGAGCGCGTCACTTTGATCCAGATCAAAGTGATGTGGGCGTGATCTGTCAGACAGTGGGACGGTAGGCTACGCGCCGAAAGAGCACAGGCTGAAGCAGCTCAGGCGCAGGGAGGCGGCGTGAACGATATGTCCGACACCAAGGAGACCAGGGAGACGCCAACCGGGCCCGGCACGGACGGCGGCGGCAGCCCGACGTTGCGCCCCATGCTGTGGTACTGGCTGTTCGCCATCGTCCTGTTCATGCTGTTCCAGTCCGTGACGGACGTGATCACGTCGTCGCCGCTGGCTTACAGCGAGTTCAAGGAGCTTCTGCACGGTGGCAAGGTCAACGAGGTCACGCTGGCGGAGACGACCGTGTCGGGCACGTTGAAGTCCGGCGGCCTCGACGCCATTCTGCCGAAGAACCGCGCCGAGTCCGTCAAGTGCAATGCGGATGGGCTGTGTCCGTTCAACGCGGTCCGCGTGGCCGATCCGGATCTCGTCAAGGAGCTCGACGCGGCGCACGTGCGCTACTTCGGCCAGCAGCACAGCGAATGGTTGAGTACGCTGTTGTCGTGGGCGCTGCCGCTGCTCCTGTTGTTCTGGATGTGGGGTGCGATGGCGAAGCGCGGCGGTGTTGCAGCCGGACTGTTTGATGTGGGCAAGAGCCGGGCGCGTGTCTACATGCAGAGCAAGACCGGCGTGAGCTTCAACGACGTGGCCGGCATCGACGAGGCGCGCGACGAGTTGATGGAGATCGTCGAGTTCCTCAAGAACCCGCAGCGCTACCGGCGGCTCGGCGGGCGCATTCCGAAAGGCGTGCTGATCGTCGGGCCGCCCGGTACCGGCAAGACCCTGCTGGCCCGGGCCGTGGCGGGGGAGGCCGGGGTGCCGTTCTTTTCGATCAGCGGTTCGGAATTCGTCGAGATGTTCGTCGGCGTCGGCGCGGCGCGCGTGCGCGACATGTTCGTGCAGGCGCAGAAGGTGGCGCCCTGCATCATCTTCATCGACGAGCTCGACGCGCTGGGCCGCGCACGGGGCGTGGCCGGCGTCGTCGGCGGCTACAACGAGCAGGAGCAGACGCTCAACCAGTTGCTCGTCGAGATGGACGGCTTCGATACCAACAAGGGTGTGATCATCCTCGGCGCCACCAACCGTCCGGAGATCCTCGACCCGGCCCTGCTGCGTCCCGGCCGCTTCGACCGCCACGTCGCGCTCGACCGGCCGGACCTGAAGGGCCGCCAGAAGATCCTGCAGGTGCACGCCCGCCAGGTCAAGCTCGCGCCGGACGTGGACCTGGGTGCCGTGGCCGCGAAGACGCCCGGCCTGGCCGGTGCCGACCTCGCCAACCTGATCAACGAAGCGGCGCTGCTGGCCGCGCGGCGCGGCAAGGAGCGGGTCGAGCGCAGCGAGCTCGAAGAAGCCGTCGACCGTGTCATCGCGGGCATGGAAAAGCGCTCGCGCCTGATCAACCCGATGGAAAAGGAAACGGTGGCCTTCCACGAGGCGGGGCATGCGCTGACGGCGGAGTTCCGCGCGCATGCCGACCGCGTGGCCAAGGTGTCGATCATCCCCCGCGGCATCGCCGCGCTCGGCTACACGCAGCAATTGCCGGCCGAGGACCGCTACCTGCTGAAAAAGAGCGAGCTGCTGGACCGGATGGACGTGCTGCTCGGCGGACGAGTCGCGGAGGAGCTCGTGTTCGGCGACCTGTCCACGGGGGCGCAGAACGACTTGCAGATGGCGACCGATCTCGCGCGCCACATGGTCGCGCAATACGGCATGAGCGAGCGCCTCGGCCTGGCCACGTTCGAGCAGCCCGCCGCCGCGCCCTATGCGCCGCTCCAGCCGCCGAATACGGCGTACAGCGAACGCACGGCGCGCCTGATCGATGCGGAGATCGCCCGGCTGCTCGACGATGCACATGAGCGCGTGCGGGCCACGCTGCGCGAGCAGCGGGCCCTGCTGGATGCGCTGGCCCGCCAGCTGCTCGACCACGAAACCGTCGAGCGCGACGCGCTGCAGGCGCTCGTGCGCGAGTATGCGGTGCGGGCCGCCGTGTCCCCGCCCGCGGCGCCGGCGGTGGAGCGTGCGACGGACAAGCAGTCCGGACGGTGATCGGCGCAGCGGCAAGCGCGGCATGGGGCCGCTCCGGTCAGGCTGTCGTTGCCGCCGGCGTTGCCCGCGGCGCATCCAGCAGGTCGCGCACGGCATCGACGACACGCTGCGGCTCGACCCCCGACAGGCATGCCTGGTGGCGTTCCGGGCACGTGCTCTTGTAGCAGAAGCGGCACGGCACGTCGTGGAACAGGACGCGGCTGCGCACGTTCCACGGCGTATGCTGCGGGTTGGTCAGCGCGTACAGGTCGACGACGGGCGTGCCCACGGCGGCGGCCATGTGGGCGGGGCCGGTATTGTTGGTCACGGCGACGGCCGCCAGGCGCAGGGCCGCGCCCAGCTCGCCCAGCGCAAGCCGTCCCGCGAGCGAGACGGCGGGCACGGCGGCGGCGAACTGGATGCCGTCGACGAGCTCGCTTTCGTCCGCGCCGCCTGTGAGCACGAGGGGGAGTCGCAATTCCTGCGCCAGCAGGCGCAGCACGTGTGCCCAGTGTCCGGCCGGATAGCGGCGCGAGGCCGCGCTGGCGCCCGGATGCAGCAGGATCCATGGCCGGTCCGGGTCGATGCCGGCAGTGGTCAGGCGTGCCCTCGCCGCGGCGACGTCCGCCGGACGGGGCTCGAACGACAGGCCGAGGTCGGCGCTGCGGCATCCGACCCGCTGCACGAGCGCCAGCTGGCGCTGGACTTCGTGCCGTACGAGCGTGGCCGGCTCGGGATCGGGCACCCAGTCGGACAGGAGGTCGTACGGGTTTTCGCGGCAGTGCGCGAGCCGCAGCGGGATGCCGGCCAGCTGGCACAGCAGGGCAGCCGGCAGCGCGCTCTGCGTGTAGGTCGTGAAGATCACGGCCGCGTCGAAGGCGCGTGCGGCGAGGGTGGCGATCGGGGCCGGGGTGGCTGTCGGCGTGGCTGACTTCGTCCACGGTGCCGACCAGGCGATGACGTCGTCCAGCTCGGGAATGAAGGGGAGGGCGGCGGCGCCGGACGGGGAGCCCAGCAGGGTCAGCGTGCGGCCCGGCACGGCGCGGCGCAGCGCGCGCATGGCCGGGGTGCACATCAGCACGTCCCCGAGCGAGTCGAGGCGCACGCACAGGATGCGCCGGGCCCGTTGCCACGGGGCCGTCACGGCGCGTCCCCATGGCTGGCGATCAGCACGGCGGCCGCGTACAGGTCGCGGGCCATGCGCGTCGGGACGCGGCGGGGACCGAGCCGCCACTCCGTCTCGTTGCCGTTGTCGATGAGGATGGTGCGGCAGCCGGCACGGTTGCCGGCCTCGACGTCGTGCAGGATGTCGCCCACCATCCACGACGCGCGCAGGTCGATGCCGTGCTCGTGCGCGGCCTTCAGCAGCAGGCCCGGCAGCGGTTTGCGGCAATGGCATTCGATCGCCCAGGGCGCGACCGTGCCTTCCGGGTGGTGCGGGCAGAAATAAAAGCCGTCGAGCGCCAGGTGTTCGCGCAGCAGCAGGTCGCGTATGCGGGCGCTGACGGCGTCCATCGCGGCCGCGGCGAAGCGTCCGAATGCGATGCCCGGCTGGTTGGTGACGACGAACAGCCTGTAGCCGAGCCGCGCCAGCAGGCGCAGCGCGGGGCCGGCGCCGCAGCACAGCGTGATGCGCGCGGGCTCCACGTTGTGGGGCAGGTCGGGCACGAGCGTTCCGTCCTTGTCGAGAAATATGGCTTTCAAGGCGTGGCTTTCATGAGGGCACAGGGTCAGGGCCAGGACGTTTCCTGCATGGGCAGGACGGTCAGTTCCGCGATCACGCTTTCGCGCGGCAGCAGCAGCGCGTGCCGGATCGCCTGGGCGACGCTGGCGGGATCCTGCAGCCGGGTCGGATCGAGGTCGGGAAAGCGGTCGAGCAGGAACGGCGTGCGCATGCCGCCCGCGACGACGGCCGTGACGCGGATGCCGTGCTGCCGCAGTTCGGCATGCAGCGCATGCGATAGCCCCAGCAGTCCCCATTTGCTGGCGTGGTAGGCGCTCGCGTTCGGCCAGGCCCGCTTGGCCGCCGTGGAGGCCACGTTGACGATGTCGCCGCCGCCCTGGCTGCGCATGTGCGTGGCCGCGTGCTTGGCCAGCAGGAACGGCCCGTTCAGGTTCGTGTTGATGACGCGCAGCCAGTCCTGCTCGGACAGGTCGGACAGGGGCAGGGTGACGTCCGTGCCGGCGTTGTTGACGAGGATGTCGATGCGGCCCATCGTCGCGACGCAGCGCTCGATGGCGGCGCGTGCGGCGCCCGGGTCGCCGACGTCGAGGGGCAGCGCGCTCGCGCGCACGCCGTGGCCGAGCAGCGCCGGCATGGCCATCTGCAGCGCGTCGGCGCGGATGTCGGCGGCCACGACGTCGCAGCCTTCGGCCGCCAGCACGGCGGCCAGTGCGGCACCGAGCCCGCTGGCGGCGCCCGTGACGAGTGCGACCCTGCCGTGCAGGGGGCGTCGCCAGCGGACCGGATCCGGGGCGGGGTCGGGAAGTGCATCCACCGACGATGGCGCCGCGGTGGTTGTGGTAGGGGAGGCGTTGAGGTCGGCCATGCTTACTCCTGGGGTTGGGTCACGGCGATGGGGGCGCGCGCTTCGGCGAGGACGGCGGCGTAGATGGCCGCGACCTGCTGGGCGACGGTGCGCCACGTGTAATGGCGGTAGGCGCGGCGCAGTCCGGCTTCGCCCATGGCGCGCGCAAGCAGGGGATCGCGCTGCAGGCGGGCGAGGTGCGCGGCCAGCGCCTGCGGGTCGCGCGCGGGCACGAGGAAGCCGGTGGTGCCGTCGACGACGGTGCTCTTGATGCCGCCCACGTCGGCGCCGACGACGGGACGGGCGCAGGCCATCGCCTCGACGGGCGTGATGCCGAACGGTTCGTACCACGGTGTCGTGGCGAACACGTCCGCCGCGCCGTACCAGACTCGCAGCGCCGCGCGCGGTTGCTGGCCGGCGAACTGCACGTGGCCGGCGATGCCCAGCGCCTGGGCGAGGGCGCGCAGGCGTGCCAGTTCCGCACCGTCGCGCCCGCCCGGCTGCGCGTCGCCGCCGACCACGAGCAGGCCGGCGTCGATGCCGTACGCGGTCCGCAGCAGCGCGACGGCTTCGATCACCGTGTCCACGCCCTTGCGCGGCACCATGCGGCCCAGCTGGAGCACGGTGAAGCGGTCGGGGGGCAGCGCCAGCGCGGCGCGGGCCTCGTCGCGCGGCATGGGCCACAGCTCGTCGGGGTCGAAGCCGCATGGGGCGATCGCGATGCGCTCGGCGCTGGCGCCATACAGGCGCTCCATGTCCTGCCGGTCCTGCTGGCATTCCGCGATGATGCGGTCGGCGTGCCGCATCAGGCCGCTTTCGATACGCGTGCGCGCGGCCGGAAACGCGTCCGCCGTGCCCTGGGCGAGGCGGCGCACGCGGCCGAGCGCGTGGAAGGTGATCACGAACGGCAGGCCCAGCGCCTGCTTGAGGTGGCGGGCGACCATGCCGGACATGAAGAAGTTCGCGTGCACGATGTCGTACGGGACCGGCTGGTGGCGGGCGAAGCGGGCCGTGAAGCGGGAAAAGGACGGGATGTGGGGCAGCATCTGCTCCTTCGGCACGTAATGGGCCGGCCCGGCCGGCACGTTGATGACGCGCAGGTTCTCGCGCCAGCGCACGAGCTGCTTCTGCTTCGCGTCGTCGCGGCGGGTGAAGACGTCGACGAGGTGGCCGGCCAGCGCCAGCTCGCGCGCGAGGTGCGCGACGTAGACGTTCTGGCCGCCGCAATCGATGCTGCCCGGTGCCGCGAGCGGCGACGCGTGGTCGCTGATGAGGGCGATGCGGCGGCTGCCGGCAGGGTGGGCCGGACGGGGCGTGGCGGCTGCGGCGCGCGGCTGATCGTCGAGTTTCATGGCGCTGTCAGCTGGTCACGGCACGCAGCGCGGCATCCCAGTCGGCGCTGAAGCGGGCGATGGCGAAGCGTTCGCGCGCCCGCTGGCGCGCCGCATCGCCCAGGCTGCGCGCCAGTCCGGGGTCGCCGAGCAGCGCGCGCATCGCCATGGCGAGCCGGCGCGTGTCGGTCACGGCGAAGCCGGAGATGCCGTGCTCGATCACGGTCGCCATTTCGGCCGTCGCCAGGGCGACGACGGGCATGCCGATCATCATGGCTTCGATCACGGACAGGCTGAGGCTGGAATAGCGGACCGGCGAGAACAGGAAGCGGTAGGCGGCCGCGAACGCGGGCAGTTGCGGATGGTCGACCTCGCCCAGGCCGCCCAGCTCCGTCGCGCCCATGCCCACGAGGTCGAGCGGCAAGGTCGTGCGCAGGCGGGCGAACAGGTCCGCCCCCATGCGCCGGCCGCGCCGCGCCAGGTGGTTCGTGATCACGAGGCCCCGGTCGACGTCGCCGCGCCAGCGCACCCCGTCGGGCACGGCGACGCCATGCTCGATGACGCGCGTCGGCGTGCGGCCGCTGTCCCACATCAGGTCGTTGAACGGCGTGACGTGCACGAGCAGTACGGCGGGCTCGTCGACCGGGTGGCGCACGGCGGTCGGCCAGTGCGGCCGGCGGGCGTCCTCGG